>JAZSPU010000030.1:0-7283 GCA_045537575.1 Acutalibacteraceae bacterium
CAATCAAAACCTATTGTCAAGAACTTTTTTTATCTTTTTTTAAGTTTTTTTCGCGGTATTTTTTACTGCCGTTTTGCGACAGCCATATTGTTATACTACATTTATCCCCTCTTGTCAACACTTTTTTTGAATTTTTTTGAATTTTTTTATTTTATTCCCTCCATTGCCCTAAGTTTAGCCAAAATACGCTTTTCGTTTCGGGAAACCTGAACCTGAGACATATTAAGAAGCTTTGCTGTTTCGCTTTGGGTTCTATACATATAATAGCGTAGTTTAATAAGGGTTTGTTCCTCGGGCTCCAGTTCCTTTAGTAGAGTATGAACATAAATTCTATCATTTATACGTTCCTCTTCGCTTTCTACGGGCAAATCCTGTTGACCGCTTCCTTCTTCATCCTCGTAGGTTAAGGACTCTATAGGCATTAAAACGCAAATTGCATCATTAACCTCTTCCCTTTCAACTCCGAGAAGCTGTGCAATTTCGCTGACCGACGGTTCTCTGCCGTTTTGCTTTTCAAGATTTTCTCTCGCTTTTGCTACCTTGAAGGAAAGTTCTTTCAGCGACCTTGATACCTTTATGGCGCCCGTATCACGAAATACCCTTTTGATTTCTCCAATTATAGTAGGTACAGCGTAGGTTGAAAACATAAGCCCCCGAGATTCGTCATAGCCATTGGCTGCTTTGATAAGCCCTATACAGCCTATCTGAAACAAATCGTCATATTCTATGCCTCTTCCCGTAAACTTTCCTGCACAGGCGCGAACAAGTCCGTAGTTATCATTTATCAGTTTGTCAACGTCAGGCATTATTCTTTACCCGCAGTTCAAGTTTTTTAGTTAGAGTTACGGTAGTGCCGCTGCCAACCTTTGAGCGCACCTTTATATCATCAGTAAAGCTCTGCATAACCGCAAAGCCAAGCCCTGCCCTTTCGCCGCCTACTGTAGTAAACAGCGGTTCCATTGCCTGACTGACGTCACTTATCCCGCAACCCTTGTCCTTTATTTTTATTTTGACAACAGAAAAGGGATAAAGTTCCACGGTTATGTAAATTTTGCCTATACTGTTTTTATAGGCGTGAACTATACAGTTGGTAACAGCTTCGGAAACGGCTGTTTTTATATCGTTAAGTTCTTCAAGTGTAGGGTCAAGCTGTGTAATAAATGCCGACACGGCGGCACGTGCAAAATATTCATTATTGGAGCAAGACTCCATAGTAAGCGTAAATTTATTTATCGGTTTCAACTTTAAATCCTCCTATATCAAATTTGGCAAGTCTGCTTATTCCTGCAAGTTTCATTACCTTTGCTATCTGTGGGGATGCTCCCGTTATATGAAGCTGGGCTCCTGTTCTGCTTAAATTCCTGTAACGTCCCATTACTAAACCTATCCCCGAACTGTCCATAAACGTGACTGACGAAAAATCAAGAACCAAAAGTGACGGAATATTCATCTCAATAGCATTATCTATCGCTTCACGCATTTCCCTTGCGCTGTGATGGTCAAGCTCACCGCCCAGATATGCGGTAACCACTTCCCCTTTTACGCTGATTTTTACTGACATCTTTGTACCTCCTTGTTTTTAACTACTTATAATTTTAACATAGGCAAAATAAAAAACCTGTCGCACACTGTCGGCAGATTTTTGTCTATTTTTATACTATTACATATATATAATAAAAACTCCCTCGAAAAATCGAAGGAGTTTTACATAGATTAACAAATAAATACGCATTGTGAATGAAGGGCGTTATATCGCGATTTGACTGTATCAAGGTCGTATTCCACAATATTACGCATAGGATCGCTTATTATTGCGGTGCCTTTACTTAAATCATAGCCAATAAGCACAAGACAGTGTTCAGGGGTTATCCAACGCCGCTCACTTCCGTCAGCAAGTATCCATTTATAACTGTAATAGGGCGCTCCCATATTAAGCGTTCCCCAAATTATAACCGGCCTGCCGCTTTGCACCAGTAAAAGCAAGTCTTCAAAGGGCGTACCGCTATAGTTATAGGCAGTAAGGGTACTTCCCTGCTCACTAAGATATTTATAAGCGGCATCTGTTATAGGCTGAGCGTAACAGCCAAAGCCCGTATTATATCGAGGATTGCCTACAAATACCTTCCAGAAATCTTTACTGGAATCAGATTTAGGCAAATAATTATCCGCCATATCGGTTTTACTTACATTATAGCCGTAAAAGTTAAGCACGGTAGTAAGAGAAGTAATTTCGCATCCGCTTGGAAGCTCAGGCTTTTGAGATAAAAATTTAACGTCAAGCTTTACGTAGCTTTTATACAGACCATCTGTAACAACGGGAGTCGAATAAACCTGAACAGGTTCTTTATCGGAAGCGGAAGACGTATCGGAAGAATGTCCGTCATTTTCATATAATCCGTTAAGCCCTAAAGAATACTGTTCCTTATCAGATGACGTTTCCTCGAAGCTTTCTTCCTCAAAATCATCATAATTATCCATTTGTCTTTGCGGTCGGGGTTTTGAACAAGAATTTAAAAGGAAGGAAAGTAAAAGCAATATAATTAAAAATATTTTGTTTTTCATAAAATAAGTCACTGCCTTCCTATATTTTTGTTCTTCTATATATTAAAACGAAACAAAGTGGCAAAATGTGACACTTATTTTTCGAAAAACAGAAAAATCGGCAGTTCGTACAAAAACAAACCGCCGATTTTGTTTGGTTTAACAATTACATGTTTTTGAGTTCTTCGATGCTTTGGTTTATAAGTGCAATTTTGTCCTCTACCTTCTTAAGCTTTTCCTTTTGTTCTTCTAAAACAGCGGCAGGTGCCTTTGCTACGAAGCCGGGATTATTAAGCTTCTTTTCGAAGAAGGTTTTATCGTCCAGCGCCTTCTTTAAATCCTTTTCAAGACGGGCAAGTTCAGCGCTTACGTCAACAAGCTCGTTCATAGGAATAAAGATATTAGCAACGTCGGTAACAACACGTACTGCGCCCTGCAAATCGAAATTATCGGCAATTTCTACCTCACTTGCACTGGCAAGTCGAACAAAGAAGGAGGTACCTGCCTTAAATACATCCTGCTGTGCAGTTGCAATACATACCTTTGCTTTACGGGAAGGCGGTACGTTCATTTCGCTTCTGCGATTTCTTATAGCCTTAATAGCATCCATTACCTTTTCGAAGTCCTCTTCCTCTTTAGTAAAGTCAAGAGCCTCGTTATAGGTAGGCCAAGCGCTTACCATAATGGAGTCGCCACTGTGTGGGAGTGACTGCCAGATTTCTTCGGTAATAAAGGGCATAAAGGGATGGAGAAGTTTTAAAGTATTAGAAAGCACGTAAACAAGAACGCTTCTTGCATTATCGGCGGCATCTTTATCATCACCGCTTAATCGAGCCTTACAAATTTCAATATACCAGTCGCAATATACGTCCCAGATAAAGTCATAAAGCTTTTGAGCCGCAAGGCCGAGTTCATATTTTTCAATATTTTCGGTTACGTCTTTAACTAGCTTATTATATTTAGAAAGAATCCACTTATCTTCTAATGCGAGTTTTTCGGGAAGAGCCATTTCCTTATCATCTTCAAGGTTCATAAGAAGGAAACGTGCAGCATTCCAGATTTTATTTGCAAAGTTTCTGCAGGACTCAACACGGGAAGGAATATAACGCATATCATTTCCGGGGCTGTTACCTGTAACAAGAGAGAAACGAAGAGCGTCGGCGCCGTAGTTTTCGATTATTTCAAGGGGATCAACACCGTTGCCAAGAGATTTAGACATCTTTCTTCCCTGCTCATCCCTTACAAGACCGTGAATAAGTACGGTATCAAAGGGCACTTCGCCTGTATGCTCAATTCCCGAGAACATCATACGCATTACCCAGAAAGGAATAATATCGTAGCCGGTTACAAGGGTATTGGTGGGATAATAGTGCTTAAGGTCGGCGCTGTCATCGGGCCATCCAAGTGTAGAGAAAGGCCAAAGAGCAGAAGAGAACCACGTATCAAGTGTATCGGGGTCCTGTTCAATATTTTTACTGCCGCATTTACTACAGCTTACAGCATCGGTTTTGGATACGGTAATTTCACCGCAATCCGCACAATACCAAGCAGGAATACGGTGTCCCCACCAAAGCTGACGGGAGATACACCAGTCTCTAATATTTTCAAGCCAATGGAAATAAACCTTTTCAAAACGCTGAGGAACGAACTTTGTTTCGCCATTTTTAACTGCATCAATAGCGGGAGTTGCAAGGGGTTTCATTTTAACAAACCATTGTTTTGATACTCTGGGTTCAACGGTTGTAGAGCAACGGTAACAGGTACCAACGTTATGGCTGTAGTCCTCAATTTTAACAAGATTTCCTGCTGCTTCAAGATCCTTTACTATTGCTTTTCTTGCTTCATAACGGTCCATACCTGCATAAGCGGGATAATCTTCAGTAATTTTTGCATCATCGGTCATTACGTTTATAACGGGAAGGTTATGACGAAGACCTACTTCAAAGTCATTAGGGTCATGTGCAGGGGTGATTTTAACTACGCCTGTACCGAAATCCATTTCAACGTAATCATCCGCAACAACGGGAATTTCTCTGTTTACAAGAGGAAGAATTACATTTTTGCCTATAAGCGCTTTATAGCGTTCGTCATTAGGATTAACTGCAACGGCAGTATCACCGAGCAACGTTTCGGGACGGGTTGTAGCAAGTTCCACATAACCGCTGCCGTCAGCCAAAGCATAGCGAAGATGCCAGAAATGACCTGCTTGGTCTTCGTATTCAACCTCGGCATCGGAAATGGATGTAAGACAATGAGGACACCAGTTTATAATACGTTCGCCTCTATAGATAAGGTCCTTTTCGTAAAGGTTTACGAAAACCTCTTTAACAGCCTTATTACAGCCCTCGTCCATAGTAAAACGGAGTCTGTCCCAGTCACAAGAAGAACCCAGCTTTTTAAGCTGCTGAACAATTCTTCCGCCGTACTGTTCCTTCCAAGCCCAAGCTCTTTCTAAAAAGCCTTCTCTTCCAAGGTCTTCTTTAGCAACGCCCTCTTCCTTCATCTTTGCAACAATTTTTGCTTCGGTTGCAATGGAAGCGTGGTCGGTGCCTGGGAGCCACAAAGTATCAAAGCCCTGCATTCTCTTAAAACGAATAAGAGAGTCCTGCAAGGTGTTATCAAGGGCATGTCCCATATGGAGCTGACCTGTAATGTTTGGAGGAGGAATAACTATAGTATAGGTCTTCTTTCCTTCCTCTCTTTTTGCGTGAAAGTATTTACCGTCAAGCCAAGAAGAATAGATTCTGTCTTCAACTTCCTTTGGGTTATACTGTTTTGCTAATTCTTTTGCCACAAGAGTTTCCTCCGTATCATAAATAATCAATCTTATTTATAATATACCTTTATTTATATTTTGTCAAACATTTAATGTATAAAATAAAAAATAAAGATAAATATAATATTGTCGAAACTATTGCGTTTGCTATTTCGACAGCCGTTCGAAATAGCGAACGGCTTTTCTTTTTTCTATTCCCTAGTTCCTAAAGCAAAGGTCGGATGAGGTGTAGTTTATTTCCACTTCACCACCGTCTTCGACGGAGCCTTTTCTCCGAAAACGGGAACCCTTTTGTCCTTACCTCAAGGAGAAGCCAAGAACACAGAAGAACACCGCATGATTTTGCATCGCACACAACGGCATGAAACCATGATATAATAACCTTGTGGGAAAGCTCGAGGGACGGTATGTTGAGAGAATCACGCCTTTAGAACAGGAGCAAGGTTATTCCGGAGTACACAGAACTGTCACTAGATGACGTACGCTAAAATTCTTTAAAAATCGAATAGCCACACCCACAGAAATTGTAAAGGAAGTGTGTTATGCAACCGATTTTAGAATGTTGTTGCGGTGTTGATGTTCACAAGGATATGATAGAAGCCTGTATAGTAAAAGGGATAGATAACCCCGAATTAATCAGAATGCAATTTTCTACATTTCCTAATTCATTAAAAGATTTTACAGAATGGTTATACAAGAATAATTGTTACCACATAGCAATGGAAAGCACAGGCGTATACTGGAGACCTGTATATGAGGCTATTGAATCATATAGTCCATACTACGAAAACATTATTGTAGCCAATGCACACAATATGCGAAATCTTCCCGGGAGAAAAACCGATGTTAAAGATGCACAATGGATAGCCACCTTATTACAGCATGGTCTGCTTGAACCGTCTTTTGTTCCTGACAGAATGATAAGGGATTTACGAGAATTTTCCCGTACATACAAAAACGCTGTAAGTGACAAGACACGTTGCTTAAACCGTTTGGAAAAGTTTCTTCAAACTCATGGTTTTAAACTTTCGAGTGTTTTAAGTGATATTAATAGTGTCAGCGGAATGAATATCCTGAATTTACTTGCTCTGAAAGGAAGTCTTACAGTAGATGAAACTTTATCTGCGTTAAGAGGTAAACATAAGCATACCGCAGAAGACATCCAAAAAGCCATCTGCGGTACACTTAACCTTAATGAATGTTTCTTGCTTCAAGATTTTATAGACGAAGTCAAGCACATCCAAGAACATATTAACAAAATTCTTGATAAAATGCAAGAAATCGCTGAACCTTATTCAGAAATTATTGAAAGACTAGATTCCATTCCGGGAATTGATATTACCGCCGCTTTACTTATTCTCGCAGAGATTGGGGACTCTCCAAACAAATCTTTTAAATCTTCTAAACATCTTTGTTCGTGGGCCGGTCTTTCTCCAAGAAATGATGAAAGTGCAGGAAAGATTAAATCTAAAAAGATTATGCCTGGAAATCCTTATGTCAAGTCCATACTTTGCCAAGCAGCTTGGGTTGCGGTTAAAAACCGTAAAACCCCATTAGGCAATTGGTTTTGGTCGCATCAGGCGCGTCTCGGCAAGAAAAAAGCTATTATTGCCATATCTCGAAAAATTCTAACTCTTTCCTATGCTTTAATCTCGAACAACACCTTTTACGACATCAACTACCTTACTACTCGTTTAAACGAATAATTTCTTTTCGGAATTTAATCTCTCTGTTTTCAGTCGAAGTAATTCTCGGCTTGGTTTTGTGTGCCTTTTTTTCGATTTTTTCTTAATTTGGTTTCACGCTAACCGTCCCCTTGTGTTTCAGAGTTGCATTTTTATGGAATAGAATTGTAGGTGCATCCAAATGAAAAAAGTTTTCAAAGTGATTATTGCAATACTTGTTTTGACTTCGCTAGTTTTCTCAACTATCTGCATAATATCGGTGAAAAAATATCATGATATAA
>JAZSPU010000037.1:0-2272 GCA_045537575.1 Acutalibacteraceae bacterium
CGTTAAAGTGCAAATAGATTAAGCCAAGTACTAACCTTATTTTACAGCAGAATACAAGAACAGAACTTTCGCTTCGGGATGATTTATGACTGTCTCTTCGAGAGTGTATGATTTACTTTTCGAGAGAAAGTTGCACCTGCGCATAAGACCTTCGGCTCTCTGCAAGTTGTCATTCGTGTAATGAATGACAAGCTGCAGGAAGCCGAAGAAAGTAACGAAAGACTTCAAGAAGCAGGTGCTATGACTATCATTTCTATGATGATAGATGGTTGTCCTTTAGAAATGATTTATGACTCTCTTTTTGTGAGCCGAGCCGTATCTATTGGACGATAGTCAGATAGAAACGGCTCGGAGACGCAGTCGGAGAGCCGAGATTAGCAGGGCATAATACCCCGCGTCAATAAAGAATCAGTAAGAAATGAAGGTTCGTACACACCATTGACAGTGGGTGTATTATGCCCTGCGGACTTTCCTTTTAAGAGCCATATAGGTTAATGATAGATTTATTATAGATAACATTAAATAATGATAATTTGTATTTATGATGTTATGTAATATGGCTCTTGTATGATTGATGATTTACTTTTCGATATGCTTGATGATTATAGTTTTGAAATGCTCTATGATTATAGTTTCGAGAGAATATTTTGAAATTACTTTCATTTCCCGTAAAAAAGGATTGTGCTGACTGTCCGTTTGAGATTATTTACATTTCGATATCAGGTCAGCACAATCTCTGAAAGCAATTTGTTATGCTTTGCGTTTTGATATGATATATGACTTTCATTTGCAAATGAGCAATGCAAAATTTTCGTACACAAAATTATTTTCGTCAGGAAAATCAGAAATATTTTATTAACGGAAATACCCTATAATCTATATTTTTTCGTACACAGATTTTTACGCAAGGCTTGGTCCCTATCCTTGCGTTGAAATAGAATATTTGGAGAAAGGAGACGGTTTGCTATGTCAGATTCTAATAATATTACAGTGTTAAATCCGGGCTTGTATAAGAACTTACTTGCTCAAATTGAGTCTATCTACAGGCACAGCAACGAACTTAGTTTTAAAACACGAGCACGGTATTTTGAAGCAACAAAAAGGTTCTGTAAGTTCTTAGCCGATAATTTTCGTCTGCAAAATTTCAAGAACGTGGAAGACCGGCACTTTAAAGCATACGTGGAGCATCTAAAAGAAAACAACGCTGCCGCGACTATTCAATCCGATCTTTCAGGCATACGGTATTTCCATAGAAAATCCGGTAGTAAAAATAGACTTTCAAAAAATGATAAGCTATCACTGCCTAAACGTGCGACAGGCGTAAAAGACCATTCGTGGTTAAAAACCGAGATTGATAATATGCGACAGTTGGCTATCGAGCAAGGTCGACAGGACGTGGTGATTGCCATAGACTTTGCCCATGAGTTTGGTTTACGGCTTGAAGAGATTTGTACCCTTAGAGTTGAATACCTTATGTCAGCCTTAAAGACCGGGCAACTTGTTATAAAAGGCAAAGGTGGTCAGACAAGAGCTATTGATTTGAGTGCAAAGCAACGCAGTGTTATTACTAAATATTTGGATTATGCACGATGCTCGGGCCGATACCCGAGGGATTACTTAATCTCCGCAAGCGAAAAAGACGGAGTTAAGCGTGAAAAGCGCTCGTTACAGAATTGGATGAGCTATAATCGAAAAAGTTTTATAGCAGAAAATCGCGAAGATTTATACGAAGACGGTAAAAAGAAAAGAACTGAGACAATATCTTGGCACGGACTTAGACACACCTATGCACAAAGAACCTACGCCGAAGCGTTAAAAGAAAGGCCGCGCAGAGCGCGAAAGATTGTAAGCGAGAACTTAGGTCATCACAGAACCGAGGTAACGAGAATTTACTTGGCTGATAAGCCGAAGAAAAAGTAAGCTATTAATTAAAATGATGAAGGAAGAATTTAAATTGACGACAATATCCTGCTGACAAAAATATGCGGGATTGATATATAGGGACAATCAAAGGAAGAATGTAACGGCGGTGGCATCCGTCACCGCCTGTAAGGAGAATTTTTATGTTATATGTTTCAAGGCCAGCCTCCGGCGGAAATGGAGGCAAATAATATAGGAGGTATCGCCAATGAAAGAGGTTCCAATTTGGGAGAAAACCACTTTAACGCTGACAGAAGCCGCAGCCTATTCGGGCATTGGTATAAACAAACTCAGAAAACTGTCCGATAAGGTTGATTGTACTTTCGTGCTGTTCAACGGCACAAAGCGTCTG
>JAZSPU010000015.1:0-21557 GCA_045537575.1 Acutalibacteraceae bacterium
GTTTTAAACTTTCTTGCCATGGATAAAATCCCCCTTATATAATGGTGGAGAATGTCTTAAGACATATTCTCATACGCTAACATTTTAACACTTTTCGTCAGTTATGTAAATAGTAAAAACGAAAAAAATTTAAAAATTCAGATTTTTTTAACAGTTACTTAACTTTTTTGAGAGCAATATCATAAAATTCGGCAGAAAAATTTCCATTTTCGTCTTTTATGCTTATGGGAAGTCCTGCAGGAGTTAAAAGGTAACGGTATTTTCCAAAATCCGTCTTAACGTCAACAAAGTAATTTCCGCCGTCATTTTCCGTTTTATAGTCCTCTGTGTCAAAAAACTCGGTTATATCGTAAAGGAGCTCAAAAACCGAAGTGTTTTTGCTTTTTATTTCTTTTTCAAGAGTTCCTAAATATACCTTTATACCGTTTTTATCCGCCTTTTCGCCAAAGCCCTTTATCTGCCCGTCAATAACGCTGTACTCGGCTCCCTGCTGACTTACATCGCAAAGTATATGGTATTCCTTATCAAAATAAAAAATATGCGCCTTATAGCTTAATCCCCTATTTACCACCCTTACGTTCTTTTCTAAAGAGCAGGAACATAAAAGCACGAGACTAAGCAAAGCGCATATAATTTTTTTCATTTATATCTCCCCTAAAGCTTTGTAAACTTCGGGAAGGAAAGAAACCGTATCTGTAGGAAGTGCTGAAATTTCACCGTATTTTTCACTTGCCATATCCCCTGCCGCGCCGTGAACGTAAACGCTGCTAACGGCAATATCTTGGCTATCGGGTAAAATACAGGCAATACCGCCCATAATTCCCGAAAGCACGTCACCGCTTCCGCCTGTTGCCATACCTGCGTTGCCGGTAAGATTAAAATAAACTTTACCCTTACTTGCAACTACAGTAATATTGCCCTTTAAAACTACGGTACAGCCAAGATTTTCGGCAAGTTTTTTCGCATATCCGATACGGTCATTTTCTATAGCTTCCACACTCACACCGCAAAGCCTTGACATTTCGGCAGGATGCGGAGTCAGTATAATATCTGCTCCCGAATGTTTTATACATTCTATGTGAGAAGCTATAAGATTTAGACCATCAGCATCAATAATAAGCTTTCCTTTATAGTTTTCGATAACCTCTTTAAGAAGTTTTTTAGAAAATTCACTTACACCCAGTCCGCATCCGATAACTACAGCCTTTGCACCAAGAAGCGCCTTTTCTACTACTTCTTTTGGGTTATGGCTCTCGTTATATACGTTACACACCGCTTCGGGAGCGCTTAAAGTAACAATAGGATAAATGCTTTCGGGAAGGGTAACCTTTGCAAGACCTACCCCGCTTCTTAAAGCCGCTTTTACGCTAAGCACTGCCGCCCCCGCCATACCGAAACTACCGCAGATAAGAGACAAAGTGCCAAAGCTACCCTTATGGGTGTTAGGACTTCTTTTTTCAAAGAAGGGCGCGGGAATAATTTCGCCCACTTCCTCTATACCGTCAAAGGCACTAGGCGGAGTAGATATATCCACCGTCACACATTCGCCGTAAAACTCGGCGGCAGGATACAAAACCGAAGAAGGCTTTCTCGCTATAAAGGTAGTTGTCAAATCAGCCTTTACGGCAATTTTCACCTCATTACTGTCGGCAAAAATACCCGACGGTATATCAAGAGCAATTTTCACAGCGCTGCTGCTGTTTATTGCTTTAATAATCTCAGCATATTTTTCATCTATGTCGCGGGAAAGACCGATTCCGAAAAGAGCGTCGATTATTATATCGGCTTCATAAAGATAAGAGGCTTCAAAAGAGGTAACCTCTCCGAAAAAACGGGCGGCCATTTCCTTTGCAGTATCGGTAGAAGGCTCATCAGTTTTTAAAACACGAACAAAAGCGCCCTCGTTTTCAAGAAGACGTGCTACCGCGTAACCGTCACCGCCGTTATTTCCTACCCCTGCTACTATAACCACGGTTTTACCGACTACTTCCATTCTTTTAAGAATTTCCTTTACCGCGCCAATTCCTGCGTTTTCCATCATAGTAAGATATGAAATTCCAAAAGAGTTAGCATTCTGTTCAATTTTTCTTATATTTAAAGAAGAAAAAACTTTCATTATTTAAAAGCCTCTCTTGCTACCAGTTTATTCAAAAACGGCAACATATTCTCACGCATCTTTTGAGGCAGCTGCATAACAAGACACACCTTACCCGCTGCCTTGTGCTTAAATACAACACAGTAAACGTCGCTGTCTGTTGCATTACAGTAAATATTCTTCTTATCGTAATTTCCCTTTTCATAAAGCGCACAGCCCTTTTCGTAGGGTTCGATTTTTTCAATATCACTGCACTTAAAAGAAATAAGACGCTTACGGTTTGATTTACTGGTTATCATATCAACGTCCATTTCGCCGTTGGTTAAGATATACTCATATTCAACGTTAAGCATTTTTGAAAGCTTTACGCCCATAAAAAGAGCTACGCCTGTCAAAACTAAAGGCATAGGAAGGCGCAGTAATAAAAAAGATGCTACAGAAATAGCAATAATTGATAACCACAAAAAGATTAACGCACCTTTTGCTTTAGCATCTTTACGCATACTTATAAGATGTTCGCTGTAACTGTCCATATTTTTTCCTCCGTCAAGAATAAGAATTGAATAAATTATATATACTATTATATATAATTTCGGTTCTACTTGCAATATAAATTATAATATTGTATAATAAAAAAGAAATATGTACTGGAGGAAACGTATATGAAAATCAAAGAAGGCTTCATTTTACGCACAGTTGCAGGACAAAACGTGGTTGTTCCCGTTGGAAGCAACGCGCTTAATTTCAATGCGGCAATTACACTTAACGAAACCGCCGCTTTTTTGTGGAAACAGCTTGAAAACGAAAAGACAGAAGAAGAATTATTGACAGCTCTTACCGATGAATATGAAATTGACAATGCATCGGCAAAAAGCGATATAACAGTTTTTCTTAACGTTTTAAGGGAGCACGAGATAATTGAATAAGCCCTCCCCCACAGTAAAAAAGTTATTAAAAAATGCGCTATCGGGACAAAAAGGAAGAATCTTCATTTCCTCTTTTTTGTCCGTTCTTGCTTCTGTTACCTTCGTTTTTCTTGCTCTTGTTTCCAAAAAAATAATAGATATTGCCACAGCGGACAAGCAACAAAATTTCACTCTGCTGAGCATAACCGTTATTGCTGTTATTTTGTTGCAGGCAGTTTTTTCGGCTGCCGTTTCCCACCTTAAAACAGCCGCTTCAGGAAGGATTGCAATCAGCATCAAAAAAAATCTTTTTGCTACTGTTTTAAACAAAAATTACAGCGAAATAAGTAAGTATCATTCGGGAGATTTGCTCACCCGTTTTTCTTCCGACGTTGACGTAGTTTCCTCTTCCCTTTCTTCCCTTGCACCTGCCATTACTTCAATTATTGCAAAAATCATTTCGGGCGCTGTTGCCATTTTAATCATTGACTGGAAATTTGCCAGCGCACTTATCGTTTTGGGAATTTTAGTTCCCTTTGTTTGCAAACTAATCGGAAGAAGATACCGTTCCTTACATAAAAACTATCAGCAAAGCGAAAGCAGACTTCGTTCGTTTTTACAGGAGAACTTCAAAAATTTAGCGATTATCAAATCCTTTTCTTCACTTTCTCCTACCAATAAAAAACTTTCTGCTTTGCAAAAAGAAAATTACGACCTAAAGATTACCAGAAATACTCTTAATATTATCTATTCAACAGGACTTTCCCTGTTTTTTACCTTAGGCTACTTCCTTGTTCTTTTATGGGGCGCTAAAGGGCTTCAGGCAGGTATTGTTACATACGGCTCACTAATCGCCTTTTTACAGATTATTTCTCAGCTTCGCGCTCCCCTTCAAAGTATTTCCTCAATTGCTCCTGCATATTTCAGTATGACGGCATCTGCCGAAAGACTTACGGAATTACAGGATTTGGAGGACGAAATACTCCCCTTGCACAAGGATGTCTTTGATGCTATAAATGACGTTTTCACCTCTATTGATGCAAAAAACCTTTCCTTTTCCTACGGAGATATACCTATTTTGAGCGACTGCACCTTTAGTATTGAAAGAGGAAGCATTACGGTCATTACAGGGGAATCCGGCGTAGGTAAAAGTACCCTTTTCAGATTACTTCTTGGCTATTTAAGCGGCGAAGGAAGTCTTAAATTCGACAGCAAATACGATATTAATTCCTCAACACGCGCCTTTTTCTCCTACGTTCCTCAGGGAAATATGATTCTCTCGGGCACCATAAGAGAAAATCTTACTCTATGCTGTAATAACGCTACAGAAGAAAAAATTAAATCTGCAATTGATACTGCTGTGCTTACGCGTTGGATAGATTCACTCCCCGATGGTCTTGATACCTTTATCGGCGAAGACGGTCTTGGTGTTTCAGAAGGACAAGCAAGTAGAATCGCCCTTGCGAGAGCTCTGCTTTGCGACACTCCCGTGTTGCTTCTTGATGAAGCCACCGCCGCTCTTGACAGCAAAACCGAAAACCAGTTGCTTATTAATATTAAAAAGCTTAAAGATAAAACCGTTCTTCTTGTAACCCACAGAACACTCAGCGCTGATATTTGCGATAATCACCTTCATCTTGAAGGCAAAAAACTAATAACCATAAAAAAATAAGAGGCATCGCCTCTTATTTTTTTACTATGTATTCATCTATTTCCTCTAAAAAGGTTTCGTCGTCTGTTTCGGCAGTAATGGTAACGGGCTTTGTAAGGTCAAGACTTAAAACACCCATCATTGATTTGCCGTTCACAAGATATTTGCCCGAGCTTAAATCAACGTCATAATCTTTTTGGCTCATTTTAGCTACAAAGAGATTTACGTTTTCAATATTATTTAAAAGAACTTGCGCGGTAATCATAGAAAAACCTCCATATAGTCTTCTAGGGTTTATCTTACTCTTTTTTTCAGCAAAAGTCAAGTATTGCAAACTTGAGCGTTTTATAGTAAAATGTATCTTTGGAGTGATAATATGAAAATCGGCTTTTTTACTTTAGGCTGTAAAGTTAATCAATACGAAACTCAGGTTATGCGTGAGTTATTCGAAAAGCAGGGCGACATTGTTATAACCGATGCCGCTCTATGTGACGTTTTTATAATAAACTCCTGTACCGTAACAGCCGAAAGTGACAGAAAAACCCGACAGATGCTAAGAAAATACCGTGCCATTTGCAAGGGCGTAATGGTTCTTACAGGCTGTATGCCTCAGGCCTTTCCCGATATAGCTGATAAACTGCCCGAAGCAGATATTATTGTGGGAAATACTAACCCTAAGGAAATTCCCCTTTTAGTTAAAAGGTTTTTAGAAAACGGCGAAAGAATCGTAAAAATCGAAAAACACGAAAGAAATGAAAGCTTTAATACTCCCGATATAACCGATTTTGAAGAACGCACCCGTGCATTTATGAAAATCGAGGATGGCTGTGACAGATACTGTACCTATTGCATTATTCCTTTTGCCAGAGGCAGTATTCGTTCAAGAAGTATTGAAAGCATTAAAGAGGAAGCCCGCTTGCTCGGCGAAAAGGGCTTTTGCGAAATTGTGCTTGTGGGAATAAACCTTACCTCTTACGGAAAAGAAACGGGCAAAAACATATGCGATGCTGTTGACGCAGTATGCGCTGTGCCTTCAATTAAAAGAGTGCGATTAGGTTCTCTGGAGCCCGACCATATAAGTGACGAAATGCTAAATCGCTTAAAGGCTCAGGAAAAATTCTGTCCGCAGTTTCATCTATCTCTGCAGTCAGGCTGTGATGCAACACTAAAAAGAATGAACCGCCATTATGACACCGCATTTTACAGAGATTTAGTAAAGCGTATCAGAGAAAGCTTTAGTAGTGCCGCCATTACCACCGATATTATGGTAGGCTTTGCGGGAGAAACACAGGAAGAATTTAACAGCAGCCTTAACTTTGCAAAGGAAATCGGCTTTGCTTCTGCCCACGTTTTCGCCTATTCAAGAAGAGAAGGCACCGTTGCTTATAATATGAAAAATCAAGTAGATAAAAACGAGAAATCACGAAGAAGCAAGGAAATGATAGAAGCAACCTTAAAAACCCAAAAGGATTTCTTAGAGAATATGATAGGCAAAAGTTGTACCGTGCTTTTTGAAACAAAGGATGACAGCGGATATTATCACGGCTTTAGCGAAAACTACTGCCAAGTAAAGGTAAAATCCGACAGTCCCGTTACGGGAAAAATTTTAAATATTAAAATAACAGGAAGAGAAAACAACTGCCTTATAGGCGAAATACAGTAAAAAACTCCTGCAACAAATTCGCTCACGCCCCATAGGGCAGCAATTGTTGCAGGAGTTTTTTTAATACATAAAAACGTAGGTCATTTCGGTTTTATTCATAACAATATCGGTATAATATAAAACCATAAGTTTATTTCCGTATATATTTTTGTAGCCTACATAATTGTCCGAAAACTCAATCTTAATATTGGGTTTGCCAAATTCTTTTTCTATTTGTTCTTTTTCCTTGCCTGAAAAATGGTGCAAAACCGTTACCATTTTTTCAATTTCATTTTTAGCACCCTGTAGTTTAATTGATTCTCCGTCCAGTTTTTCAACCCTTTTTATTGCATTACCGCCCTCGCTGTAATACAGGACGATTGCATCGCCCCTGCTATTAAGACGAACTACACAATTTTCGCTATCTACGTAGCCTCGGTAAGCATCTATAAAATATCTGTTGTCATCCGGTGAAAGACCTATAGACTTTTCCCTGATTTCGGAAATATCCTTATCGGCAAAATCATTTGTTTCTACGTTTATTTCAATTTTCTCAAGTAGGTCATCCTTATCGTAATATAGGTTCACGCGTTTTCCGTACAAATTTGTATAGCCGTAGGCATTGGGAGTAGTCAAAATATATCGGGTTCTGCCATACTCATCACTTATCTCTTTTTTTGTTTTGCCTATCAGCTTATTCATAAGAGCGGTAAGCAGTTGTTCATCGGACAAGCAATAATAATCCTTATTTTCAATATCGGATACGAGTAACTTTTCGACAGCGTTTACTCTGCGCAGCTCGTCAAAATAGAAGAACACACAGTTTTTATTGCCGTCAAAATAAACTCTGCAGTTATCCTCCTCCATAACTCCGTCGGGATCGCCAAAAATATTAAGAAAATCACGCAATCCCATTCCAATAACCGTTTCATTCAGTTTTTCCATATCGTTAAGAAGCATATCGGCATCTAACGTTTCATCCTTTGACGAAACATTTTCATCGCTGTTGTTTGCCTCTTCGTCCTTAGCTTTTATTATAAGCTTTTCGGCTATGCCGGTTTCATCAAAATAAATTATAACCTTTGCATCTTCAAAATCCTTGTATCTGCATACTGCTGAGTTTTTTGAAATCTTATCAAACTCACCGTACCGCTCAACTATCTGTTCTCGGCTTTTTCCCATAAGCTTATTCATTATTTGGCATCGTTTTTCGGCACTCAAATGAGTTTCCTGAGTTTCATAGGATTTTTCCCGTTCTATTCTTATAACGGTTCCTTCTTCCTCGTCGTAAAAGATAAACACTGCAACCTCTTGGTTGTCAAGATAAATATCGCTTCTCTGGTCAACTACGTGCGCCAAAGGCTCACCCAAAAGATTATGCACTTCACTTTCGTTCATTCTTTTAGTTTTCGCAAATAGCACGTCAATGTCGTCAATCCAAGCCTTAGGTTGTTCCTTATCGGCACATCCGGTAAAGATTAAAACTATAGCAATAAGGCTTAATAGTACTGCAATTATTCTCTTCATATTTACCTCCCTTTTTACGATTATATTACTACTAAATTGTTGCTCATTTTCAAAATTTCTTCCTTAGAGCAATTATCCGTTCTGATTTCAAAAACGTATCCAAGGTCACTCCAAATATATCTGCTTTTACCGTTATTAATGTTATAGATATATAAGCCATCCTCTATTTTTTCATATTTTACGCCAAACCTGTCAATTTCCGGCAACGGTATATTATCCATATACTGAATAAGCATTATTTGTTCTTCTTTTTCGTTTTTAAAACCACTTTTACTATAGTTTTTCCCTCCGCCTGACAGTTCGGTATTATATCCTTCCGGAAGGTAAGAAAAACCGTAATAACAACTACGCACCTTATCGGTTTTATACATAACCGAATTGTGAAGTTCAATTATATCCTTAATGGTTGTTTCATTATCGTTAGGCTCGGCAAAAATTCCTACCACAAAAACACTTGCTAAAAGAGAGCAAACTATAAAAACAGAGGCTATTTTCATTAAAACCTTTTTAGGAGTTACTACCCTTAGGGGCTTTGCATCCTTTAAAAGCGCCTGAATTTTTTCTTCAAATTCAGGGGAAAATTCCACCCTACCGAGTTCTTCTTCACTTGGCATTTTTTGATTTTTTACGTACTCGTCAAAGGCTTCTTTATATAGTTTTTCTTCTTTTTCGGTGATTTTCATTTTACTGTGCCCCTTTCTTTAAAATTTTCATAGCGTATTTTCGCGCACGCTGAAGACGTTTTCTTACGTTTAGATTTGATATTCCCAAAACTTCTCCTATTTCATCAAAAGACATCTCATAATAAAACCTGAGCATTAAAACCGTTCTTAATTGTTCGGGAAGCTTATCCAGTTTTTCAACAAATTCTTTTTCTTCTACAGCGTCAATATCCAAAATCTGATTTTCGTAACCTTTTTCACTAAATAGCTTTAACTGCTTAATCCTTTGTCGATTTTCAATTTTTCTAATATCCTTGCAACAGTTTTCTGTTATACAAACCAAAAAGGCGCGGGTTTTAGGGGAGTCGATTTCTTCGATTTTTTCAATAAATCTAAATGCTTTTATAAAGGCATTTTGTACGGCATCCTCAGCGAGTGTTTCATCGCCTAAATTATTTAGCGCTATGTATTTCATAAGCCGACAGTACTTTTCATAAATTTCCTTAAATCTTTCCTGTCGGTTATCCAAGATAACCGTTTCTTCGCACTTCATAAAATCCCCTCCTTTTCAGCCTTCTATATATAATAACGACACAAGTCTTAATTTTGTGACACTTTTTTTAAAAAAACACGGAGGTTTTTTAAAACCTCCGCAAATTAATATTATCTTATTCCGTATTTTTCAATAATATAATCCATATCCTTATCGCCTCTGCCCGAAAGGTTAATAAGCACACTGCCCTTGCCCATTTCTTTTGCAAGTTTCATACCGTATGCAACGGCGTGAGAGCTTTCAATAGCGGGAATAATACCTTCGAGACGGGAAAGAGTAAAGAAAGCGTCAATAGCGTCGTCGTCACCGATAACGTCATATTTAACTCTGCCGAGTTCATTTAAGAAGGCGTGTTCAGGACCGCTGGAGGGATAATCAAGACCGCTGGCAACCGAGTAAACGGGAGCAGGATCGCCGTTTTCATCCTTTAACATAATACTGTTAAAGCCGTGCATAACACCCTCTGTTCCGTACTGTAGCGAAGCCGCATGGTCGCCAAGCTTGGTGCCTTTTCCAAGGGGTTCGATTCCGTAAATATCAACAGGATAGTTTAGAAATCCCGAGAAAAAGCCTGCAGAGTTAGAACCGCCGCCTACACAAGCAACAACAGCATCGGGAAGTTCGCCTGTCATTTCAATAAACTGTTCTCTGGCTTCAATTCCCACAACACTCTGGAAATCTCTTACCATCATTGGAAAAGGATGAGGGCCTACAACACTGCCGATACAGTAAATGCTGTTTTCGTAATCCTTTGCATAAGCCTCAAATGCGGCATCAACCGCTTCTTTAAGGGTAGCAAGTCCGTGAGTAACCTCAACTACGTTTGCGCCAAGTATCTTCATTCTTGCAACGTTGGGTGCCTGTTTCTTAATATCAACGCTACCCATATAAACGTCACATTCAAGACCGAAATATGCAGCTGCGGTAGCAATAGCAACGCCGTGCTGACCTGCGCCCGTTTCGGCAATAAGCTTTTTCTTACCCATATATTTAGCAAGGAGCGCTTCACCCATACAGTGATTTAATTTATGCGCGCCTGTGTGGTTAAGGTCTTCACGCTTTACGTAAAGCTGAACGTTACCAAGAGAATTAGAAAGACGTTCAAGGTGAGAAATAGGAGTAGGTCTGCCCTGAAATTCCTTTCTTATTCTTCTGAGCTCATCAATGAACTTTCTGGACTTACAAATGGTAAAGTAAGCTTGAGTAATTTCATTCATAGCCTTTTTAAGACGGTCATCAACGTACATTCCGCCGTATTTTCCAAAATAGCCGTCCTCGTTAGGATAGTTTTTAAGATAAGTATCAAAATCAATTCCGTTATAAATCATTTTTTATTTCCTCCGTAAACATAATTATATAATAACACATTTTTATAAAAAATCAACCCAAAAGACGCCATCGCCTCGACAATATACACATAAACTACATTCCTTTTAAAAAATAAAACAGCCCGAGTCTGCTAACACAGACTCGGGACGAAAAAACTTTCCGCGGTACCACCCGACTTTGCCTTTCGGCACACTTCACATACTACTATATGCTATCCGCTGTAACGGTCGGCATCCGTCTTCCCTACTTTTATTTCAGGTCGCCCTCGTAAGCCCATTCATTTACTTCAATATTACTGTCTTCCACCCTTAACAGCTCTCTGTGAATTTGAAAGTAAATTACTCTTCTTACTCATCGGTTTTAATCATTTTAATAGAATCTTTATAAAAAGTCAAGAACTATTTAATAAAGAGTCCAAAGGTCAAAAGCACAACTAAGCCCAATGCTATACGGTAATAACCGAACACCTCGAAATTATGCTTTTTAATATATCCCATAAGGAACTTAATAGCAAGTACCGATACTATAAAAGCACAAACAGTACCTACCGAAAGGAAAATAATATCGTTTCTTTGAAGTGCTACGCCCGTATCCATAAAATCAAGTATCTTTAAAACACTAGCGCCCAGCATAGCGGGAATAGCGAGAATGAAGGTAAATTCCGAAGCGGCAACACGTGACACGCCTAAAAGAAGCGCTCCGAGTATTGTTGCTCCCGAACGAGAGGTACCGGGGAATGCCGCAGCTAAAAGCTGAAAAAGACCTATATAAAGAGCCAACGAATAGGTAATATCAGAAAGCCCTTCGTATTTTGGAGTTCGCTTTTTATTGTACCGTTCAATAAGTATAAATAAAATACCGAAAACTATTAATGCTATTGAAACACCGATCCAGTTATAAAAATATTTATCGCATATTTCATCCAGTCCTAAAAGTATAAATACCACACCAGGAACTGTAGCTATTGCCACTTTAAACCAAAGTACAAAGCTTTCCTTTTTTATTATGCCTTTTCCTTCTAACCTGTTCGGCTTTCTGAAAGGCCATATTTTGTTCCAAAAAAGAATAACCGAAGCCAAAATAGCGCCAAGCTGAATAATAACCAAAAACATATCCCACACGTCTTTAGACACGTAAACGGGAAGTATTTCTTCAAACAATATTAAATGTCCCGTACTGCTTACAGGCAACCATTCGGTAATTCCTTCAATAATGCCAAAAATCAAAGCCACTATAATTAAGCCCACTGAGTCAGCCTCCTTAGTTTACTACTAAAAAATATGTTAAAAGGACGGCGAATATCACCGTCCTTTTATTATAACATAATGTCTTTTATTTGCCAAGTATCTGTTTATAAAGTCTTATATATTCATTAGCAGATTTGCCCCAGGAATTATCACATTCCATAGCGCGTTTTTTAAGAACTTCCCAGCCTTGTTTATCGGAATATCCCGCAAGCGCGCGCCATACCGTTTCAAGCATATCGTGGGCATTATAGCTCTTAAAGGTAAAGCCGTTGCCCTCGTTATCACCGCTATCCTTAATGGTATCGGCAAGACCTCCCGTTTCTCTTACAATAGGAATAGTGCCGTAGCGAAGCGCCACCATCTGAGCAAGACCGCAAGGCTCACTCTGACTTGGCATCAGGAATATATCGGCGCCTGCATAAATCTTTCTTGCAAGAGCTGGAATAAAGCCCATTTTAAAGGCAACCTTTTCGGGATATTTTTGTGACATTTCGTGGAAAAAGGTTTCAAATTCCCATTCACCGCTGCCCAGAATTGCAAACTGTACGTCAGCCTTAAGCATTTCTTCAAAAACGTGCTTTACAAGGTCAAAGCCCTTGTGTTTTACAAGACGGGAAACAATTCCTATAACAGCAGCGTCGCTTCTGAGCGGAAGCCCCATTTCAGCCTGCAGTCCCATTTTATTATTTGCCTTTTTATCTATTGAAGACAGGTTGAAATTCTCATAAATATTCGGATCGGTTTCGGGATTATATACATCGACATCAATACCGTTTACTATGCCCGACACCTTTCCTTCAAGTTCCCTTAAAATTCCGTCAAGGCCGTGAGCATAATATGGATCCAAAATCTCTCTCGAATAGGTGGGGGATACTGTAGTAACTCTGTCAGCCTCTTGAATACCGCCCTTCATAAAGTTAACACAGTTATCATAATCAATAAGCTGTGCCGTACCCAAGGGAAGACCTAAAACATCATCAATAATCTCATATCCGTATTTGCCCTGATACTGTATATTATGAATGGTAAATACCGTATGAATATTTTTATGAATTTCATTTTCTCTATATAGCGTATTAAGAAATACGGGAACAAGAGCGGTCTGCCAGTCATTACAATGAATTATATCGGGAACGTAATCAATATGGGGTATCATTTCAAGAATTGCACGGGAGAAAAATGCAAAACGCTCAGCATCGTCAAAGTGACCGTATAGGCTGTTTCTTTTAAAATAATACTGATTGTCAAGAAGATAATAAATAACTCCGTCAACCCTAGCCTCAAATATACCGCAGTACTGCCTTCTCCAAGCAACAGGCACGGTAATACTTGTTATAAAATTCATATTTGCTCTGAGTTCTTCGGGAACCGCTTCATAAAGAGGCATTACAACTCGGCAACCCACTAAACGCCGTCTTAAAGCCTTAGGCAAAGCGCCTGCCACGTCGGCAAGACCGCCCGACATAGCAAATGGATAGGCTTCACTTGCAGCATAAAGTATTTTCATTTATCATCTTCCTTTCTTTTCTCCCTTTTTAAGAAGTACTATCTTTTTTCTACTGCCAATTAATTCGGCATTTTCTTCTATTGTTGAAATTTTATCCATTACGGCATAAGAAACCTTTGCTCCCTTCTCCACAACGGCATTCTGCATTATAATAGCATTTTCAACAACAGCACCCTTTTTAACAACCGCGTTTCTAAAGAGTATGGAATTTTTAACCGTTCCTTCAATAACACAGCCGTCGGCAATAAGACTGTTATTAACCTTACTGCCTATAGCATATTTTGCAGGCATACTGTCGTGAGTTTTAGTATAAATAGGTCTCTCTTTGCTGAAAAGCTGTTTTCTTACCTTCGGTTCAAGCATTTTCATATTCAGGTCATAGTAACTTAAGGGACCGTCCATAATTTCTGCAAAGCCTTCAACCTTATAGCCTAAAATTTTATAGGTACTGGTACCAGTAATCAGCACGTCATGGGAAAGAGAATGTTTTCCCTTTTGGATACAGTCGTTTATGATATTTATAAGAAATTCACGTCTACAAAGCACAATATCAAGGCTGTGGTTAACCGTTTCTCTGTCCTTTACGTATTTTATCTCTTTAATCACATTATTTTCATCTATATCAAAAACCATAACCTTATCGTGATTTAAAGGAAGCTTTCCGTATTTATAAGCAATAGTAAAGTCGGCATTGCCTTTGATATGGGCTTCGAACATTTCACCTATATCCACGTTAGAAATAACGTCGCTGTCACAGATAATAACATACTCCTGCTTTGCGCGGTTAAGGAAATTAAGAATACCGCTAAGCGCATCAAGATGGGATTTATATACACCGTCGTTAATACCGCCTGAAACAAATGGAGGAAGTATAAAAAGACCGCCCGATTTTCTGTCCAAATCCCATTCTCTGCCGCTTCCGATATGGTCCATAAGGGATTGATAGTTCTGCTTTGTAATAATTCCTACCTGACTTATACCTGCATTGGTAAGATTAGACAGAGAAAAATCTATAAGACGATAGCGTCCCGCAAAGGGAACAGATGCCATTGAACGCTTTTCGGTAAGCCCCGGAAGAAGATCATCGTGAACGTTTGCATAAATTATACCTAAAATTTTGTTGGTACTCATACTGTTTCGCCTTCTTTCACATTTTTACTTATCATAGATTTCGCCTTTACCGTAGCATTCTTGCCTATTTTTACACCGGCGCCCAAAACTGCAATTCCCCAATCATTTTTATCAGATATGTTTGCAGGATTTTCGCCAACAACTGCGCCCTCGCCCACCTTTACGTTTTCTGCAACTATTGCATACTGTACGTGTGCGCCTTTTTTAACTACTGCTCCGGGCATTATAAGGGAATATTCAACCGTTGCGCCTTCCTCAATGGTAACATCTTCAAAAAGTACGGAATAGTCAAGCTTTCCGCTTACCGAACATCCGTCGCTGACAAGAGAATTTTCAACCTCGGCTTTTTCGCTTATATACTGAGGCGGCAGCCAACCTGTACGGGAATATATTTTCCAATCATTACTGTCAAGCTTCAAATCAAGCTTGGGATTAAGTAGGTCAAGATTAGCATCCCACAAAGATTCTACAGTACCTACGTCCTTCCAATAGCCTTCAAATCTATAAGCTATCATTTTTTCGCCGGCATTAAGCATATTCGGAATAATATCCTTACCGAAATCGTTATGGGATTCTTTATTCTTTTCGTCTGCAATAAGATACTCACGCATTTTATCCCAAGAGAAAACATAAATTCCCATAGAAGCAAGATTGCTCTTAGGATTAGCAGGTTTTTCTTCAAACTCGTAAATTGTGCCGTCCTCTTTGGCATTCATAATTCCGAAACGAGAAGCCTCCTCATAGGGCACCTCCATAACTGCAATAGTACAGTCAGCACCGCTTTCCTTATGAGCCTTTATCATTTTAGAATAGTCCATTTTATAAATATGGTCACCCGAGAGCACAAGCACATATTCAGGATCATATTTTTCGATAAAATGAATATTCTGATAAATTGCATTAGCAGTGCCCTTGTACCAGTCACCGCCCTTGCTCTTCTGATATGGAGGGAGAATATGAACACCGCCGTCGATTCTGTCAAGATCCCACGGCTTTCCGCTTCCCACGTAATCATTAAGTTCCAAAGGCTGATACTGGGTTAGAATACCCACAATATCAATACCGGAATTAACGCAGTTCGAAAGCGGAAAATCTATAATTCTGTACTTTCCGCCGTATGGCACGGCAGGTTTTGCAATTTTGTGTGTTAAAACACCTAATCGGCTTCCCTGTCCGCCTGCAAGTAACATTGCTACACATTTGTTCTTCTTCAAGACACTCACTACACTTTCATAAAATTTATTTGCGCTGCTTGTTTCTCTTAAGATAGGTCACAGATAGAGGCGGTATATCTAATGAAATACTGTTTTCATATCCGTGCATCTCTGTTTTTTCGCTTTTATATGAGGCTCTGCTTTTTTCTTTTACTCCGCCGAATTCCTGCCATTCGGAACAAAAAACCGTTCTGTAGCTTGCCTTATCGGGTACGCCTATACGGTAATTTTCTCTTCCTACAGGCACAAAGTTACATACAACAATTATTTCTTCACCGTCACTTGCCATTCTTCTGAAGGAAATAATGCTCTGTGTATAATCATCATTGGAAATCCAGTTAAAGCCTTCCCAAGAATAATCTATCTCATAAAGAGGCGGATTCTTAAGATAAAACTCATTGAGCTTTTTGGTGAAATATTGCATTTTTTCGTGGGCTTCATAATCAAGTAAAAACCAATCAAGCTGACGCTTATAGTCCCACTCAATAAACTGAGCAAACTCTTGTCCCATAAAGGAAAGCTTTTTACCGGGGTGAGCCATCATATAAGCCATAAATGCTCTGAGTCCCCTGAATTTGCCTTCATAATCCCCCGGCATTTTATTTATCATAGAACATTTTCCGTGTACTACCTCATCGTGAGAAAGGGGCAAAATAAAGTTCTCACTAAAGGCATAGAAAAAGGAAAAAGTAAGACATTCGTGATTGTTTTTTCTAAAAAGCGGATCAAGGGAGGTGTAACGGAGCATATCGTTCATCCAGCCCATATTCCACTTGAAATTAAAACCAAGTCCGCCGTCAAAGGATGGCTTTGTCACCATAGGCCAGGCTGTTGACTCCTCGGCAATCATCAAGACGTTGGGATTTACGCTGAAAGCCGCCGAATTAAGCTGTCTTAAAAACTCAACCGCTTCAAGATTTTCTTTGCCGCCAAAAGAGTTAGGCAGCCATTCACCGTCTTTTCTGCCATAATCAAGATAGAGCATAGACGCAACTGCATCAACCCTGAGTCCGTCAATATGAAATTCCTTTAGCCAAAAACAAGCGCTACCAAGCAGGAAGTTAATAACCTCGACCTTGCCGAAATCAAAAACTGCCGTTCCCCATTCCTTATGTTCGCCCTTTCTTTCATCGCTGTATTCGTAAAGGGGCGTACCGTCAAAGCGGTAAAGGAAGGGTTCATCCTTTGGAAAATGCGCAGGTACCCAGTCAAGAATAATTCCTATACCCTTACTATGAAGTATATCCACAAATTTCTTAAAATCTTCGGGAGTACCATATCTTGAAGTAGGAGCATAATAGCCGCTGACCTGATACCCCCAAGAGCCTTCAAAGGGATGCTCGGTAATCGGCATCAGCTCAATGTGGGTATATCCCATCTCAGATACATAATCAGCAAGAGCACGCGCTGCTTCCTCATAAGTATATGGATTACCATCCTCGTGAATACGCC
The DNA here is from genome assembly GCA_045537575.1 of Acutalibacteraceae bacterium. GTDB lineage: Bacteria > Bacillota > Clostridia > Oscillospirales > Acutalibacteraceae > SIG607. Next base: position 16,916 of record JAZSPU010000015.1, read on the forward strand.
AAGAGCCAAGATGTACTTCATATATATTTACAGGCGAAGAATATATATTCTCATCTTTCACCTTTTGCTGCCATTTTTTATCCTTCCAGCTATAGCTGTCATAGTAAACCTTTGAGCAAGTACCGGGAGGTGTTTCGAAATGCCGCGCATACGGGTCTGCCTTAAGAACCGTTTTATCGCCCTTTGTTATTGCGTATTTGTAATTGTCAAACAGCTTTATACCCTTAATGACCAGTTCAAAGGTACCATCACCATTTTTCTGCATAACGTCGGCATATCCGTTCCAACCGTTAAAATCCCCTACTACCGAAACAGTATCGGCATTAGGCGCCCATACCCTGAAAAGCGTACCCTCTTCACCATAAAAAGTGCCAAGATAATTATAGGCATCATAAATTATGGAGTTTCGAAATCTTTCTGAATACCCTTCCAACTTTCCCTCTCCCTTCGTTTAGTATTCTTTCCTTTATTATCATACCAAATCAAAGCCCGAATTTCAAGTCATTTTTGTTAATTTTAAAACATTTTTATTAAGAACTGGTTCATAATATTGTAAAATTTCCACAAAAACGCACCATTTTTTTGTATATATATTAAAATTCGACAGGTTTATATTTTTCTTAAGCAAAATTCCTTGACTAAAATTCAAATTAATGCTAATATTATCTCAGTAACTAAAGGAGGTTATTTGGTATGATAACTAAATTCAGAGGCGAAGAGTACATAATGCACCGAAACGCCAAAAATCCCATTATAACAAAAGAGGATTTCCCTCTTGAAACCAATGCGGTATTTAACTGCGGACAAACGCTCTTTAACGGAAAAACTCTTTTGCTTATTGCAGCATATTATAAAGAACGTATAAATAACAGTATGTGCGGTATTCACGTAGCAACAAGTGAGGACGGTGTTAACTTTGACATTAATCCTACTCCTCTTTTCTTAAGTGATGACTGGAGCGGCGACTGTCCCGGCACATTTGATGGTTGGGTTATTGACCCCAGAGTCACAAAAATTGATGATACATATTATATTATCCGTCCCGGTCAGGTAAAAGGTAGCGGTCCTTGCGCCCTTCTTTACAAAACAAAGGATTTCGAAACAGCTCAGTTTGTTGACTGCATTTCCCTTCCCGCAAACCGTGTACCCTGTCTTTTCCCCGAAAAAATTGACGGACTTTACGTTAGACTTGACCGTCCCTACAACGTTCATTGTCCCGAGGAGCCCGAGTGTATTCCCGATACCGATATTCTTAGAGCAAGCATCTGGATTTCTTATTCTCCCGACCTTGTTTATTGGGGACATCACCGTCCGCTTCTCTATCCCGAAAGCGTATCCTATTCCAACTGGAAAATCGGTCCTACTCCCCCAATCAAAACCAAAGACGGTTGGCTTGAAATTATCCACGGAGTTTGGAAGGAAAACGGCGAATTCTGTTATTCAATAGGCGCTATGCTTATGGATTTAAAGGATCCCACAAAGATTATCGGTCTTCTTGACCGTTGGATTCTTACTCCTACCGAGCCTTTCGAAACCGACGGCAGAGTTGGAAACGTTGTATTCCCCTGCGGTGCTATTGCCGAAGAGGATAAGGATGAAATCCGCATTTACTACGGTGCCGCTGACGAGCATATCGGTCTTGCTAAGGGTAAGCTCAGCGAACTTTTAGAAGCTCTTAAAAATTCCAAAGCGCCCTACTGATAAAATATTAGTTTTTCCCGTACTATTAATATACGCTTAATTGCTTTTATTACATTTATAAAAAAACAGAACTGCTTGAAAGCAGTTCTGTTTTTTGTCTGTAATTATTTCTGATTATTCGCCGATTTTAGGCTCAACGTAATCTTCGTTCTGGTTTTTAAGCTTTTTGTTGATTTCAATGGTGTTCTTAACAAGAAGAATGCCCATCATAATGCCTTCATATACAACGCGAACAACGATAGGTCCTAAAATTGCAATTAAAAGGCCCTGCCAGCCATACCAAGTTGTATAATTGGCGTAACGTCCGGTATAAGTTTCGAAACCGAAAATCATAAATACGCCAACGAAAATGCAAGCAAAGGTAGAGAAAATGTAAAGAGCGCGGAAGAAGGTTTCAATAAAGAGCTGCTTCATATTTAATATGTCGCTAACTATTTTTAAAATCTTCGGTAATTTTGCGCGTTTTTTCTCAGGCAGAATAAAAATAAATGCGAGAACGGTGGCTGCAACGGCAGTAATAATGCCAAGTACAGTAAAAAATGTAACAGTGCTGAAGTGATTCATAATAAAACCCCCAAAATATTTTTCTTAATTATATCATAAATAAAATAAAAATCAATAGATTTCCCCATATATTTTCCTATTTCTATACTAAAAATCTTTATTACTTTTCATAAGCAAAATTGTAACACCCTTGAAAAAAGCAATTAACGGAGCGTTCTCTTAGGGATAAACCGCCTAAAAAAGTAAATTTTTGCGGTCTAATGTGTTAAAAAGACACGATATGCGTCAGCATTACCGTGTCTTTTCGTCTGTTATCCCACTAAAAATTTATCTTTTTTAGGTGCACACAGTTTTGTAGTCTAAAAATTTGTACTATTCACAACGCCGACAAACTGCAGAAATACTTTGTGTATTTCAAAGTTTGAGGCAAAAGTGATAGGGCAAATTTTTGCTCCAAAACCGATTTATCCCTAAGTGAGCGCTCCGAATGGGTACTATCGGTTCTCCTCTGTAAATTCTTATTTATATGTTAAATTATACCATTTAGTCCTAAAACTGCAATGCATAAAAAGGGGCATTTTAGAATGCTAAATCCATTAAAAGTTTCTCTTTCAGATTGTTCAAAGTATCTTCTTCAACATCAATATATATGCAATCTACACAGTTTCCTTGTATATCAAGCCGTACACTTTCCAAAATACAAGTTCCCTGTTTTTGATATATGCAAAATTCATTTTCGCAAGATAATTGAATCATATAATCACCTCGCAAATAATTTTAACACAAATTAATGCAAATATCAAGTACGCGAAGTATTTTAAACTCAAGCTTACCTATACTTATTTATAGAGTTATCGAGTAAATGAAGTATAGGTGATAAAAATGAAATTAAACGAAGCCGTAGCGTACAGAATAAAGGAACTTTGCAAAGAGTACGGAATAACACAATATCAATTATATTTAAAAACGGGCGTTCCGCAGTCAACCCTAAGCACAATTATGAAGTGTTCCTACCCCAGTATGAAACTTAGAATAATATACGAAATTTGCGACGGCTTGGAAATAAGCCTTGAAGATTTTTTCGCTTCAGATGTATTTAAGCGCGAAAATATAGAGGAATGTTAAACATTAAAAATCCCCCAAAAGTGTCTAACTTTTGGGGTGCATATCAAAATTTCTTCGGGCGGATAGTTTTGTTTTCTTTGATAGAAAAATTAAGCGTTATTCCGTCTTTGACAGAGTGATATTTTTTATAAATTCAAATAATTTTATTCTTCGATTATTTTAACAAGCTCGGTTAAAGCCTTGCGGTTTTTTGCGCGAAGTTTATCGTCTTTTGATGCATATCCCAAAGTGATAACAAGTCGCACTGCGCTGTCTAAACCGCAAATTTCGCGAATTTTTGTATCATCTAGCCAACCAAGGATACAAGTGCTAAGTCCCTGAGCGGTGGCTTCAGCGGTAATATACGCCGACAATATGCCGATATCAATTGAACGGTAATCGTTATTTTTAAGCTTTGCTCCCAATGCCGCAGATTTAACGTAAGGCTTTTCCGACAGCACAATCAAAACGGGAGCATCTGTTGCAAATTTGTTCATTCCCATTCCTTGAGTTGCCTTCGCCACTTTTTTTGCTGTCTCGCCCTTGCAAACGGTTATTTGATACGGCTGACCGTTGCAAGCAGACGGGGAAAGTCTGGCGGCAGCTAAAATGCAGTCTAATTTTTCTTTTTCAACCATTCTTGCCGAATCATAACGGCGGCAGGACTGTCTGTTTTCTGCAATTTCAGTAAAATTCATAATTTTCTCCTTTGTAATTAAAAGCCCAATTTTCTTTCCCATTCTTTATGTGCCAGATTCCATCTTTCGCTATGGGCACCTAATGCACCAATCTGTCTGGGGTGTGCAAGTGGAAGTACCTTTATACTTTTCCCGCAAATGATTGTTTCGGTAGGATTTCCGTAACCATACAAATCTACATATTCACCAAGTGTAGAATACGGAACATCGGCAACTTTTTTAAGATATTGTGCAATCGGAATATCGCCTAAAAGAACTAACAACTCTGCTTTGGACTGCATTAGTTCCTGTGTAATTTCTTCGCTTCGTTTTTGGTCGCAAAAATCCGAAGGACGATTAGGAATTGTAACCTCATTTAATCCATATTGTTCAATAAGTGGATTATATTTTTCACGAATTGCTTTTGCCTGACTTGGATTAATTCGCGTTTCCGGTAGGCAATCACATAACCAAGCATCTTCACGGGTGAATCCTAACGGTGCAAGAATATTCTCATCAAGAACTTTTGCCGATGGACCATTTAACTGTCTGCTTGCAGGCTCCAAAACGCCAAGTTCTTTGGGGATATTAACGGCAGCAATAATTCTTTTGGCTTCTTGCTCGTTTCCATCCCAAAATATGCGTGGCTCACTGGC
>JAZSPU010000028.1:0-2199 GCA_045537575.1 Acutalibacteraceae bacterium
AAGTAGCCTTCAAAAAATTCACCATCTAAAAATCCGTAGCTATCCACCGTAATGACTGGCAAATTATATTCTTCTTCAACTTCTTTAGCTACAGCTTCCACATCGTCACCAATTACACCGGCAACGCAGGAACCACCTAACACCAAGCATTTGGGAGCGTACTTTTCTATAGCGTAAGCAATACACTTCTTTAATCTATCTATACCACCAAAAATGGAATGCTTCTCTTCCAATTGACTAGACAACAATGGTACGGAAGCACGTTCTTCTTTTCTACCATCACCCATGGCACGATAATGAGTATTGATATCCATTGTACGAGCAATATGTGCGCACGCACGAGGGCTATGGAAAATCACGACCACACCATCCATATAAGCCACCGCACGCCACACGCCAGGCATACTGCAGCTACAACTTTTTCTGATATTAATAAATCGTTTAGTTTTAATTCCCATATTTTTCAACCAGCTTCTCTAATTCTTCAAAGGTCATTGGCGTAGGCACAGTAAGTTCTGCATTTTCAACAAGCACCTTGCTCAAATTGCGATAGATTTGCGCCTGCTCACTTTCTGGTGCATATTGCAAAACAGTTTGGCGATTATTCTCCGCCTTATTCACAACAACATCACGAGGAATAAAGGCAATCAGTTTTGTATTTAAACGTTTGGCAAATTCTTCCAACAAATTCTTTTCGTTGGGAGTATTACGGCTGTTACCAATGATTCCGCCCAAACGTACTCCACCACGCAAAGCAAAACGCTTCACTCCTTTAGCAATATTGTTGGCAGCGTAAAGACTCATCAGCTCACCAGAAGAAACAATATAAATATCAGTAGCGTACCCTTCACGAATGGGCACAGCAAAGCCACCACATACTACGTCACCTAAAACATCGTAAAGTAAAACATCTTCGTCTTCGATAACGTCTAAAGAACGGAGTTTTTCCAAAGCAACGATAATACCACGGCCTGCACAGCCAACTCCCGGTTCAGGACCGCCAGCTTCTACGCACTTAATTCCGTTGTAACCAATATGCACAATATCTTCCGCTAAAACTTCTTCTTTATCACGCACAACATCTAAAACCGTTTGGGTACAAATCCTTCCCAATAATAAACGAGTAGAATCATTTTTAGGATCGCAACCAATTTGGCAAACCTTCAAGCCTTGTTCGCTCAATGCAGCAGACACATTTGCCGTTGTTGTAGATTTACCAATGCCGCCCTTACCATATATAGCAATCTTTTTCATAAAAATCCTCCTAACATTTTGCAATACATACTTGAATATGATACAATGTCCTACATAGATTTATTTTTAATTTTAAACTATATACTTGTTATATAGTCAAGGGTAGGTGAAAGCTTTATGAGCAACAATAATTCTGACGATGCCTATTTCACAGCAGGAGAACTCGCAAATCTTTTTGGAATCTCTAAACAAACCTTGTTGTATTATGACAAAATAGGCCTACTCTCACCTGATTTTATTTGCGAAAAAGGCTATAGGCATTATTCAATCCAACAATATTTAGATTTGGAGATCATTGTTAATCTGCGCTCCTTCAATATCAGCATACCGGATATAAAAACTTATCTTGAAAAACGTAGTAAAAATGATTTTATCGACTTGGTGGCACGCAAAGAAAAAGAATGTATGGCTATCATCAAAGAAAACCAAGCAATCATAAAATCTTTAGAAGCTATCAACGACATTGCAAAATGCGAGAGACCTTTCGTTTTTTTCAAGCCCTTACTTACATTCCAAGAAGAACGCTTGATGAAGGTTACCCCCGTTTATAGCAAAGATACTGGTAAAGACAGGGTAGTCTTATTCACAAAACATGCTCAACATACCTTCCATAATAAAAAATCTTTAGAACGTCACGTTGGTTGGATAATCTCCCAAGATGACTTGTTTGTAAAACGAGACTACCATCCCACAAAAGCTTACTTCTCCTTCGTTCTGAACACACCTAAACATAAAGCAAAGTCCATGATAAAAATTCCTGCTGGATTATATCTAGAGATTTATTTTAAAGGTACCTTCTACAAGAACTTTCCTAAGCTTGTAGATATAATCAACAAATTTATGGAGTTAAACGAATTAGAAGCCAGTGGTGATATTTACATACTTACCATTGAAAACCATTTGTTTTATAAGGACACAAACGAATACATTAATAAAATCTTCCTC
>JAZSPU010000001.1:0-39006 GCA_045537575.1 Acutalibacteraceae bacterium
ACTTTTTAACAAGGTCGAAGTCCGGTGCGCCTTCAAGTCCGGGATAAACTACCCAAGAAATTCTATCGTCACTCTGCAAATACTTAGCAACAGCAAGACCGTTATCGCAACGTCTTTGCATTCTTACGTGAAGACTTTCAAGACCGAGATTTACAAGATAAGCGTTCTGAGGAGATTGAATAGAGCCTAAATCTCTCATAAGCTGAGCGGTTGCTTTAGTAATATATGCGCCCTCAAGACCGAAACGTTCGGTATAGGTAACTCCGTGATAGCTGTCATCGGGAGTACAAAGTCCGGGGAATTTTTCGGGATATTTAGTCCAGTCAAATTTGCCCGAATCAACAATGCATCCGCCTACTCCGCTTCCGTGTCCGTCCATATATTTGGTGGTAGAGTGGGTTACAATATCGGCGCCCCATTCAAAAGGACGGCAATTTACGGGAGTTGCAAAGGTGTTATCAATAATAAGCGGTACGCCGTTTTTGTGCGCAACACGAGCAAACTTTTCAATATCAAGAACCTTTAAAGCAGGATTTGCAATTGTTTCACCAAAAACAGCTTTAGTATTTTCCTTAAATTCCTTTTGCAAATCCTCTTCGCTTATATCGGGAGAAACAAAGGTAAATTCAATTCCCATTCTCTTCATAGTAACAGCAAAGAGATTATAGGTTCCGCCGTAAATAGCGGAAGAAGCAATTACGTGATCTCCGGCAGAAGCAATATTGAAAACGCTGTAAAAACTTGCAGCCTGTCCCGAGGAAGTAAGCATTGCGGCAGTACCGCCCTCAAGTTCGCAAATTTTAGCAGCAACGGTATCGTTTGTGGGATTTTGTAAACGTGAATAAAAATATCCCGAAGCTTCAAGGTCAAAAAGCTTACCCATTTCACTGGAAGATTCATATTTAAAAGTAGTGCTCTGAATAATCGGCACCTGTCTGGGTTCACCGTTCTTTGGACGGTAGCCTGACTGAACGCATTTTGTATCTATATTATAATTACTCATTATATTTACCTCCAATAGTAAATAATAAAAATATATCATTATAATTATACACCGATATTTTAATCAGTCAAGTAAAATAAAACAACTATTTCTGTGAAAATATGTGATATTTCAACAAAAATTGCATATTTTGATATTTTTTTGTTGCAATACACAACAGGTTGTGGTATTATAACAGTACAAACCGAGTGCTGACGGGTATGTGAATTGACACAGTGCACACGGTTAGTGGTTTTATGCCGTCCGTCTGGGTAGTTAAGAGTTTCTTAGCTACTTATTTTTATGCTCAAAACTCTGTCGAATTTTTAACAATAATCTCTTATCGGAGGAATAAATATGAATAATACTGCATGGTATGGATTTAATGAAGGAAAATGGATGCAGTCCGTTGACGTTCGTGATTTTATTCAGACAAACTATCATCCTTACGAGGATGACGGTTCCTTCCTTTGCGGCCCTACAGAGCGCACTTCTGCTTTGATGGAAAAATTCAGAGTGCTCCAGAAAAAAGAACAGGAAAACGGCGGTGTACTTGATATTGACGTTGACACCGTTTCTTCCCTTTGCTCATATGCGCCCGGATATCTTGATAAAGAAAATGAGATTATCGTAGGTTTTCAGACCGATGAACCCTTAAAACGCGGTGTTAATCCTTTCGGCGGAATACGTATGGCGCGTACCTCCTGCGAGGCTTACGGCTATAAGCTTTCCGACAAGGTTGAAAATTCTTTCAAATTCCGTACAACCCATAATGACGGCGTATTCAGAGTATATACTGATGAAATGAAGGCTGCCCGTCACTGCGCTCTGCTTACAGGTCTTCCCGATGCTTACGGCAGAGGAAGAATTATCGGTGACTACAGACGTATTGCTCTTTACGGTATTGATTTCCTTATTGAAGAAAAGAAAAAAGATAAAGCCGAACTTGGTAAAAACTTAATGTGCGCTGATAATATCCGTCTTCTCGAAGAGGTTGCTCAGCAGATTAATTTCCTTACTCTTATGAAGGAAATGGCAAAAATGTACGGCTATGATATTTCTCTTCCCGCAAAAAATACAAAAGAGGCTGTTCAGTGGACATACTTCGGTTATCTTGCCGCTAATAAAGAACAAAACGGCGCCGCTATGTCTTTCGGAAGAACCAGCACCTTCTTTGATATTTATATTGAACGTGACCTTAAAAACGGTACTTTAACCGAAAGCGAAGCTCAGGAAATTATTGATGACCTTGTAATTAAGCTTCGTATGGCAAGACACCTTCGCACCCCTGAATACAACGAGCTTTTCGGCGGCGATCCTATGTGGATTACCGAAAGTATCGGCGGTATGGGCGAGGATAACCGTACTCTTGTTACTAAAACCTCCTTCCGTATTCTTAACACCCTCAGAAACTTAGGCCCCGCTCCCGAACCTAATCTTACTGTTTTATGGAGCGAACGCCTTCCCGAAGCATTTAAGGCATACTGCGCTGAAATATCCATTGATACCGACTCTATACAGTATGAAAATGATGATATTATGCGTCCTTCTTACGGTGATGACTATGCAATCGCTTGTTGCGTTTCTGCTATGATGGTCGGCAAACAGATGCAGTTCTTTGGCGCTAGAACAAATCTTGCAAAGCTTTTGCTTCTTGCTATTAACGGCGGTACTGATAACGTATTCGGTACAAAGCTCGGACCTCAAATGGGCGCTATGGAAGGTGAAGTACTCAGTTACGATGACGTAATGGAGCGTTTCCACATCTATCTTGAATGGCTCGCTTCCCTTTACGTTAACACTATGAACTGCATACACTATATGCACGATAAATACGCATACGAAAAGAGCCAAATGGCGCTTCACGATACAAATGTAGAAAGACTTATGGCTTTCGGCGTTGCAGGACTTTCTGTTGCTGCTGACTCCCTTTCTGCTATTAAATACGCAACCGTTAAACCTGTAAGAGACGAAAACGGACTTATCGTTGACTTTATTACCGAAGGCGATTTCCCCAAATTCGGCAATGATGATGACAGGGTTGATATGATAGCGCACGACCTTCTTCACGACGTTTCCGAGGAGCTTAAAAAGACTCCCACCTACAGAAATGCTGTTCACACACTTTCTGCACTTACAATTACTTCCAACGTTATGTACGGCAAAAAGACCGGCAGTACCCCTGACGGCAGAAAAGCAGGTGAACCTTTTGCTCCCGGCGCTAATCCTATGCATAATCGCGAAGAAAACGGCGCTATAGCTTCCCTTAACTCTGTTTCTAAGCTTTCCTATCTTGATGCAAGAGACGGTATTTCCAATACCTTCTCTATCGTTCCCGATGCACTTGGCAAAACAAGAGAGGAACAGATAGATAATCTTGTTGCGATTATGGGCGGTTATTTCAGCAATTGCGCTCATCACCTCAACGTTAACGTTATGAACAGAGAGCTTCTTATGAAGGCTTACGAAAATCCCGAGGAATATCCCAACCTGACCATACGCGTTTCTGGATATGCCGTTAACTTCTGCAAACTCTCCCGTGAACAGCAACGAGAAGTTATCTCCCGTACCTTCCATGAATCCTTCTGATATGAACACTGGCTTTTGCAGAATAAGTTCATTTCAAAGTCTTGGAACGGTTGACGGCCCCGGTGTCAGAGCTGTAGTTTTTATGCAAGGCTGTCCACTTAGGTGTCATTGCTGTCACAATCCTGAAACGTGGGATTTTAAAGGCGGAGAAGAGATTTCTGCTGAAAATCTTCTAAGCAAAATAATTCGCTGCAAAAGTTACTTCGGCAAAAACGGCGGTGTCACCTTTTCGGGCGGCGAGCCGCTAATGCAAGCCGAGTTTCTCTTGAAATTCATACCGCTTTTAAAAACCGAAGGAATACACGTTGCCATTGATACAAGCGGTTGTGTATTTAACGAAACGGTTAAAAAAGTCCTTGATTTATGCGATTTAGTACTTCTTGATTATAAATATACAAACGAAGCAGATTATTTAAAATACACGGGTATGGATATCAGTAAAGCGGACAGTTTTTTAAACTATCTTAACAGCATAAACAAACCCGTCTGGCTTAGACAGGTGCTTATTCCCGAGATAAACGATACAAAAGATTCTTTATTAAAACTGTTTGAGCTTGAAAAGAAATATCCTTGCATCAAAAAAACAGAGCTATTACCATTTAGAAAACTCTGTATTGAAAAATATAAAGAGTTAAATATTCCCTTCCCCTTTGAGCATATTCGCGAAGCAACAAAAGAGGATGTTGAAAGATGCAAAAAAATCGCCTCAAATATTTGAGGCGATTTTAAACTTAAACAACCTTTATATTAAGACGCAGATTGTCTGCCATCATTGCTACAAATTCAGAGTTAGTGGGTTTACCTCTCTGATTTTGTACTGTATAACCGAAATACGAATCAAGTATATCGGTGTCTCCTCTATCCCAAGCAACCTCTATAGCGTGTCTTATAGCTCTCTCAACCCTAGACGGCGTAGTAGAAAAGGTTTTTGCTATAGTAGGATATAAAAGCTTTGTTACCGAGTTAATCATTTCGGAATCTTTAACCGATAAAATAATAGCTTCTCTTAAATAATTATAACCCTTGATGTGTGCGGGAATACCGATTTTATGTATTATATCGGTTACCATTAACTCAAGTTCGTCATTACTTACCGACTTTCCTCTGGTTTTAGAAAACAGTTCATTACGTTTAAAACCGGAAAGTTGATTAATTCTTTCTGCCAACAACCGTATGTCAAACGGCTTTACGAAATAGTAGGTAGCTCCCGAAGAAATTGTTTCTCTCTCAAGTCTCGGATTGTCAAAACCTGCCATTGCAAAGAATGTTGGCTTAAAGTCGAATTCGGTAAAAACTGTCTGCATAACACTGATGATGTCGGCGCTTGGCATAAATACATCTGCAAGAACGATATTTGGCCGAATATCTCTGATGGCATCTATTAGCTTTCTGCCATCCTTCTCGCAGGTATATACATCCATACCTCTGTCTCTCAGTGCAGCAACACAGCTTTTACCGAATTCAGTGTTGTCATCTGCAATTATGATTTTACATTTGTTAGACATTTTCTCGTCTCCTTTTTTTAAATTTTGCAAAATCATTCTAGCACAGGTTTAATAATATTTCAACTATTTTTTTGGAATTTTCTAATTTTTAATAAATAATTCTAAATTTTTCTTTAGAATTTATAACTTTTTTCAACAAAAAATGGTAGCTTTGATAACGTCAAGCCACCATTTTTCTTTATTTTCAAAAATTCGACACCGCCAAAATAAGCAACATTTCATCTATACAGTTTTTTATATTCCGTTGGAGTCAGACCTGTCTTTTGTTTGAAAAAACGGCATAAATGACCGCTGTCGCAAAAGGAAAGTCTGTTTGCAATTTCATCTAAAGACAGTTCTTTTTCACAAAAAAGTATCTTAGCGACAAAAACTCTTCTTGCATCCAGATATTCTTTAGGAGTAACTCCTGCATATTCCTTAAACAGCTTTTCAAAATATCTCATACTAACATTGCACCTTTCGGCAAGTTCGGTCATACTAAGCTTAAAGCTGGTGTCATTTTCAAGATAGTCTATGCCTTTTTCAATAATTTTAAAGTCCTTTCTTCTTATATCATTGCTGTAATCATTAGATATAAAGGAAAATATTTCATAAATAGTCAAATATATTTCAAGAGGACTTTCGGGTTGCTTATTAAATTTATCAAGCAATTTTTCAAAAAGCACCTTATAGCCCGAAGAATGATTTGAACTAACAGTAACTACCCTATCAGAAAAGTAAAGTCTTTCATTAGTTGAAACCGAAGATATAACTTTTTTCACCTTATAATTATGGTCAATCTTTGACTCACATAAATTAAATTCAAATAAAATACGTTCCTGTTCCCCTGTTGCAACCGACGGAAGCATATCCCAAGTATATCGGCTGCCTTTAGGCATATACATAAGTGTTCCTTGAGAAACAAAGCAAGGTTCACTTCCCTTTTGATAACATACTGCAGTACCGCTGTTAAAGAACAACAGCGCATCTGTAGGACGGGGCTCCGCACACATATCAATGCTGGTTTTTTCCTTTGAGCATTGTTTAGTAACAAAAATATCAGATATATTAAAATACTTTTCTTTAAGAGTTTTGAAATCAATTAGCATAATAACCCCTCCTTTTTATATCATAATGATTATAACACAGTTATATAATTTCTTCAATACATCGTTCGCAATTTTTCAATTAATTGACCAAAAAATATATTGAAAATTAAAGGAAACTTTTTTAAAATCTACTTGAGATATAAAAAAGGAGTGTTACTATGAACAAAGTTTACACAGTAGCCATTATGGGTTGCGGAAATCGCGGCAGCGTTTATGCAAAATTAATGAATGCACAGCCTGACAGATTTAAAATCGTTTCCCTTTGCGATATAAAGCCCATACAGATGGAAAACCTTGCAAATCTTTTCCCCATTGAGCAGAAAAATCTTTTTACCGATACTGATGAATTCTTAAAAGAAAAAAGAGCCGACGTGCTTGTTATCGCCACTTGGGATAAGGATCACGTAAAGCAATGTCTTCGCGCTATGGAACTTGGTTACGATATTTTACTTGAAAAGCCTATTTCCGATTCCGCTGATGAGGTACGTGCACTTTTAGATATGCAGAAAAAAACAAACTGCAAGGTTGCTGTCTGCCACGTATTAAGATATGCCCCTGCCTTCCGTTTGCTTGATGATATTGTAAAATCCGGAGTCCTCGGTAAGCTTATGGCTATTGACCATACCGAACGAGTTACCTATTGGCACTTCGTACAGGCTTACATTAAGCTACATAGTGTCTGGCAAGGAAAACTGCATCCCACCATTCTCGGAAAATGCTGTCACGATTTAGACCTTATTCAGCACTATGCAGGCGCTAAATGTGAAAACGTTTCCTCTGTGGGTAATCGCAGTTGCTTTACTAAAGAAAATGCTCCCGAAGGCGCCACCGAATTTTGTCTTGACTGCCCAAATATTGAAAGCTGTCCTTATAGCGCCAAGAAAGTATATGTTGACAAATGGATAAAATCAGGACGTCCCGAATTTATATGGCCTTATAATAAAGTCTCTCTGAAAAAGCCTACTACCGAAGAAGATTTATACAAGGGAATACGCACTACCGCTTTCGGCAAGTGTCCTTACCTTTTAGATATAGACGATGAACACGTAGTTGACCACCAATTAGTTCAAATGTTATTTGAAAACGGTGTAGTAGCTAACCTTAAAATGATATTCTCAGCTACTCACGGCAGACGAGTTGTACTTTACGGAGAGTTAGCTGAAGTAGTTTTGGATGAACTACTGGGCACAGTTGAAGTAATTCCTCACGGTCAACAAAAAACCGTTTATAAAATAAGTGACCTTACTTCTGCTGCTGACGGTCACGGCGGCGGTGACGGCGGAATCGTTAATGAAGTTTACGGCATCCTTACAGGAGAGTGCACAGACTATACCACTCTTGAAGAATCTCTTGAAAGTCATTTAATCGGAATTGCCGCCGAAGAATCCCGTCTTAACTCGAATAAAACAATTAAAGTACACTAATAATAGCAAAAGACCTCTCGGTTGAGAGGTCTTTCAATTTTATATTCTTTTCAAAAGAACACAACATATGTATTTACAAAAATAGAGTAAAGTGGTATAATGAAAAATAATAATTAGTTTACTCTTGGGAGGAATATTATGTTTAAAAAATACATATCTGTTATTCTTTCTGCAGTTTTACTGTTTTGTTCTGTTATCACTGCTTTTGCTTTAGATAACGGTGAAATTGCCGAAACGCTAAACGTTGGCGGACACAACCTCGTTGTTGGTGACCTTTTATACGAAAATAATTTCGATAACGACACCTTGGGAACTTTACCTGATGGCTGGTCTGCAGGCTATTCAAGGGGTACGGGTGTTAATAAAACCTCGTTCGGTTGGTCTCGTACCGATGAAACTCCTACCCTTTCAACAAAGGTTGTAGAATATTCCCAATACGGAAAGGTTCTTGAACTTAAAACCAGCGGCACGGACGCTTATATGGCGCTTCCAAGCGTAAACACCCTTAATTATGTTTACGAAGCTAATGTTATTGTAAATTACAACGCAGGATCTTTAGGTCTTGCTAACAATTTTTATGATTCTACCGACAAATCAAGCGGTGCAATGTTTACAATTTTTTATCCTAATTCCACTAACGCTTCTATTTTCAGATATAGTAACGGCGGCTCACAAGGTACTTGGGATAAATCTTTTAGTCCAAAAGCAGGAGACAAACTGAAACTTAAAATCGTAAGCTTTGAGGGCTATAACTACATATTCTATAATGATGAACACGTTGCTACTGCACCTTGGCGAACTGTTGAAGACGGCACATATTCTAAAGATAACCCCGGATTTTATTCCTGCAACGGTCAGTTTTATATAACCGACGTTAAAGTCAATTCTGTTTTTGCTAATGACTTAAGTTTAAAAGCTATGCGTACTGTTATTAAATCCGATAAAACAGCCGCCATTGAATCAGAATTTTCTTACGATAAAACCCAAGAACTATACGGTCAATACTGCGACGGAAATTACACCTATGCAAAGAATAATAGCTTTGTTTTAGGTGCTATAATTCACCTTGGTGATGCAGATATTTCTGACACCTTAACAGCTAATACCAACGGTGCTGTAATTAAAGAATTTGATAACAATTTAATAACTCAAAACAGTCAAGAAATAAACATCAAATATTCATTGGATATTACTGCAGACGATTTCGAAAAAATTGTAACCATTCGCCCTTTCACACGCATTAACGGTCAATATTTCTTCAGTAAAGGCAAAGCCTATTCTGCTGTTGCTTTAGCTAACGGCGCATACGTATCGGCTGAAAATGATACACAAAAGGCGTTAATAGAAGAAGCATTTAACGGATATGAGGGCTTTAACCCTTCAGTCGCAATTTGGGACTGCGATAAGTACGGACATTATGAAAAAAAGGTGGTTTCCGGTTTATTCTATCACTTAGAATGTGTTGCAGACGGTTGCGACTACGTATCTGCAAATTATACTGCAGGACTAGAAGTTTCGGTTGAAACAGTAGAAATAAATAACAACATCTACGTTTCAGGCGGTGTTTTCTATGAAAACAACTTCGATAATGAAACTGTGAATACTCTGCCTGATGGCTGGTCAGCAGCCTACCCTGCCGGTACCGGCAACAATCATTTGTCATTCGGTTGGGGCAACGCCAACGGTACAATAACAGCTAAAGTTGTTCAAAACGCTACCTACGGAAAGGTATTACAGTTAGCCTCTTCCGGTACCGACGGATATATGGCATTACCGAAAATCGACAGTATGAACTACATTTACGAAGCTAAAATTATAGTTAACTCCTCTGCAGGCTCTTTCGGTCTTGCTAATAACTATTATGCGCCTGTTTACGAAACAAGCGGCGCTGCCTATTCCGCCGTTTATCCTAACAGTACCACCGCATCCCAGTACAGATATAGACAGACAGGCCCTGCTACTGTTAATTGGACTACCTCCTATAACCCCGCTTTGGGAGAAGAAATCACACTCAAAGTAGTATGTCTAAACGGCAACAACTTCATTTACTATAATGATGATTTGGTTGCTACAGGTCCGTTGCGTCCTGATGCAAATATATTAGCACCCACCTTTGACTACGTTGGATTTTACGTTTGCGGCGGTAATATATTAGTTCGCGAAGTTAAAGTAACCGAAATTTTAACCGCTAATAATGAGTTAGACGCTATGCGCGTTGTAATTGAAAATAATAGTTCATTAAATATTGAAACAGAATTTTCCTTTGATAAATCACAAGAAATATTCAGCTATTATAATGACGTGGATTACGTTTATAATAAAGACGGCATTTTTACGTTAGGCAACGTAATTAGCATAGGCGACGCTGATATTTCAAACTCCTTAACCGTTAAAACAAGCGGCGCTCAAGTAATCCCCTTTAACAATGCTTCCATAACTCAGGACAAAAACTTTGTTCACGCTAAAGCTGTTAAAAAAATCAGTGCAGACGATACTGAAAAAATAATAAGCGTTCGTCCCTATACATATATTAACGGCGTATATCTCTACGGCGAAGGAAAAGCCTACTCTGTTGTCGCTTTAGCAAACGGCGCTTACGTATCAGAAAAGGATGAAGCTAAAAAGGCTATTATCGCTGATATGTTCAGCGAATTTGAAGAATTTCAGTTTTCTTCAAGTTCAAGCTCATTAACCTTTACCGTATTTGCCGACTTCCATTATAAAGAAGGTATGTATTCAACAAATATCGCCGATATGCGTCAGATTTTAAATCGCGCTGATGAAACAAATTCCTCCTTTATACTGTCTTGCGGCGATATGTGTAATGACTATAAGGGTTCCCCCGAATTAATTAATACCTTATATAATTACACAACAACTGAAGGCGAAATTCTACTCGCCTATAACGTTTACGGCAATCACGAGCTTGAAGTAGGCAACAGTATGCAGGACGTTACCCCTACCCTGACCAATGACAATGCTGCAATTTGGGGCGACGGTACTGTCGGTAATGATCCTAATAATCTAAATATTGCATATTACTACTTCGAGGAAAACGGATTCAGATTTATTTGTCTTGATAATAACTACAGCTGGAACCCCAATCACATCAATGGCAAAGAAGTAGGATGGGAACACTATCTTACAGGTTCATGGGGTGCGCCCTCTGCCGCAGACAATGCAAAACGAAACTTTGACGAAGGCGCAAATGCAGTTGCCAATACAAAAGGCGGTTCTCTTGGCGCTACACAGTTAGCTTGGCTTGAAAGCGTACTGATGGATGCCGCAAAGAAAGACATCCCCTGTATTATAGTTGGTCATGCAGGCTATTCAGGATTAGGCTTTGGCGGCGGCGCTGATGATGCTGCACAGGTAAGAGAATTATACAAGAAGGCTAATGATGCAAATTCGGGCACCGTTTTAATCTCTATGAACGGCCACGAGCATACCGATAACTACGGTTGGCGTGACGGCGTATTGTATCTTGATATAAATACAGTTCGTAATAATTTATGGCAGAACACATCAGAACACCATTACGGTGATGAGCATACATTCAGCTTCGAGGAATATGATAGCGAGGGTAATCTTATAAGAGTTACCGAGAAACCTCTGAACACTCTTTCAATGGGTAAACAAACATGGTTTTCTGCTGATCCCTTAAGCTGTGTAATTACTGTAACTAAGGCAGGTTCAGTTATAGTTGACGGCGCTGAGTCCGAATGGATATACGATATAGTTCCTGCAGGAGCCAGCGAAGCCAAAGGTCAGCATTGCGCCATAACCTCCGGTATATATTGGGATTGTGACAAATACGGCCATTTTGAAGAAAAAGTCATAGACGGTGAGTATTATCAGGTTAAATGTCTTGCTTCAGGTTGCGACTATACTTCTGCTAAATATTCATTAGGTTTAAACGGCGACTGTAATAATGACGGAGAAGTTAATACTGTAGATTTAGCTGCGATGAAGCTTTATCTTGCAGATCTTGGTGATATTAGCGCAAATAATGCTGATATAAACAAAGACGGCAAAATAGACACGGTTGACCTTGCTGAATTAAAATTACATTTAGCAGGTTTATAAAACACAAAAACGCTGACAGGAATCTGTCAGCGTTTTATTTTACATATTAAGTTCCTTTAAAATAGCAGCTGCAACGTGTTGTGCAAGAATTTCATTTCCCTCGGGGGTGTGATGTAAATTATCTTCACACTTATAATAATTTTTATCCTGTTTGCATACAGCATATAGGTCATTTACGGGAATATTTTCTTCTTTCATCAGCTCAAGGGCAGCATCGTTAAAAACCTTTACTCTTTCCTGTTCAAGCACAAAGGAAGCGCCGGTACCGGTATTGTCCTCAGCATTGTTATCAGCAGGCAGAGGTGTAGTTGTGGCAAAAATCAACTTTGCCCCTGCCGCACGTGAAAGCTCAATAATTCTTTTTAAGCCATGCTTATACTCCTCGGTAGAAAAAAGTGTTCTATTTAAAAACGGCATCACGTCCATATCCCAATAGCCATTATTAAAATGCACCAAATCAACCTTTCCGTGCTGTTTTAAAAGTAAGCTTAACTGCATAAGGGAGTAATAGGTAAATCTGCCGTTATCCCCTTCGGCATATATAACCTCGCACTTATCTTCAAGCAATTCTCTTACACGCTTTGAATACCAAGCTTTAATGGAATCTCCAAGCAAAATAACCTTTTTCATATTTTTTCTCCTTATTTGGTTAGCATAAAAATATTATGCACAATTAATTTTAGAATAAATTGTTTCTTATTCTTGACTGTTTCATTATAATTTAAAGGTATATAAAAGTAAAGGAGAATTTTTATAGATATAAATGCTCTGCTTATCGGTACTGAGAGTATAAATTATGAAAAAAATTAAAGCTATTCCCTTTGACCTTGACGGCACAAACGAAAGAAGCTTCTTCATACGAAGAAGCTTCTTTTTTTAAGTAATAGGTTGTTCCTTTTTGATTTTAAAAATCATACGTAATATTCCGCTTAACAGTTTTGGGCTTTTCACTAAAACAATTTTCATAAGAACTCTCCTAACGACACTTCACATAAGAAATCCCAAGAAGTATGACCGTAAGCGCAAGAGTTGCTATTAAAAATCTGGATGAGCCAAAGCAGGAAACTAAAAGTCCAACTGCAAAAGCAATTGCTATAAAACCTTTATTAACATATCTTTTCCGCATCAAACCACAACCTCTCATACTCAGTCACCGTAAAGGCATTTCTAATATATTATACTCAGTACAGAAAAAAGTGTTCAATGTTTTTTGTTAACCTGCCACGATTTCAAATCTTTTAGTTCATTATATATAGCAGTATAGCTTTGATATCTTGAAACTTCAAGTTTGCCTTCATTAACGGCTTTTGCCACTCCGCAGCCCTTTTCTCCTATATGGGCGCAATCGGCAAATTGGCAGTCACAAACAAAATTAGAAAAATCAGGGAAGCAATCAATTAGTCTTTCCTTAAATTCAATACTAAAATACAGAGTATCCAAAGAAGAAAAGCCCGGTGTATCGGCAACGTAGCCGTTAAATTCGTGAGCAAAAAGCTCGGTGTGTCGGGTTGTATGCCTACCTCTGCCCAGTTTATCGCTAACTTCACCTGTTTGTAGGTTTAGCTTTGGAAAAATCACGTTAAGAAGGCTTGATTTGCCCACGCCCGAATTACCCGTAAAGGCTGAAATACAGCCTTCAAGCTCGTTTTTCAGTTCATCAATACCCTCGCCTGTCTGCGCAGACACCACCAAGGTTTTAAATCCGCTGTTATTATAAATTTCTTTAAAGCTTGTAAAATCGCCCAAATCACATTTATTAAAGACAATAATCGGAGTAATTGAATAAAATGCACAGATAGCTGTAAGTCGGTCAATTATAAGAGTATTCGGCGCAGGTGTAACATATGAAGATACAATAAACAGTTTATCAATATTTGCAACAGCAGGTCTTATAAGGCTGTTTTTACGCTCATAAATACTCTCAATTACACCTTTATCACCGCTTTGAACGGCAATTTCAACACTATCACCTACAAGCGGGGATTCACCCTTATTTCTGAAATTGCCTCTTGCTTTACATTCAAAGGTTTTTCCGTCAGCCAATACGTAATAAAATCCTGAAATAGCCTTTAAAATTAAACCCTTCATTATAACTTTCCCTAATAAAGTACAGTATATTTTCCTGTAACGCAATCTACCGAAATGGTATTTAAGTAAACATAAGACTGATTATCCGCAGAAATTTTAACAACACAAGTATCCATTTCACGCACAGAAGAGGTGAAATCCAAATCATAAGAATTAGTATTAGTAAAATCTATTATACCGGAAGTAGCAATAATCTGGTCATCATACCAAAGTGAAACATAACCGGTCTGAATACCCGAATACGCAGCTGAAGATATATCAAGTTTTAAGGTTGTATCAAACTTACCGGTGCTTATAACAAGATCAATAGCCGAGCCGTATCCGACCTCTGCACCTGCTTCAAACTTGGGATACTGAGACATAACTACTCCTGCAGAATACTCTTTATCGGAGCAGTTAGCTTCGGTTATAGACCCTACCACAAGACCTTTATTTTGAAGAAGTCTTATAGCTTCATCCTTAGTAAGACCGACACAATCAGGGATTTTAACCTTTGCAGTTGCTTCACCGGTACTAATATAAACGGTAATTTTACTGTTTGCAGGTACCGAAGAATCTGCAGCAGGCATTGTTCTTATTATAAGGCCCTTTTGAACGTTATCGTCTGAAACCTCAACAAACTCAACCTCAAAGCCCACTTTTTCGAGTAAATCTTTGGCAACTTCCTTTGCTTTATTTGAAACGTCGGGCACCTTAACAGTACGCTCACCGCTACTAACAGTAAGAGTAATTTTCTGATTTTCTTTTATAGGATGACCGGGCTCAACCGACTGAGCAAAAATTATGCCTTTTTCGGTATCGCTTGATTCAAACTCAAATATAATATTAAATTTATCAACAAATTTTCCGTTTTCAACGTCTTCGATCTTCATTCCCATAAAATTAGGACAATCGATATCGGGAGTTCTGCCCACCAGCTTAGGAAGATAATTAAACAAAATAATCACAAGACAAGCTACAAAAGCAATTGTAATTCCCGCAATTATAGGTAATATTTGTACTTTTTTAGCGCTTTTTTCTTCCGGAAGATCGCTTATAAACTTTGTGGGTTCATTATCAACGTAAATGCCATAATCAAAAGTAACGGCCGGATCACGCTTAAATGCCTCAAGATCGCAAAGCATTTCGGAAGCGGATTTATATCTCTTTTCGCTGTTTTTCTGCATTGCGCGCATAGTAATCTGTTCAAGTCCCTGAGGAATTGAACCGTTTATGGATGAAGGAAGCTCCGGTTCACGCTGAAGCTGCATTATAGCAACAGAAACAGCGCTGTCAGCTTCAAAGGGAAGTTTTCCTGTCAGCATTTCGTAAAGAATAACGCCCAAGGAGTATATATCCGATTTTTCATCGGTATTGTCCCCTCTTGCCTGTTCGGGACTTATATAATGAACAGAACCAATAGCTTTATCGGTAATGGTCTGCTGTTCGCTTCTTGCAAAACGGGCAATACCAAAGTCGGTAACCTTAATTGTTCCGTCTTCAAGCACCATAATATTCTGAGGCTTAACGTCTCTATGAACAATGCCGTGGTCATGAGCGTGTTGAAGTCCTCTAAGAATCTGAACAACGTAATGAAGAGCATCTTTCCATCTGAGACTTCCCTGCTGTTCAATAAGCTGTTTTAAGGTTATACCGTCAATATATTCCATAACGATATACTGCATTGTTTCACCAAAGCTTACGTCAAACACTTTAACTATATTGGTATGTGAAAGTACAGCAATAGCTCTGGATTCATTTTTAAATCTGCGGATAAACTCTTCGTTGCTTACATACTCATCCTTAAGTATTTTTACCGCAACGGTTTTATCCTCGATTAAATCGTGTCCTTTATATACAACAGCCATACCGCCGATGCCTATTATTTCAAGTAATTCATATCGACCGTCAAGCTTTTTTCCTACGTAACTTTCCATCAGTATAAATCCTTTCACCCATCATATTTTAACTGCTACAGCGGTGATATTATCTCCGCCGCCACCGAGATTTGCTTTATCAATAAGTCTAGATGCTGTATTTTCGTCAAAATCAAGAAGAATTTCAGCAATTTCTTGGTCAGTAACATAATTTGTAAGACCGTCGCTGCACAGAAGAACTATATCATCTGCATTTAAGATTATAAAGTCCATATCAGCATTGACCTCATCATTAACCCCGAGAGCTCTTGTAATTATATTTTTGTTTGGATGATTTTTCGCTTCATCAGGAGTTAGTTTACCGCTGTCTATCATATTTTGCACAATCGAATGGTCAACGGTTATCTGCTTTAAGTTTTCTGATGTATATATATACAAGCGGCTGTCACCTATATTAAGAACATAACCTGTATTGCCTTCAACTAACAAAAGTACAACGGTAGTTCCCATTCCCAAAAGACTGCTATCCTTTTGAGACATTTCAAATACAGTCGAGTTCGCCGTAACTATAGCCGAACGGAGAATGCTTTCAATCTGCTTGGAAGACATTCCGTATTTATACGACCTTTTGAGGTAATCGGAAATTGTGCGAACAGCCAAGTCACTTGCCACATTACCGGCATTGGCGCCGCCCATTCCGTCACAAACTATAGCAAAAAAAGCATTTTCAGATAAAGTAGCATAGAAAAAAGCATCCTGATTGCTTTCTCTGACAGTTCCTACGTCGGTTTTTCCTACTATCTGCATATTATACATCCTCCTTTCTTTCCTCTGCGCGTCTTAACTGACCGCAGGAAGCGTTTATATCAGCTCCAAGAGTACGCCTGATGGTAGCGGTTACGCCTAAACCTTCAAGTGTATTTTTGAAGTTTTCTATTTTTATACTATCAGATTTTGTAAAATCGGTTTCAACAACGGGATTTGCCGGTATAAGATTTACATGGCACATTATTCCCTTAAGACGTTTTGCAAGAAGCATTGCGTGTTCCTTTGTGTCATTAACATCCTTAATCATAGCATATTCAAAGGAAATACGTCTTGTTGTAACCTTTTGATAATCCTTACAAGCCTTAAGCAGCGTTTCAATGTTCCATTTATTATTTACAGGCATTGTTTTGCTTCGTATTTCATCGCTTGGAGCGTGTAAAGATATGGAAAGAGTAATGGGTAAATTTTCATTAGCAAGTTTATAAATTCCGTCAACCACACCTGAGGTTGAAAGAGAAATATGTCTTAGTCCTATATTCATACCACCGGGGTGGGACACAAGTTTAAGAAATCTTACGCTGTTATCAAAATTATCAAGGGGTTCGCCCATACCCATCATAACTACGTTTGACACGCGAATGTTGTTATCAATTTGCGCTTTTGTAAGCTGGGAGAGCATTTCAGAAGCAGTAAGATTTCTTTTAAGTCCCCCAATTCCCGAAGCGCAGAACTTACAACCCATTCGGCAACCTACCTGAGTGGATATGCAAACTGTATATCCGTGATTATATTTCATAAGCACCGATTCAATTGTTTCGCCGTCATAAAGACGGTAAAGATATTTGACGGTGCCGTCAAGCTTTGATTCGAGGCGTCTAACTATCTGAACGTTTGCAATATAAAAATTTTCATCTAAATGAGTTCTGAGTTCTTTGGAAATGTTTGTCATTTCATCAAAGGAAGATATGCCTGTGTGAAGCCACTTAAATATCTGTCCCGCCCTGAAAGAAGGCTGACCGATTCCTTTTAAATATTCTTTAATTTCTTCTTCGGTCATTGATTTAATATCTATTTTTTCCAAAAAACTCACCGCCTTTCATCTGCGTTTAAGCATTGCGTGAAAAAATCCGTCATTATTATCAGAAGGAATAGAGGTATGCATATATTCGCAGCAAAAATCATTATTTTCCTTTAAAAACTGCTCAACAATGCCTTCGTTTTCCGCCTTTCTTAAAGTACAGGTGGAATAAAGAAGTCTGCCGCCTTTTTTAACATAATTTGCAGAAGTCTTTAGGATATTTAACTGAATATCTTGAAGTTCATTAAAATCTGTTATAGGCTTATATTTTATTTCTGGCTTTCTGCGAATAACACCAAAGCCCGAACAGGGCACGTCGCATAGTACAGCATCAAACTCACCTAACTGACCGTTATAAACAGTAGCATCATTTTTTATTGCATTTATGGATTTAATGCCTAGTCGCTGTGCGCCTTTTTTTATAAGAGAAACTCTGTTTTCATATAAATCGCAGGAAATTATTTCTCCGCTGTCCCCCATAGTCTCGGCAACCGTAAATGACTTTCCTCCGGGGGCTGAACACACGTCAAGTATTCTTTCTCCGCTTTTTGCAAGAAGAGCTTCAGCACATTTTTGGGACGAAATGTCCTGAACGTGAAAAAGACCTTCGCTAAATAATTTGTTTTTAGAAAAATCTATTCCCGAAGTAAGTTCAAGGGTATTTTCGCCAAGTTGCGTTGCGCAAATTTCGTTTTCTTTTAATAGTTCAAGAAGCCTCTGTGAAGAAATTTTAAGGGTATTTACTCTTAAAAAAACCTTTGCGGGAGTAAGGAAGGTTTTAAGGATTTGCTCTGTCTTCTCAATTCCGTAGTCATTTACCAGACTGGATAAAATCCACTGCGGACAGGAATATCTCACCGAAATCGAATATAAATCTCTGCCGTCAGGCAAGGAGAGTTTTTCCTTTGAAGCATTTCGTAAAACTGCATTAACGTATCCCGAATTTTTATTTTCGTCGGAATCTTTTAAAAGTTTTACCGCCTCATTAACCGCTGCGCTAACGGGGATTTTGTCCATAAAATACATTTGATAAAACGCACTGCGTAAAACCTGTCTTGTATATGGAGAAAGTTTTTTAGCAGGAATTTTACTATATTTATTTATATAATAGTCAAGGGTAATTTGTCTATCAAGTACGCCGTAGAAAATAGCTGACGCTAATGCCTTATCTTCCTTTGAAGCCTTAAACTCCTCAAAAAGAGAAGAAAGCAAAATATTGGAATAGGCGCTGTCCTTTTCTACCCTTAAAAGTCCCAAAGCCGCAATTTTTCTTGCATCAGCCACGTTGTTCACCGCCGATTAAAACAGTTCCGACAGGGATTTTTTTGCCTTTTAAAAATTCCTCTGCAGTCATTCTCTTACTGCCTTCAAGCTGAATTTCACAAAGCTCTATACATTTACCATCTCCGCAAACAACCGCAAGTTTTTCGCTGTTTGAAACCGTACCGTAAGGCAAATCGGAAGAACCGTTAACCTTGCAGGAGAAAATCTTTAGTCTTTTGCCCTCATACATACAGAAAGCAACAGGCCAAGAATTAAAGCCTCTTACCGCATTAAAAATATCTTTAGCTGATTTAGAAAAATCAATCAAAGCCATTTCTTTATTTATTATAGGCGCATAGGTTGCCTCTTCTTCATTCTGTTTTACGGGGGTTATTTTACCCGCCTTGACTTCATGAAGAGTTTCGGTTAAAAGCTGGGCAGTAATAATAGAAAGTCTATTAAAAAGCTCCTCAGCCGTTTCATTTTCACCGATTTTTGTTTTGCTGATTTTTAATATATCGCCTGTATCAATGCCTTTATCCATAAACATAGCGGTAACGCCTGTTTCGGTTTCACCGTTTATTACAGCCCACTGTATAGGCGCGGCGCCTCGGTATTTTGGCAAAATTGAGCCGTGGCCGTTTATACAGCCCAAGGGAGCAATATTAAGTATTCTTTCAGGGAGAATTTTTCCGTATGCGACTACCACGATAACTTCAGGAGAAATTTCTTTTAAAAGCTCATATGCCTCGTCCGAACGAAGCGAGTCGGGCTGATAAACCTTTAAGCCTTTACTTAAAGCAAAAACCTTTACTGCAGGCGGAGTCATAATCTTTTTTCTGCCTACAGGTTTATCGGGCTGACAAAAAACAGCCTCAACGGTATGACCGTCGTTTATAAGAGCTTCAAGTGTGGGCACCGCATAGTCGGGAGTTCCCATATATACTATCTTCATAAATACCTCATTAAACCTTATCTATAAAAAGTACGCCGTCAAGATGATCTATTTCGTGGCAAAGAGCACGTGCCATAAGACCTTCGCCTTCAACAATTATATTTTCGCCCTTACGGTTTTGCGCTCTGACCTTAACGTACATCGGACGCATAACGTCCTCGTATTTATTTGGCACAGAAAGACAGCCTTCCTGACCGCACTGTTCCCCTTTTGTTTCCATAATTACAGGGTTAATCAGTTCAACTATGCCTTCCCCTATATCTATAACACAAAAACGGCGAAGAATACCAATCTGTGGAGCGGCAAGTCCTACTCCGTCAGCATCATACATAGTATCTGCCATATCGTCAAGAATCTGAGCAAGACGGTCATCAAAATTCAGTTGTGTACGGCAAACCTTACGAAGAATTTCATCTTTACCGTATTTAGTTATTTCACGAATAGCCATAAATCCTCCTAAATAACCGATTCGGGATTAACGTCAATATTCACCGACACATCGCCTTTTCTCTTAACCGACATAGCCTTTTTAATCATTTCACGAAATCTTGCATTAAATCTGCATTTAATTATCATTCTGAAACGGTATCTTAAATTAATTTTAGGCACAGCCGCAGCAGACGGGCCGAGAATATGGAGTTTTACATCCTTAAATTCGTTATCCAACAGTTCTTTAATATTTTCAAATATCTTATTTACCGTATCTATTGCAGTCTCTCTAACTGTAGAAAAAACCGACAGCACGGCAATATCACAAAATGGCGGATATACCATCATTTTTCGGGTTAATATCTCGTCATTATAAAAAGCATCGTAATCCTGACGCACAGCAAGGTGAATGATATTACTATCGGGAGATATAGTCTGAATAATCGCTTTACCCTCGTAATCGCCCCTACCTGCACGTCCTACAACCTGCGTAAGCAGTGAAAAAGTACGTTCAAAGCTTCTGTAGTCTTCGCTGAACATAGCCTGATCGGCACCGATAACTCCAACAAGAGTAACGTTCGGAAAATCAAGTCCCTTTGCCACCATTTGTGTACCCAGCATTATGTCATATTCGCCATTTGCAAAACGGCTTAAATATGCACTAAAGGAATCTCTTGACATAGTACTGTCAGCATCAAGCCTTAATACTTTAGCTTGTGGAAAAAGTAAATTCAGTTCATCCTCAACCTTTTGGGTTCCCATTCCGTAAAACCTAAGATGCTCACTTGAACATTCGGGACATTTTTTAGAAACGGGCTCGGAATATCCGCAGTAATGACACATCATCCGTTTATTAGCCGAATGATACGTAAGGGAAATACTGCAGTTAGGACAGGAGGCAACGTAACTGCATACGGGACAGGAAATATAGGTATTATATCCCCTTCTGTTAAGAAGCAGAATTGCCTGTTTTTTACTAGATAAAACAGTATCAATTTCATCAGCTAATCTTCTGCTGATGCATCCGCTGTTACCCGAAAAAATTTCAGATTTCATATCCACGGTAGAAACGTCGGGAAGTTGAGACTTTCCAAATCTATCGGTAAGTTTATGGAGAGAATATTTGCCGTTTAAGGCATTATAGTATGATTCCATAGAAGGTGTAGCAGAAGCAAGTAACAACAGCGAATTATGAAAGTTAACTCTGAATTTAGCAATATTACGGGCGTGAAAACGGGGAGAACTTTCTGATTTATAGGTATGCTCCTGCTCCTCGTCCATAACAATTAAGCCGAGATTTTTAATAGGAGCAAAAACTGCGGAACGTGTGCCGATTGACACCACCGCCAGACCGTTTTTAACCCTTTTCCATTCATCCATTCTCTGCCCTTGAGACATAGCGCTATGAAAAACAGCCACCTTATTGCCGTAGCGTTTTCCAAAAAGCGAAAGGGTTTGCGGAGTAAGGGAAATTTCGGGCACCATAATAATTACACCCTTGCCCGAATCAATAACGGTATCCACCAGCTTTAAAAAAACCTGCGTTTTACCGCTTCCGGTTACACCGTATAAAAGAGAACAAGCGCCGCCCTCTTTATTAAGATTTTCCTTTAATTCTTCATATGCCTTCTGCTGTGACTCGGTAAGCGTTATATCGCTTCTTTCCCCGTTTTCACTAAAGCTATGAGGTAAACGAAAAACCTCTTTTTCATAAAGAGAAATAACTTGATTCTTACATAGTGTTTCTATTACCGATACACTAACCCCCGTATAGTACATAAGCTCTTTTACGGAAGTATCCCCTGCACCAGACAAATAATCGGTTACAAGGCTTTGTTTTGCAGTAATAGAATAACCGGCAAGTTCATCAGAGCTAACCTTAAGGTGAGCCATTTTCATAGTGGCGTCACCTATTTTTTGCACAGCGTCATTTTCTCTTATAAGAGAACCCTTTTTAACAAGGGAATTTATAAGCAAATCATCTGTTAAGTTGAGACTCTTAAGCAGAGTATCCGATTTAACTGTTCCTTTATTAAGAACGTAAATATAAACCGCTTTTTCTGTTTCGCTAAGAGTATCTATATCAAAATCTTTATTAGCAGACAGCGTCTCAACAAACTTCATTCCTATTCCTGCAGGAATAATGGAATGAATGGCATCAAAATAGGTACAGAAGGTCTGATTTCTCATCCACTCGCAAAGCTTTATCATTTCATCATTAAGAATAGGCGAAGAGTCAAAAATACTTATCACCGATTTTAAACCTTCACAGTTTAAAGTCTCTTCGATTTTCATAACAAAGCCTTGTTTTTTATGGTTAGAGCGTCCAAAAGGAACCAAAACCCTCATACCTGCCTGACATTTATCAGATAGATTTTCAGGCAAAAGATAGGAATACTGTCTGTCAAATTGAGACGTAGCGCCGTCGATAACGACCTTTGCAATTCTTCTCATACAGACACCTCCTATCCTTTTTTAAAAATTTTTACCTATTACAGAAGTCCACGCTCGTTTGCAATTTTGTTAATTGCAAGAGAAACAGGCTTTTCGAGAACGATCTCTTCCTTTGCAACAGCTTCGTCAGCAATTTCTCTTGCTTCTTTAGCGATGTTGAGCACAAGGCTGTAACGGTTATCGCAATTCTGAATAAGTTTACCAATAGCGGGATTTAACATTTTTTAAGCACCTCATCAATAAAATCTTTTTGCCTATCGTACGATAAACGATTAGCAAGTATTATATGAAGAATATCATCAACTGCACGGTCAATAATATCATTCGTAACAATAAAGTCGTACTCTTTAGCACGTTCAATTTCTTTTAGCGCAGCGCTAAGTCTTTGTTCTATAACCTCTTGACTGTCGGTTCCTCTGCCCGTAAGTCTTCGTTTTAACTCTTCATATGAAGGCGGCATTATAAATATACTTATCGCATCCTTCATTTTTTCTCTTACCACAGCGGCACCATTAACGTCGATTTCGAGAATAATATCTTCTCCGTTTTCAATAGCATCCATTACCGGCTGTTTTGGAGTACCGTAGTAATTGTTTACATATACGTTATGCTCCAAAAACTCATCATTTGAAAGACGCTCTTCAAACTCTTCACGGGAAATAAAGTGATATTTTTCTCCCTCCACCTCGCCTACTCGCATAGGACGTGTAATTGAAGAAATTGAAAGTTTTATTTCAGGATGACGTTCAAAAAGCTTTGCCAGTAAAGTATCTTTACCCGAGCCCGATGGGCCGGAAAAAATTATAAGTTTTCCTTTATTCATTTTCTTCACCCGTTTCATCTGTATCTAACGACTCATCAGTCATTCGGTTAGCAACGGTTTCGGACTGAAGATAGGTAAGAATAATATGGTCGCTGTCGGTTATTATTACCGCTCTTGTTCTTCTGCCGTGAGTAGCGTCAATAAGATTACCTTTTTCTTTTGCTTCGCTTATCATACGCTTAATAGGAGCAGATTCGGGACTTACTATTGCTACCATTCTGTTTGCCGAAATCATATTACCAAAGCCAATATTAACAAGTTTCATAAAAATTACTCCAAATTCTGAATCTGTTCGCGTATTTTTTCAATTTCCGCCTTTATATCAACAACGGCATTGGTAATCTCAATATCCTGAGATTTGGAGCCCGTTGTATTAGCTTCACGGTTCATTTCCTGAACAATAAAGTCAAGCTTTCTGCCGATAGGCTCATCCTTTTTAAGCAGCTCCTCAACCTGAATCATATGACTATTAAGTCTAACTGTTTCTTCAGCAACCGCAACCTTATCAGCATAAATAGCAGTTTCGGTTAAAATACGCTGTTCGTCAATCTGAACGTCACCAATAAGTTCTTTGATTTTTTGTTCAAGCTTTTCACGATAAATACGAACAGTCTCGGGAGATTTTGCTTCAATAAAGGCAACCTTTTCGCGTATTGTTTCAATTCTTGAAAGTACGTCTTCGCAAAGACGTTTACCTTCAACACCTCTCATTGCGATAAAGTTGTCAGTAGCTTTATCGAGAACTGTGAGAACCTGTTTTGTAATAAGTTCTTCATCAATCTGTTTCTTGGTAACCTTAAATACTTCGCTGTTACGAGCAACACTCATAACGGTAATGTCCTTTTCAATGCCGTATTCGTCCCCAAGGGCATTTAGCGCTGAAATATAAGCGTCTGCATACTCCTTATTAAGTTCAATAAGGGTATCGCTTTCCCCCATATTTATCATTGAAACGTAAACTTCAATTTTACCTCTGGCAATTCTCTGTTTTAAAGCAGAGGAAATCTTTTCTTCAAGAAATCCGTAAGAACGGGGAACCTTTGATGAAAGTTCAAAATATCTGTGATTTACCGCTTTTATTTCAACGGTAATATCCATATTATCAATCAGCATTTGAGCTCTGCCATAGCCTGTCATACTGTTTGCCATTAATATCACACTCCATATTGACGCACTTCGCCAATTTATTCATTTTATTGTACCAAATTCTACCCCTTTTTGTCAACCTTTTAAGCAAATTTTAGCAAAGAAAAAAGCTCCATTCGGAGCTTTTTTAGAGTTTACTGCATAATCTTTTTGAGTATTTCGTCACTCGGCGCTTCCACAACGTTTTCTGCGTTATTCGAGTAGGTGCTCATCCACTCATTAAAACCGATTTCGCCGCCTAAAGTATTATTAATTATAACAGGTTCATTTCCGTTTTTATTCCAGAATTTATTGTTAGTCCAAATACTGCCTCCGGCATCGCACCCGCCGTCACCGATAAGTAAAACAGGCTCTTTATCGGTAATAAGAATATTTTCCTCTGCAATAAATGCATTAAGGCTTTCGCGTTTTGAAACGTCAATTAGTCCCTTACCGGCAAAGGCAAATACATTGTTTCTCAAAATATTATTCTTACCATAATGATGCTGATAACAAGCCTCTTTACAGCGATAAACAATATTATTTTCAATGGTGATAAATGAAGAACCCTCGTCGGTATAAATACCCATACCGCCGTAAACACTGCTGGTTACGTCGTGAATAATATTTCCCGAAACTACTGTGCCGTGTTGCTCACCTAAAAGATAAATACCGCCCATATCAGAAAGTCTTCCCTGCCCGATATGATAAATATGGTTATTTTTTATAACGTTTCCGTAGGTGGTGGAGGGCTGATAACCCCAAACCCAGCCTACCGAAATACCCGAGTATTCAAGATTAGATATCTCGCATCCCGAAATTTCGTTATGAGCTGAATGGCAAATAAGCACACCGCAACCTGCCGCATATCTGTGACCGCAATTATCTATTTTACAATTACGAACAGCGCAGTTGCCGGTAGGACGGACATCAACATCTTCGTTTGCTTTGGTGCCCCATATTTTAACACCGCCGCCACCGCAGTTTTCAATATTACAGTTTTCTATAACTATATTGTTACAGCCCTTGTTAATTTCAACGCCATGAATACCCGAACAGGAAATATTACAGTTTTCAATTACACAATCCTGCGCATTTTCAAAGCGAACAGCTCCGTAAGCATCGCACCACGACTGCGCATCACTGGCATAACAGCTTTCGGGATAGGTTTTGTTGTTTGCATTGGTTGTACTTGCATAATCGCCTTTAGTTGCGATAAAATCCAAATTTCTAAATCTTATTCCCTTAACTATATGTTCGCCCACGCCGTGAAGGTCAATAAAGTGCTTCATAGTAGGTGCAATAATTTCAAGGTCATCCACGTTCTCGTTTTCACGGAGAATATAATAAAGCATCCCTTTATCAACATCTAAAAACCATTCACCCGGTGCAGAAAAAGCGGCGCCGATATTTTCTAAATAATAGTGAAGATTCGGAGTTTTCCACTGAGCGTCATATTCAGTTCTAAGTAAGAAGCGCGAGCGATAAGCAAGGGTTATTTTACCGCTTTCTTTATCGTAAGACTCAACGGGAGAATGTTCATCAACCCAGTAATGATTAAAGGAAACGATAGCATTTTCAATTCCTTCGATGTTTTTTAAATCTTCCTTAAAAGCAATAAACCATTTTGAACCGTCTGCAAGACCGATTTTGTGATTATTTTCAACAGTAACTGCCTTTAGAGTAGAGTCACTTGGATATCGGCAAAGCTTAGCGGGTTTGCCGTTAACAAAAAGGTCGGTAAAATGCCACGCTCCGCTCTTTACTTCAGGAAGAAACAGGGAAACACACTCTACACCGTTATATGTATCCTTTTGAAATCCTTTAAGTATTTTACCACCGATTAGACGGGCTCTTTTTTCGCCAAAGGATTCAAAGGTAATATTTACTATTTCAAAATTTTTCCCTTCCATTGAGTTAGCAAAAAACTCGCCTAATTCAATGGAACTGTCCATTTCAAAATCCCCCATAAATCTTACAGTTACAGGAGTATAGTTTTGTCCGATATGCAAACGGTTAAGCATCTCTTTAAGTCGCCTTATTGTTTTGATAGGACCGATATTTCCCTCTTTATATACAGGCGAATATCCTGTATAACGGTCATCGCCGTCACTAGAGATATAAATAGTAGAAGAATTAAAACAATTTAACATATAATCACCCTATCCTTACCAAAGAATAATATAAGCTTATATGCTGAGTATAACACAATTATTTAAAACAATGCAACAAAAAACGCCCCATTTTTTCTCAACTAAAAAAACAAGGCGTTATTTTACATATTATCCATACAAATATGTGTTTTTTTATTTACCGCAAATTTCCTTTACTTATATTTTTCTCAATGATTTGCTCGGTTATCTCATAAAGCTTTTCTGAACCTTTTTTGGTATTAATTTGTCTTTTATATACCTGTTCGGCAAAAATCCCATGTTCACGCCAATCGGCTCCGTTATTACTGTCATTTAAAATAAGGGGCTGTAAATTATCCATAGCGTGAGCAAAATTGGCTTCAGGCGTTTTGTTTTCTTCGAATTCATCAAAGAGATTTATCATTTCAGCCTTTTGTTCATCGGGGAGCAGAGAAAATATACGTTCCTTAGCCATTTCCTCACGTTGCTTTTGGGTTTCAAGGTTTACTTTATCGTAAGCATAGGTATCCCCTGCGTCTATTTCCACAATATCATGAATAAGGCACATTAAAATAACCTTTAAAATATCAACCTTTTCATTACTGTATTCCCTTAAAAGATATGCCATCAAAGCCATATGCCAAGCGTGTTCAGCATCGTTTTCTTTTCTTTTAAGACCTGTTATGTGAGTCTGACGGAAAATATCTTTTTCTTTATCTATTTCCAAAGCAAATTCCAGTTGCTTTTTTAATCGACTGTCCATCTTCTTCCTCCCTAGATATCAAGCATCATAGTAACGTGAATAACGCCTTCTTCTATAAATTCATCGGATATAGTTTTAAAACCCAATTTTTCATAAAAGCCCATAGCGTGTTTTTGAGAGTGTAAAACTATTTTTTTAACCTTGAAATATTCCTTAATATCCGAAAGACTGCTTTCAAATAATTTTCTGCCAAGGCCAAGGTAATGTTTAATGGTAAGCACACGTCCTATTTTAACGCTGTCATCATTTTCCTTTTCAAAATACACACGCATATAAGCCATAACACGTCCGTCTTCCTCAAAAAAATAATGACGGCTGTAAAAATCACGCGAGTCAATATCCTGACAGTTCATTTTTCCTTCGACAATAAAAATTTGCGAACGGGCACGAAGAATCTCATATACTTCCCTGCCCGAAAGCTCACCAAAGTTTTTAATCACTAAATTCATCAAATATCACCGATAATTATTTTAACACAGTAATAAACGGTTGGCAAGATATAAAAAATCACCTGAAATTCAGGTGATTTTCATTAACCGATTTGTGTTCCGCCCCATTCGATTACGGTAAAGCCCTTGCGCTCTATAGATAATAGTTCTTGCTCAGGCATCTCCTTAAAAGTATCGGATTTTTGCCATACCATAAATACTCGAATAACTGTATCGGGCGAAGGTTTAATCTCTAGCTTCGCCGCATCGGTATAAGCTTTAGTTTGAAACGAAATTATATTATAGGGATTTTCTTGCATTAAGGGTAGCCAATAGACTATAAATTCGTTAGCTTCTTTTCTGTTTAAGCCTAGTTTTTCAAGTGCTTCTTCAAGAAATTGCGATGTATCCTCACCCTTTACACAAAAGCCTTTGGATAAATCATACTGTGCGCAGGTTTCACCTTCCCAGTATAGATAGTTATAAGTCTGTCCGTTAACATCGAAAAGTGTACCGTCAGGCATAGCCTTAACCTTCCATCCATCCTTATATAACGGATAGGTGCAGGTAAGCTTTCCGTCAAGGTTTAGATTAACCTCTACCTCTGTTTCCTTTTTGGGATATAAATATATTACCGGCTTATAACAAGCGTATGGATCAAGCTCAAAGGTGCTGACCTTTACATCCTTAAAATCAGCTTCATACCTACTATTTAACTCATCATAATACACGTTTTCATAGGTGCAAATAATTTGATCGCCTACACACCATTCATCGCCAAGCTTTCCATTAAGCTTTATTTCATAAGGCATAGGAATAACTGTGGTGGCAAAAAAACAGTTCGAATATATTTTTGTAATTCGTATATCCGCAAAAGCATTGCTGTTTCTCTCCACAGCAGCACTTTGGTTAAGCCAAGTTCCTGTGAATTCAAGAGGTCTAAAATCATTAGGATTTCCCTTTTGTTCTACGCCTTCCATTTCCCACAATTCATCAATGGATTTATTACGGTCTTTTCCAAAGTATATCCGTGTATTTTCATACACTCCGTCAGAATGTAATCTATTCCAATCTACTATTTTGTAGGTAAGTGATACATATTCTCTCGTTCCTCCGTCATCATAGGAGGCTTTAGGAATGGGAATAAGCAAAATAAGAAGTGAAGAAACTATAACAACTATAGGTATCCAAATTTTCTTTTTCATAAAATCACTCCTATTTCGCTTTTTCTTGCGCCCACATAATAATTGCTTTTAATTTATCAATTTGTGCCTCTGTTAAATCCGCTTGACCTTTTTCGCATCTTACATAGCCAGCAGTCAGATTTACTCCATACCCCGTACCAAATTCGGTATCAACCTTATATTCAGGTAAACATTTACATAGCTTCTTTTTATCATAATCAAGATTACGTAATATATCGGTCATAGTCACAGAATTACCTGCCATAAAGGTATAGCTTTTTTCATTATTAAAGTAAATGGTGGTCTGTGTGTTTCCGCAATAAACGTCAGTAGACTCAACCTCGCCGTTTTCCTCATCTAAGGGGTTATGAGTATGCCCATCACCGTTCAAAAGCTTATTATCCTTATAAACTAAAATATCTTCATAGTCTTTCGGTGCTTTTTCTTTAGGAATTTCGATTATAATATGCCAATGCTGCATTGCATCGTCGCACATATAAGGGACGTCAGAATTTATTTCCACACAGAATTTACCGTCAGCGTTTAACCAAACGTTACTTATTTCGTGTGTGATAGAACCGCTTACTTCTTCAAACACTATAATAACAAGCGTTTCATTTTCGAAAAATTCTTCATCGTATTTATCTACGGCATCAAGAAATCCAATAGTTTCATTAACATATCCTTCTTTAATGACTCTGCGCTCAAGATAAAAACTATTCTTATTTGCTTTGTAATAGGCGTTTAGCTCACTTCTTGACCGCAAAACAGCCAAAATAGGATATCCGTTTATTTCTGCATAGGCACCTGTGCGAATATACTGTGCATCAAAATTAATTATTTCTTCTTTATTTACCGTAT
Organism: Acutalibacteraceae bacterium; assembly: GCA_045537575.1. Taxonomy (GTDB): domain Bacteria; phylum Bacillota; class Clostridia; order Oscillospirales; family Acutalibacteraceae; genus SIG607. The sequence continues at coordinate 29,882 of JAZSPU010000001.1, forward strand.
TGTTTTTACAGGAACAAAGGACTGCTAATGTAACAAATGAAACAATAATTGCTATAACTCTTTTCATATCATTCCTCTCCTATATTTAGAAGCTTTTGCAACGTGGCTAACTGTGTTTTGGTTAAATCAACCTCTTGTCTTAACGATTTTTCGGTAAGAACATTACCTTTAAGAACATATACTTTATCTTCACCTTTTTCAGATTTAAAGGTTAAAATATATTCCGTTTTACTGTTATCGATATAAATACTATCCCCTGTTAAATAGGAATAGTTCTCCCCTTCTCCTTTAATCGTTCCCTGTGTTTTAGGTGGCTTTGCTTCTTCATCCGAAAGGCTATCGTCAGCGTCTTTGAAGGATGAAGCAAGAATATTATAAATATTTTCTATATTAGCGCTATTCTTCTCTATTCTTACATTTTCATTACTTTCTATCACTAAGGACGAATATCCAACAAAGCAACTTGAGTCAGGCATTAAATTGCCACCAAAGCCGTTCTCATTAGCATCAAAAAGATTAAATTGAGAAGCAAATATCACAGATATAGTCATAGCAAAAACACAAAAAGGAATAACTATAATTCGTATTTTTTTACGTTTTTTTATTTTTTCTTTACTGCGACGGAAAACTTCCGTCCTTATTTCTTCAATATTTTTCATAATAAAAGCTCACCATCCTTCCCAAGAATGATGCGAAGTTCACCTTTAGCGCGATACAAAAGATTATCTATCTGTTTTCGGTTTTTCTTCATAATCTTAGCCGCCTGCTCGTATGTTAAATCCTCAAAGTAAATAAGATGAATTACCGCTCTCATATCGCTTGACAGCGAAGACAAAGCATTATTTATAATTCTTTTTCTCTCATTTTGAAGAATGGTTTCTTCCAGCAGTTTACTGTCCGTTACACTATCTGCCTCTTTAAGTTCACAAAAATCAATAACCTTGTGATGTTTTATGTAATTAAGCGCTCGGCTTCTGCCAAGCATATATAAATAAGTTTTAAGCGTAACTTTAAAGTTATAGCGGTGCTTATTTACAATTAGCTCTGTAAAAACATCAATGGCGATATCTTCGGCGGTATGCAGGTCACGGACATAGCGGTTTATAAAGAAAACAAGACCGTCAAATAGTTCCTTTATTATCTCATCAAAGGCACTTTCATCACCGTCTAGGAAACGGCGGTAGCTACTTGCGCCGTTATCCATTTTTATCCTCCTTAATTTAGGTTCACGCTAAACCTTTCACTTATTATACAACTAAAGGATACATAATTCCTTATTTTCTTTATATGTTTGTGTTTAATTAGAGAAAGATGTAGCCTCCCTTGCCCTAAAGGGAGGGGGACCAACCGTTAGGTTGGTGGAGGGATTCCTTAACAAACAAATCAATATATTCGCATACTCCTTTGAAATTTTTATTAACTTCATTATTCGGTATTCGAATTACTGTCAAGTTTCTATTTTCTATTATTTGTGTTCTAATCTTATCTTTCAATGATCCTTTTTCTTCATAATGTTGCGATCCGTCAAGTTCAATTATAAGCCTTGCATCACTACAATAGAAATCCACGATATAATTATCTATAACTTTTTGCCGTAAAAAACGAACAGGATATGAGCGCAAAAAATCATACCTAAATGTCGTTCCTCTTTCGTCATATTCTTTCGCAGCATTTTTGCATTGTTCGTTAGTTTTGGGTTGTGTTTTCGTTCTATTTCATATCCCTCCGTCTTACTTATCCGCTCGCCACGCATTCACGCGGCCCTCTGTCTCACCTACCGGCTCGGTCGGTGCTTCTGCTATCGCAGAGGTGTCCACCGGACACCCGCACCCTTTAGGCAAGGGGCGCTTTGGAAAATCCAATTCCCTTTAACAAGGAAGTTCTGTTTATAACTTGTGGAAGTAATTTGAACAAGTCCTAAACTCCACATAAAAGCAAGTGTTTTCTTGATTTTAATACAACAGTTCACTTTTAATTTTTTTAAATTTATTCTCAAAAAAAGGCGTTGTAGAATTAGCACATCCGTGATTAAAATGCATATCTAAAATTTCAGCCAATAATTCAAGTTGATAAAAATAAAACAATTCGTTATCCGTATCGATTCTCATTACACTTTTATAACCATCTAATAAACTGTCATACATTTCCCAATAGTGCCACTCTAAATTGATGCGTGCTAAATCGTTCAAAGGATCACCAAATTCACAAGTTTCCGCATCAATAACAAATAACTTACCATCACTATATAAAATATTATCTGGGCGAATATCTCGGTGCAAAAAAGAATGTGTAATGTCAGGTTTTAATCCACTAATCATACTGCATAATCTTTCTGCTTCATTATTGGTCAAAACTTCATTCTTTACAATTCTTAATAATTGAGGTTGCAACAGTTTGTATGCATAATGGGATTCCCAAGAATATCCATCTTTTACATACGGATGATTAGAATCAATCTGTATTTTATTTATACGAGCTACTGTTTCCCCTATTTTATAATAGATTTCTTCTTTACTTTCGCTGTGACTCGTTTGTAAGATATGTCTTAAACTTTTCCCTTCAATATATTCTGATATTTGATATGCTTTATCATAATGTTGACAACTCCCGTCCACAGCATAAACATCAGGGCATGTTTTACCTATACTTTTATTTACGCTATCATAAAAGAATTTTTCACGTTCAAATATGTTGGTATAATCTTCACAAGCTCGAAATACAATTTTTTGATTATTAGATAGAACTAATAGCCAAGACTCCTTCCACCCATTTTCTAGCCGTATTTTTTCTTTTATACTCGTATTAAAATGGTAATTTACAACTGCGTTTATCAAGTTTAATTCACCTACTTACTTAGTATAATAAAAAGCATATCTTTACATAAAAAATCATATCATACTTTTGAGTGTTTTACAAGGATACATTAAAATATGGTATGATAGTTATTTCTGTGTCCCCTTACTTATTTTATGAAACAAACAAGAATTGATAGGTATTTATCCCTATTGTACCTTAACCATATCATATTGTTTTTTATCTACCTGCACAACAAAAAAGAGACGGTTTCCCGTCTCTTTAAAAATTATTCTTCCCAAGGGAATTTGTACTGTGTAAGTCCGAGTTCGTCACGAACAGCAATAATTTCTTTTTGTACCGATTCGTTAATAGGCACACCGTCTTTTCTTGCAAGGCGGATTTCGTATTCCTTTTCCCCTGCAGTATAAATTCTTTCAGCACCCGGTGCTTTCTTGGAAGCTCTCATACTGCGGCTAATTTCTCCCGCCTTTTTACGAGCAACCTCTTCACCCATAAAGTGATCGGTGTCAATTGCGATAAACCAATGACCGAGCTGATAAGGACGGATGTTTCCGTTTTCATCTTTGCCGTCAAGGTCTTTTCCATAAGCGCCATCCTGAAGAATTGAAGAGAAAAACTCCACAGCCAAAGCAAAGCCATAGCCCTTATAACCGCCGAGGTCTTCACCAATGCCGCCTAAGGTAGTAAGAGCCGCTGTACCGTTTCTTATTTTCTTAAGGGCAACACCTGCGTCACCCTCAACAGCAGAGCCGTCATCTGCAATAATAGTACCGGGATGAACGTCCTCACCTATACGCTCATAATATTCAACCTTACCGTTTTGAGTAATAGAGGTTGCACAGTCAAAGTTAAAATCAAAAGCTTCGTCGGTAGGCACACCGATGGTGAAGGGATTGGTACCAAACATACCCTCAACACCGTGAGTAGGCGCAACAGAAGGACGAGCGTTTGTACCGGTCATACCGATACAGCCTGCCTTTGTAGCCATAGAAGAATAGTAGCCTGCAATACCGTAGTGGCAGGAATTACGTACAACTACCATACCCATACCGTATTCTTTGGCTTTAGCAATTGCCATACTCATAGCCTTATGACCGATAACCTGTCCCATACCGTGATGACCGTCAATAACTGCAGTGGTAGGTGTTTCTTTTATAATCTCAATTTCGGTAACAGCGTTTTGAATACCTGCTTTAATTCTGTCAAGATAAACAGGCTTAAAGCGGTTTACACCGTGAGATTCAATACCTCTTTTATCGGATTCCAATAAAACGTCAGCGCAAATTTCGGCATCTGCTCTGGGGATTCCGTAACCGACGAAAGCATCAATCACGAAATCGGTAATAGTTTTCCAATCAACAATATTAGTTTTTGCCATTATTAATTCCTCCTTATTTAAAGAAAAAACGCACCTACCCAAAAGAATAAGTGCGCCAATAACTCCAAAAATTATTATAGCAGATTTTTGAGTTTTGTCAACAAAAACAATAATATTTACATCTTTTTATCAGAGGTAGCAGGATTTTCAATAAGTTTTCCCTCTTCAGTAAACCTTGAGCCGTGACAGGGACAATCCCACGAATGTTCAATTTCGTTATATTTAAGAGCACAGCCTAAATGCGGACATCTTGGCACAGTAGGGGTGAGAATATTTACAACAGATTCTACGGCATTTATGGCTAACTGGGGATGAAGTACGCTTCTAAAGGGAGAAAAAACCTGTGCATAATCATTTCCCTTTTGGCAAATCATATCGGTTAAAATCTTTGCTGATGACATCGAAGAGGTCATTCCCCATTTATTAAAGCCCGTAGCGACAAAAAGGTTTGAAAGCTTTTTAGAATACTTTCCGATATACACAATGCCGTCCAGTGTCATACAGTCCTGTGTAGCCCAAAAACACACTTCTTTACTTTCAGGATAGTGTTTATCGGCAAAATTTCTTAATTCTTGCCAACTTCCTCCCTTTTTACCCGTTCTGTGACCTCCGCCGCCTAAAAGCAGTCTTCCGTTATATTCTCTGAAAGATAGTCCTTTAATATCTGCGTCAACGTACATTGCATCGGGAACTACCGCATTTTCTAAGGCAATTACGTAAGAACGGTGCTGATACATTTTAAGAAAGTATCCGCCGTATTTATTAAAAATAGGAAAATGTGTGGCAATTATGATATTTTCGGCAAAAATTTTACCCTTATCGGTAATCATTCCGCCATCAAATAAATCTATTGCTTTTGTGTTTTCGAATATAGTTAAATCTGAAATTAAAGATGAACAAAATTTCAAAGGATTAAATTGCGCCTGATTTTTTATTCTTAACGCACCATTAGTTTCAATAGGCAACGGTATATTTTCGGTAAAATCAGCCTTTAAGCCTATTTTATGATATGCCGCCGCTTCTCGTTCAATATCACGCAAATTATTTGTAGAATAGACACAGGCATCCACAGTTTTAAAATCACAGTCAATTTCACGAGACATTTGAATATAGGTTTGCAAAGCTTCTTCTTGAGCTTTAAGATACATTTTGGCCGCTTCTACCCCATATTTGCTTATAATTTTATCATATATAAGACCGTGTTGAACTGTAATTTTGGCTGTTGTATAGCCGCTAACTCCCCCAAGTATCCTATCAGCTTCTATTAAAACACACTTCACACCCGATTTTTTCAGCATATAAGCGCATAAAATCCCCGCAATACCGCCGCCAACTATCAGTACGTCGGTTTTAATATCGCTATTTAAGGGTTCATATCTTTTAATATCTACACCTTGTGTCCACAAAGATTTCAAAATAATTCCTCCATAAAATCTATATGGAGTTATTATTTCCATTTTAAAGAGAAAAAACGATATAAAAGTAAGATTGTCAAAGATGGCTTATCCAACCAATAGTTGAAAAAAGGACTTCACTTTCGTGAAGTCCTTTTTTTCGGATAGTTTGAACTAAGTGACATAAATTGAATGTGCCCGAAAACTGAAAGTTTCAAATTATAATATTAAGTTTGGTCTATTCTTATATCAATGGACTTCAACTTGTGATTTTTTGCATAATGATATCCATCCGACTTGCGTATATAATCAAAGAAATTTTCGTCGGTATCATCACTCCATAAAGTATCTTCGAGGTAGCGGTTTTCTTTATCAGGAGAGAACACTATACTTACTCGTAACTGATAATATTCATCTTCTCCATCTGGATATTGTCTTACCAAATCATAGTAAAACAAATCTTCACCAGTAAAATCATAAACACCATACTCGTTTAATAAAAGTTCTTCTTCAATAGGGATTTTGCACATATCTTGAAATACATTTATGATTTCGTCTAATGAATTGTTAGTTGTAATGTTATTCTGTAAATACTCTAATAACGACATTTAATCACCGCCTTGTGTGTATTATATGCTTGTGTCAAATCAGGACATAATTATAAGTAATTTATATATATCTTGAAAATTTTAATAATATTAATCTCGCTTTATTTGAACTATTGTTCCGTTTTGTTCTGCACCATCATTCCACCACTTTCCCAAAGCTATAAAAAAACTATCGTCATTTACAGCAAAAGAAGTTGGATGTACAGAATAATTAAAAGTTGTTTCTTTTTTCAAACTATCAATTTTACCTGTTGATGTACTATAAACAGTTATTTTATACCTATCTTCATCAAGTGACGCAGTTAATATGTAAAGCGTATTATCATACACATATAAATCATACGTTTGAGCATATTCAGGCAAGTTTATTAAGTTTAACTCACTCATATCGTTTGTATAATATAAATGCCCAGTTGTTAAAAATAGTGTGTCATTAATAACCGCTTTAGCCCATTTTGGAGGAATATTTCGGCAAGACAAGCCAGTATTAAGTTTACCCACTAAGTCATTATCAAAAACAAATACACCATTCTCGTAACGATAAATTTCTGAAACAAGTTTGTTTTCGTCCATATTTTCGTACCAAAACGAAGCGTACAAATTGTCGTTGAGAACAAAAAAGTTATGAGACCTTATACATTCTCCACCTGAGGTTTGTATAGGTTCTCCGTTTTTATTCATTGGTATTCTTACAAAATCCTTACCGTTGTCAGAAGCTATTATCGGTGTTGAACCACGATTTGCACCAATACCCGCAAACAGTTTTCCGTCATATCTTATTAAATCAAAATTATGAAGACCGTCAAGTAATCCAGATTTAGTTTGCCACACTCCATTTTCAAGTTGATAGTATGTACCAAGTTCGGGTGAGCCTATTGGATCAAATCCTGGAATAGTGAGTTTATCATCAATTAGTAAAAAACGTCCTAACTGCTCATCTTGTAATACTGCCTGTTCTTTCCAATTTCCAAGATCGGATAAATCGCAATAAAGCACAGGGGTAGGTCCTGAGTTATTATTATAATCGCCGCACCCTATATAAAGTTTATCGTCAAATATCGTCATATCCCATACGCAACGAGCTATTAGATTATTTTGATAATATTCTTTTGTGGGGCATCCCAAATCTTTATATGAAGAGGTGCGACTGTTACAAGAACAAAGACACAGCATAGTCAGAAAAACTATTGCAGGTATAACATATTTCTTGTAATATTTCATAAACAAAATCCTCTCTAGTTTGATAATACCTATTACTAAACAACTTGCAAAAAGGCAATTATTAAGTATGACAAAAATCATACTTTTATATTAGAAATCATACCATACTTTTCCTTGTTTTACAAGGCAAAATCAAAGTATGGTATGACAGTTATTCCTGCCTTGCCTTACGAATTTGATGAAAAAGACAAGGATAAATGATTATTTGTCCCTATTGTAACTCAACCATAGCATAAAAGCGGCAATAAATCAATGCGAAGTATTGCATGGAATCAACACGAAGTGTTGGATGGAATCCGCCATAGGCGGTATGGAATCAATCCGAAGGGAATACACGCTGATGCGTGATGCCATGCAGTCGCTATACTACTGATTCCATACACCCTTGCGGGTGATGCCATACCAATCCTTCGGATTGGATAAAAATAAAGGACTACCGAAGTAGTCCTTTATTTTTTGGAGCTGCTAACCAGATTTGAACTGGTGACCTCATCCTTACCAAGGATGTGCTCTACCACCTGAGCCATAGCAGCATCGACAACGTTAATTATTATAACGGCTAACAGTTAAAATGTCAAGCATTATTTTTAATTTTCGACAAAAAGAAAAAACTCCGTTCTTTCGAACGGAGTTTTGGGCTTTAATTATTCGTTGATAGCGGTTACAACGCCGGAACCAACGGTACGGCCACCTTCACGGATAGCGAAACGGAGACCTTCTTCGATAGCGATAGGAGTGATGAGTTCAACATCCATCTCTACGTTATCGCCAGGCATACACATTTCGGTACCTTCGGGAAGAGATACAACGCCGGTAACGTCAGTAGTTCTGAGATAGAACTGAGGACGATAGTTGTTGAAGAAAGGAGTATGACGTCCGCCCTCTTCTTTGGTAAGGATATAAACCTGACCATGGAACTTGGTGTGGGGGTTGATAGAACCGGTCTTACAAAGAACCTGACCACGCTCAACGCCTTCACGATCTACACCACGGAGGAGAGCACCGATGTTATCACCAGCCTCACAGTAGTCAAGAGTCTTACGGAACATTTCCATAGAAGTAACAACGGTCTTCTTTCTCTCTTCGGTAAGACCGATGATTTCAACTTCATCACCTGCGTGGAGCTGACCACGTTCAACACGGCCGGTAACAACGGTACCACGACCGGAAATGGTCATAACGTCCTCGATAGGCATAAGGAAGGGCATATCAGCCTTACGATCAGGAGTAGGAATGTAAGAGTCAACAGCGTCCATAAGTTCGCCGATAGGAGCATAGATAGGATCGGAAGGATCGGTAGAAGCAGAATCGAGAGCCTTGAAAGCAGAACCCTTGATGATAGGAGTATCATCGCCGGGGAATTCATACTTGTCGAGAGTCTCACGGATTTCCATTTCAACGAGCTCGAGAAGTTCTTCGTCGTCAACGAGGTCAGTCTTGTTCATGAATACAACGATGTAAGGAACGCCAACCTGACGAGCGAGAAGGAGATGTTCCTTGGTCTGAGCCATAGGACCATCAGTAGAAGCGATAACAAGGATAGCACCGTCCATCTGAGCAGCACCGGTGATCATGTTCTTAACATAGTCAGCGTGTCCGGGGCAGTCAACGTGTGCATAGTGACGAGCGTCGGTCTCGTACTCAACGTGAGCGGTGTTAATTGTAATACCACGCTCTCTCTCTTCAGGAGCCTTATCGATGTTAGCA
>JAZSPU010000019.1:0-13248 GCA_045537575.1 Acutalibacteraceae bacterium
CAATCAAAACCTATTGTCAAGAACTTTTTTTATCTTTTTTTAAGTTTTTTTCGCGGTATTTTTTACTGCCGTTTTGCGACAGCCATATTGTTATACTACATTTATCCCCTCTTGTCAACACTTTTTTTGAATTTTTTTGAAACTTTTTTCGGTACTACCATATATAGTAGTAGCGCCCCTTACGGAACGCTACTTTGAAGTTAACAATAGGATAAAAGTATGTTTTTAAGTTCTTCTTCCTTCTCAAGCATTTGTCTGACCAGTTCAAACTGTGTAGGGCAACGAACAAGGTTATGCTCGGGATATGCAGTTTTAAAGTAGGTGCTGCCTTCAAGATAGTCGGTAAGGAAACGCATACCGCATTCAAAGGTCATAAGCACTGAGCCTGTGTAGAGAGAAAGTACCTCTTCTTTAGAGAAGGCATCTTTACATTCACCAAGGAAGCCTTCTGCATACATTTTAAAGAGAGGGGTTTCAAATTTAACCTTTGCAATATCAGGCTCGTCTTCGGCAGCATAGGTTGCGCCGCTTCTAATACTGTCACCGAAGTCATAAGCAGAAAGACCGGGCATTACTGTATCAAGGTCAATTACAGCAAGAGGCTCACCGTTGGCGCGGTTAAGCATTACATTATTAATCTTTGTATCGTTATGAGTAACCCTTAAAGGAAGCTCACCGCTTTCAAGCTTATCGGTAAGAAGTGAGCAAAGCTTTTTATGTTCGCGAACAAAAAGGATTTCCTCTCTGGCGGTTTTAGCAAGACCGTATGCATCAGCCTCATAAGCCTTCATAAAGTTATTAAAGCGGTTAGGTGTATTATGGAAATTAGGAATAACCTCAACAAGCTTTTCTGCAGGGAAGTCGGAAAGCTGTCTCTGGAACATACCGAAGGCTTTACCTGCTGCGCGGAAAAGTTCGGGAGTTTCAGCTGTCTGCATTGTGATAGCATTATCTATATATATGTAGCAACGCCAGAAACCGTCATCCACGCGAACGTAATGCTGACCATCTTTGGTATCCACAACGGTAAGACATTCTCTAAGGGGATCGCCGCCCGCCTGAGCTACCTGCTGACGAATGTGAGCAGTCACAAGTATAATGTTATTCATAAGACCGTCAACGTCCTTAAAAATACCGCTGTTCACTTTCTGTAAAATGTACTTTCTTGCGCGTGAGGTTTCAACAAAAAAAGTATCATTGATATGACCGCATCCAAAAGGAACGGCTATCATCGGTTCTCCATCAAGAGCAAAAAGCTTTGCAACGTCTTCTGCACGATATCCCATAATTATTCCTCCATTTATCTTTTTGGGTTGATTTTTTTGAAGTATTTGTATTATATCATAAATTTTTTAAAAATATTTGCATTTTTGGTCGCATTTTTTTCATTTATGTGTTACAATATATAAAAAAGAGTCAGGAGATGCTTTATGAACTATAAAGGAACCGTTATAAACAACGAACTCACCATTGATAAAGTATATACCATTCATTATTTTGAGTATGCCATAGACTTTGACTTTCCGGGAGAAATACATGACTTCTGGGAGGCGGTATATGTTGATGCGGGGGAAGTTACAGTAACAGCAGGTACCGAAAAACACGTTATGCGTCAGGGGGATTTCTTTTTACACCGTCCCCTTGAATTTCATGCCATTTCCTGTTCTGGCGGAACCGCCAATGCTATAGTATTCTCATTTTCCTGCGACTGTGAAAAGTTATTTTCGGCAGCAGGAAAAATAATAAAATGCACAAATAAGGAAAAGGTTATTTTATCCGAAATTTTAGATGAAGGTAAAAATGCATTCAGAGACCCCCTCAATGATGTATATTTAAAAAAGCTGCACAATAAAAAAAGCGCCCCCTTCGGTTCGGCGCAAAGCATTAAAAATCTTATGGAGTTATTATTTATAGGTATAATCAGAGGACAATCGGATCAGCACAAAACCCTCCCCTACTCAAATGAGGATTTACAGATACGTGAGATATGCGACTTCATAGACAACCATCTCGCAGAGCCCTTAAAATTTGAAGATTTGTGCAAAGAGTTTTCAATGGGAAAAACTGCACTTAAAAAGCTCTTCCGTGAGCATTTAGGTTGCGGCGCTATGGAGTATTACAACACTAAAAGAATCAGCGAAGCAAAGAAAATGTTGCGCGAAAAAAAATACAGCGTAACCGAAATATCGGATACACTGCAGTTTTCTACTATACATTACTTCTGTAGAAAATTTAAACAAGCCACAAACATGAGTCCGCTTGAATATCAGCGCTCTGTTAGCAGCTTGGTGAAAAACTTCTTCGAAAGTGAAAAATAGGCGCAATTAATTAAAGAGATCGCCTAAACCTCCGTTGATTGATAAACGGCTATCATCTATACCCCTGTCTAATGTTAAATCATTGGTTGTATCCTCTACAACAAGAGATACAATATTAAGCTCGGGACGAGTATATTCTTTCTTCATTATAAATACCTCCAAAAGAGACAAAACTACTAAGTACATTAATACTATAACACAAAGCAATCGAAAACGCAATAGTTTTTTGCAAAAAAATTAAAAATTTTTTCCCAAGCACAAAAAAACTTAAAAATTTCTAAAAACAGGAAGCACTCCTGAGTGCTTCCTGTTTTGATTACAACTCAACAATTACTGTTCTGCAATAACATCTTGAACAATCTTGTTTGCTGAATCCACGTAAGATTCACACATATTATATGCTTTTTCAAGATTAACGGAAATCTGAGCAGAAGTTCCGTTAATAAGTTCTCTTACCATAGAAAATGAGCTACCGGTAGGCTCAGTCACTCTAACAACACCTATGGTCACGAAGATTCTTTCAGGATCCTGCTTTTCACGAAGCTCTAAGTACATTTTCTTAGCTTCTTCGTTCTTGAAGATCTGATTTACGTCATAGTGGTCTTCATTAAGGAAGTAACGTAAGAAGTAAGCGGCACCCTTGGGGTTCTTTGAGCCCTTGCTGATACCGTATGCACGGATATGTGCAGTATAGGGATAATCGGCATCATCCTTATTAATTTTGGGAAGAGGAGCAAAGCCTAAATCATCAATGTCCATAGTGTAGAACCAACCGGGGCTCTTTCTAAGACCGTAAGCACCACAGATCTCGAGAGCGATAGCGCCCTTAGCAATGTCGTCATCGTGGTTTTCAATAATTTTTGCAAGACCTGCATCCTGAGCGCGCATCATATATTCGATAGCAGCCTTGGTTTTTTCTTCCTTAAGTCCTGTTACGAACTTGTCGGTTTTTGTATCCCAACGAACCTGAGCGCCACCGTAAGCGCCAAGCCAGTCTTCAAAGGTGATGGAGGCACCGGGACGGGTAAAGCCGCAAGCACCCTTAATCTGCTCCATAAGGGTCCACATAGAATCAACGTTCCAGTTATTTTGCTCCATAAGCTCATGAGGAGTAGTAATACCGTTTTCTTCCAGAATAGTTTTGTTATAGTAGGTCATAGCGCCAACTATATCCCAAGAAGACTTAACGCTGTTTACAAGATAAGGGTAATCACCAATAGTAAATCTTTCAACAATACCCTGATTCCAGAAAGGATCCTTTACGTCCATACCGGTAGTCTCAACCTCTAAGGGCATAAGAATATTAAGGGTTTTGGGGAAGGAACCGTTTTCAACAATAACATCGGGAGCCTGATCAGAAGCGATAAGAGAGGTTACTTTTTGTATGTAGTCGGACTCATTAACAGCAACAAGCTCAGCCTTCATACCTGTAGCCTCTTCAAAGCCCTGAAGGCAGATAGCGGTATCGGTAGCTGTATGGTCGATCCAAGTAGCGAACTGTACGGTTGTGCCACGAAGCTCACTGGGTACGTCAAGGAAGAAATCTTCTTCATTAGTTGCATTGGTATTTGAGCTTCCGTCAACCTTTCCGCCGCCGTCTTTATCGCCGCAGCCTGCAAGACAGGCAACAGACAAAAGCATTGCAACGCAGAGTAAAAGCGTAATTATCTTTTTTAACATAAAAATGCTCCTTTTCAATTTTTCTTTATTGTACCATTTCCTTATAACAAAGTCAAGAAAAAATAAAACGGAAAATGACTAGGCATTTTCCGTTTTAATTTATAAATTATGATTACTGTTCATCAATAACGTCTTGAACGAGTTTGTTAGCAGCTTCTACAGCAGATTCGCAACTGTTGTAGGTCTTTTCAAGGTTAACAGCAACCTGAGCAGCTGTACCGTTAAGAAGATCTCTAACCATAGTAAGAGAAGAATAGGAGGGGTCGGTAACACGACCGATACCCATTGTCATACTAATCTTGTTAAGTTCCTGATTTTCGCGGAGATGATAGTACATATTCTTAGCTTCTTCGTTCTTGAAGATCTGATTTACGTCATAGTGGTCTTCGTTAAGGAAGTAACGTAAGAAGTAACCGGCACCCTTGGGGTTGCCTGCGCCCTTACATACACCGTAAGCACGGGTAGAAGAAGTGTAAGGATAGTTAGCATCGTCTTTATTGACCTTGGGAAGAACTTCAAAGCCTAAGTCATCAACGTCCATGGTGTAGAACCAACCGGGGCTCTTTCTAAGTCCGTATGCACCGCAAATCTGGAGAGCGATAGCGCCCTTAGCAATGTCGTCATCGTGGTTATCGATACCTCTTGCAAGACCTGCATCCTGTGCACGCATTAAATAGTCAAGAGCTTTCTTGGTTTCTTCAGACTTAATAGTAGTCTTGAAGGTGTCGGTTTCAACATCCCACTGCATCTGTCCGCCACCGTACATATTGAGCCAAATGTCAACAACGATGGAGGTTCCGGGACGGGAGAAACCACAAGCGCCCTTAATCTGTTCCATAAGGGTCCACATAGAATCAACGTTCCAGTTGTCCTGTGCTTTAAGTTCGTTAGGAGTGGTGATACCGTTTTCTTCAAGGATGGTTCTGTTGAAGTAGGTCATACCGCCTACCATGTCCCAAGAAGATTTAACACCGTTTACGAGATAAGAGTAGTCACCAACAGTAAATCTCTTAACAGTGTTCTGATTCCAGAAGGGATCGGTTACGTCAACACAGTTAGTCTCTACATCAAGGGGCTGAAGAAGGTTAAGGGTTTTGGGGAAGTCACCGTTTTCAACAACTACGTCGGGAGACTGGTCAGAAGCAATAAGAGAAGTCATCTTTTGTACGTAGTCGGTCTGGTTAACCTGAACGAGTTCAGCCTTTATACCGGTAGTCTCTTCAAAACCTGCAAGACAGATAGCAGTATCGGTCTTGGTGTGGTCAATCCAAGTAGCAAACTGAACGGTTGTACCGCGAAGCTCAGAGGGCATATCAAGGAAGAAATCTTCTTCATTTACTGCACCGGGATTACTGGCGGGGTTTTTCTTGTTGTTACCCTTATCACAGCCTGCAAGTGCGCACATAGAAAGAAGCATTGCAACTGCGAGCAAAAGGGTTATTATTCTTTTTGTCATAGCATTTTTCTCCTTTATAAAATTTTTGCTATACTAATTATAATCGTTTTTGAAAATTTTGCAATAGGAAAATGCAAATATCTTTAAATTTTATAAAAAAGACCACCAAATTCTGTGAAAAACGCACAAAACCGATGGTCGAATTATTAACACTTGCACTAAATATTGGCTTATTTTTCCTACTGATTTGCAGCTATAACTTCCTGAATGAGTTTATTTGCCTCTTCTACAGCATAATTCACTTGATTTTCTGCCGCAATAAGATTAGTGCTTATCTGCGCGGAGGTGCTGTTTACAACCACGCTCAGCATAGTTCCGTTGGATACGTCGGGTTCCAGAATCATTCTTACGCCGCGATAGAAGGTGGCAGTAGAATAATCAGCATTCTGACGAAGCTTATTAAAGAGAGCCTCAGCCTCTTCGTTTTTGTAGATATTATCGGTGTTTACATGGTCTGCGTTAAGATAATATCTTAAATAATAGCCTGCGCCCAAGGGATTTCTTGCGCCCTGTACTATTCCATAGCCATAAAGACCTACGGTATAAGGATAATCTGCATCATCTTTATTAACCTTAGGAAGCACCTCAAAGCCTAAATCATCAGCATCCATAGTGTAGAACCAACCGGGGTTCTTTTTAAGTCCGTAGGAACCGCAAATCTGAAATCCCGAAGTGCCGTTTGCTATACTGTCG
This sequence comes from Acutalibacteraceae bacterium, assembly GCA_045537575.1. Lineage (GTDB taxonomy): Bacteria > Bacillota > Clostridia > Oscillospirales > Acutalibacteraceae > SIG607. Next base: position 6,148 of record JAZSPU010000019.1, read on the forward strand.
TCATGTCCTGCAATAATTTTAACAAGTCCTTTATCCTGAAGGGTTAAAAGCTTATTAAGAGCAAGGCGCATTTCGGGGGAAGCAACGGTTGATTTAAACTCTGCCTTAACCGGATCCCAGTCAAGCTGTTTTGCGCCAAACATAAGGGTCCAGATATCAACGTCTATTGAAGCGGGAGCGCGACTGTAGCCGCAAGCAGATTTCATTTCGCTGAGAAGCTTTTCAAGGGTTTCAAGGTTCCAGTTATCTTCTGCAACGTACTGATTTGGGTTTTTAATGCCGTTTTCCTCAAGGGTAGTTTTATTAAAGTAAACATTGCCGCCTGCCTTACTGCCGCTTGAACGGGCGCCACTTACTATATAAATTTTTCCGTCGATGGTATATAAATCGGTCATTTTTTTATCCCAGAAGGGATCGTTTACGTCTATTCCCGTTTCTTCCTTTGTAATAGGCTGAAGAATTTTAAGTGTACGCGGAAAATCACCGTTTTCGCTTATAACGTCGGGAGACTGGTCAGCCGCAATAAGTGAAGAAATCTTAACTATGTATTCTGCCTGATTAACGTGAACCCTTTCAAGATTGATTCCCGTAAGTTCGGTAAAGTCAGCGTATATATTTGCTTTATCGAAATCGGTATCACTGCTCCAGCCCGCTATTTGAACGGTAGTTCCGCGAAGCTCACTCGGTACGTCAAGGAAAAATTCCTCTTCGCTATCAATTTCTACGTTAACGTCGGGCTTTTTCTTTTCAGGTTCATCACCGCAGCCGCAAAGAGTCAAAAGTAACACAGCGGCAAGTAAAACGCAAAAAAATCTTTTAATGCCTTTCATATTCACGCCTCGCTTTCATTCATTTATTTTATTTTAACATATTATATGTGATTTTCAAGAAAAAATAAAACCGAAGTCAGCCTTCGGTTTTATTCCTAAAAATTAATATCCGCTCTGGATTTTCTTAACCTTAAATTCGCTCATAGCGTATTTATGCTTTTTAACGGCTAAGCCCTTTGCATATTCTGTAATATAATTTGTATATTCGTCCTGCTTAAGATTCCAACGAAGGCTTAAATCCATTTCGTCTAAATAGGTGCTGTCTTTAGAAGTATCAACAATATAGAAAAGACGGATATATTTGGCTCCGTTTTCTTCTGCTTCAAGAATCTTTACGTCTTTAGCGGCGATATCCTTAATATCCTTCCAGAAATCCACGCCGTAATTTACGTCAACTTCAGGATCGGCAATAACGCTTACAACCTCTTTAGCTTCCTTAGCGGGAGCATTACCGGTAGTCTCGGCATTTTCTTCGGTAAGGCCGTTGAATTCATTATAAATATCAACAATGCTTTCACCCTTTAAGAGATGGGATTTATAATGTTCCATATCATCCTTTGCTTCGGCAACTTTATCCTCTTCCATTTCGGTAATCTCGGTCTGTAAAATAAGGGCTACGCGATAGGACTCATCGAAGGATTTTTTGATATCCTCAGCAGGAATAGCCTTTTCGCCTTCTTTACCGTAAAGATGCTCAAAATACATATCACCGTAGGTGGAATAGATAAGAGCATATCTATAGGTTTCATAGCCTATACCGTTTGCGGCATATGCGGCGCCGTAGTAGTTATAATAATACTGGGCGGTATAGTCAATATCGCTGATATCTGCGGCGGTCAAGGTAAGACCTGCATCCTTGAAAAGCTTTTCATAAGCGGCAAATTCAGCAAGAATTTCAACTGCGCGGTTTTCTACCCAAGTAACGTAGTCGGTATCGTCAATCTTCTGAGAGTAGTAATCAACCTCGGTAATGGTGGTGTCGGTTCCTGCTTCAGTAAGCTGTTCGTCAACCTTTGCACGAGCCTCGCTATCGGCAGTAACAAGAGCATAAGAATAGATAGCGGCAGAGAATTTAGAATCTGCAATTTCTACAGCTATTTCATTTTGCTTATGAAGACATCCTGTAAAAGAGAACATAAGAAGTATTACCAACATAACCGAAAGTAATGATTTTAAGGTTTTCATTATTTTCTTCCTCCTAATAAATATGCAATAACTAATGTTTGTCGAAGCTAATACTATGCTTCGACCAATTAAAACTATTATAATATAAAAGTTCAAAAAAGTCTATAACTTTTTATTAATTTACAACGCATTTACAATTTCTTTTATAAGAGAGGACAAATTCTGCGCTTTTTTGGGGCATATTATCAACGTCACCACATCCCCTTTATTAAGTCTCATTCTATCTCCGAATACTGCCCCAAGCTTTAGGAAGGTTTCCTGATTAAACTGCGTCAAATGAAGCGCAACGTCATTTCCTTCTTTTACGATTTCATAAATATCGGCGGCTATCGCTTTATTTCGAAGAAGAGCAATATCAATAAGCCCCATAACCGATTTGGGCGGTTCACCGAAGCGGTCAACAAGCTCGTCAATTACGTCGCTGACATCACTTTCGTCAACTATATCGGCAATACGTTTATAAATGCCAAGTCTTGCGGGAAGGCTTTCGATATACTTTTCGGGGATATGAGCAGGTACGTTAAGGTCGATTGTGCAGACTGTATCCAGCTTTGTTTGTTCTTCTCCGTTATCCTGCATAGCCTCTCCCAGAAGCTTTAGATACATATCATAGCCTACCGCTTCCATATTACCGTGCTGAGCGCCGCCGAGAATACTTCCCGCGCCCCTTATTTCAAGGTCGCGCATAGCAATTTTAAAGCCCGAGCCAAACTCTGTAAATTCTCTTATTGCTTCAAGACGTTTAACGGCATCTTCATTTAAAACCTTGCCCGTTTTAAAGCAGAAGTAGGCGAAAGCACGTCGGTTAGAGCGTCCTACCCTGCCCCTTAACTGATGCAGCTGAGAAAGTCCCATTCTGTCGGCATCCTCTATAATAAGGGTATTAACGTTAGGCACGTCAACGCCCGTTTCAATAATGGTGGTGCAAACAAGCACATCAATTTCATTTTCAATAAGCCTCTGCCAGACTCTCGAAAGGGTTTCCTCACTCATTTTTCCGTGGGCAACCTCTACTCTCGCTTCGGGCACAGCAGTTTTTATACGTGCGGCAACCTTCTCTATAGACTCTACCCTGTTATGCAGATAGTAAACCTGACCGCCGCGTCTCAGTTCCTTTCGTACAGCGTCATAGAGCATTGAATTATTCTGTTCTAAAACATAGGTCTGAACAGGCTGTCTTTCTCCCGGTGCTTCCTCAATACTGGACATATCCCTAAGTCCCGTCATAGCCATATTAAGCGTTCTGGGAATAGGGGTTGCAGAGAGTGTCAGCACGTCCACCGACGGATAAAGCTCCTTAAGTTTTTCCTTTTGCGCAACACCGAAGCGCTGTTCCTCGTCGATTATAACAAGACCTAAATCCTTAAATTTAACATCCTTTGAAATAAGGCGGTGGGTGCCTATTATCATATCCACTCTGCCTTTATTCAAGTCACTTACTATTTTTTCCTGACTTTTCGGCGAAACAAAGCGGGATAAAAGCTTAACCGTTACGGGAAGCTCGCCTATTCTTTTAAGTGCAGTATTATAATGCTGCCAAGCAAGAATGGTGGTAGGCACCAAAAGGGCGCACTGTTTGCCGTCGCAAATACATTTAAAGGCGGCGCGCAAAGCAACCTCGGTTTTACCAAAGCCAACGTCACCGCACAAAAGTCTGTCCATAGGAACGGCGCGTTCCATATCCTTTTTAATTTCATCCACGCTTTTCAGCTGGTCTTCGGTTTCTTCAAAGGGAAATCTTCGCTCAAAATTATTTTGTAGGTCGGTATCAGGAGAAAAAGCATAGCCCTTTGCCGCCATACGCTTTGCATAAAGGGCGGTAAGCTCCTTTGCCATATCCTTTACCGCTTTTTTTACCCTTGCTCTTGTTTTATGCCATTCGGCTGAGCCAAGCTTATTAAGTTTTACCGCCTGAACGTCTGCGCCGATATAACGGGACACCAAATCAAGCTGTGTTACGGGAACGTAAAGCACGTCCTGTCCCGCATATTTTATTTTTATATAATCCTTTGTTATTCCCGAATTGGTAATATGCTGGATTCCATTGAACACGCCTATTCCATGGGCGGTATGCACCACAAGGTCGCCGTATTTAAGCTCGTCAAGGCTGCCTACTGCTCTGCTGTCTTTAGGACGGCGAACAGGCTTTTTAGCAGTTGCCGCAAGACCTTTTCCCGCAATCAGCATAAAGCGGCTGCCCGAAATTTCAAAGCCGCCCGAAAGAGCGCCAACCGTTACGGTAACCTGACTTTTGATTTTTTTGATTTCTTCACTAAAGCTTGCGTTTATACCTTTATCACGCAAATCCTGAGCAAGAAGGTTACCTGCCTTTTCGTTGCCCACAACTATAACAGCGTTACCTTTACAGCTTTTTAAGAATTTAAGGTCATCCAGCAAAACCTCAAGGTCGCCGTTCCAAAGAGACGAACGCTTTACGGTAAAGTTCACAAAACTTCGGGGAGAAAGTTCATAGCGATTTCGCTGAAAGCTGTCCATAATTACCGCTTTTTCCATATAGGAATAGAACTGACTGTCGCTTAGCATAAGCCTTTCGGCTTCTTTTCCCACATAGCCTTCTTCCAACAGACGCTTAATATCCTCGCACAGCTGAAGTCTTAAATTTTTAAGATGTTCGCTGACAGCGGCGCTTTCGGTTATAACCATAACCGAGTCCTTTACGTAATCAAGCGCCGTAGAGGTTTCATCGAAAATAAAGGGAATATATCTGTCAAAGGAAGAAAAAACTCCTGCTTCTATATCTCTTAAATCCTTTTGAAGTCTTTCTTTTCTTTGGTCGCTGTTCTTTAATTTTAATTGCTCTGAAATTATTTCTTTAAGCCTTTCGCTTCGCACAGCCACTTCACAGGCAGGAGTTACATCAACGCTCTCAACCGAATCGGTACGTCGCTGTGTCTCGGTATCAAAAAAGGAAATGCTGTCAATTTCGTCGCCCCAAAATTCTATTCTTACAGGGTACTCTGCTTCGGTGGTGAAAAGGTCAAGAATACCGCCGCGAAGGGCAAACTGTCCTGCTCCCTCTACCATTTCGCTTCGCACGTAACCTGCATCTATAAGATTTTCAGTAAGCTTAGTTAGGTCAAAGCTTTCCCCAACCGACAGCGTAAAGGTACTGCTTATTAGTTTTTCCTTAGGCAAGGTAGGCTGAGTGGCGGCATCCACCGACATTATAAGCACCTTAAAATCCCCGCCTGCAACAGCAGACAGGGTGTGTATTCTTTTATGCTCGTACTCTCTTGACTCTCCGTATGTTCCTGCAAGGCTTAAATCACGATAGGGAAAACTGAGCGCATCCACCCCTAAAGCCACCAAGTCGCTATAGAGAGAATAGGCTTCAGCTTCTCCCGAAGTAATTACGGTAACGGGGCGTTTAATTTCTTCGCTTATTACCGCAATATTTACCGCCTTATAAATTCCCGAAAGTCCCGTACAAACGGCGGAAAGCTTTTGAGAATTTACTGCAGATAAAAGGGAAAGAAAATCAGAGTCGCAGTTTATTACCTCTTTTAAAAAACTGAACTGTTTATTCATTAGTGATTATAGCGGTTCATAGCCGCGTCTGCACCGTCCCTTAAAAAAGTTTCTATTGCCTTAACCGCATTATCGCGTGCATTATCAAAAAGTTTTTTATCCTCTTCATTCATTCTGCCAAGAACCCAGTTAGCAATATCGCTTGTTCTGTCAGGTCTGTCGCCAACGCCCATTTTAAGACGGGCAAAATCCTCGGTACCCAGATGCTCTATAATACTCTTTAGACCCTTTTGTCCACCTGCGCTGCCGTTTTTTCTAATACGCATTTTTCCCGGCTGTAAAGATACGTCATCAGACACCACAAGCAAGGAAGTAACGGGTATTTTATAGAACTTCATAACCGCGCTTACAGCCTCGCCCGAAAGGTTCATAAAGGTCTGGGGCTTTAAAACAAGCACCCTTTCGCCCTTTATATTGCCTTCGCCGTAAAGCCCCTTAAACTTATTTTTATTAAGGGTAATGGAGTGCTTTTCGCAAAAGGCATCAACTACGTCAAAGCCCGCATTATGACGGGTATGCTCGTACTCGTTTCCTGGGTTGCCCAGCCCCACTAAAATAAGCGAATATATACTTTCTTCATTTTTCTTTTTAAAAAACATTTTTATCACCTTTTTATCCTTAAATATGATAACATATCTTCATTCTTTTTTCAAGACGGCATATTGGATTTTGGAATTGATTCAACAAAGACAAGCAACCGTGAATACCGCATTAATGCTTTCGGCGAAACACCAAGTAATTTTCGCCGAAATTCCGCATTACTTTTCTACTGATTTTGACAAATTAATACAATTTTCTTTTTTATATTGCAAAATATTATACTCATATATATAATATACATACTGAAAGTATAAAAGAGGTAAAATAATGAGTAAAAGTAGAAAGAAAATAATTCTGTCTTTAGCTATAGTTTTATTGGTAATTTTAACCGCATTGGCTGTTTTTTTCTTTATCCCAAAATTAAAAATTGAGCTTATCGGCGAAAAAGAAATAACCGTTCCCTTCGGAGAGGAATACGTTGATCCCGGTGTAACGGCTTTTTACGGCAAAAAGGAATTTTCGCCTATTATAACCGACGGTAACGTTGATACCGAGAAAATAGGCAGTTACGTCCTTACCTACTCCGTCACACGCAAAAAAACCACAAAAAGCGTAATCCGTACCGTTCACGTTGCCGACCTTACGGGCCCCGATATAACTGTAGAGGGAGAGGTTACCGCCTTTAAGGGCTATCCCACAAGCGATATAGTTTTAAGCTATTCAGCTATTGATCTTTTTGACGGCGACTGCACCGCTTCGGTAGAAAGAGTCAACAACGCTGACCACATAATGCTCTATGCCACCGACAAAAAGGGAAACAAAAGCGAAAAAAAGGTTGCTGTTAAATTTGTTGATGACACAAATCCGCCTGTAATTACCCTTAAGGGTGACAAATTTGTGCTGCTGAATCCCGGAGAAAGCTATACCGATCCCGGCGCTTCGGCAAAGGATGACCGCGGCGGTGATATAAGTAATCTTATAACCAACAGCGGTATGC
>JAZSPU010000007.1:0-33186 GCA_045537575.1 Acutalibacteraceae bacterium
TGACGCTGTAAACCCTTATGCAGCCTCTACCTTTTATGCAGTTGACCGTTTTGCTTCATATAAAAAAGATTGGGGCAGCTTTTACAACGAGGGCGGAATAATTGTTGCTGACAGATATGTTACAAGCAACGCCATTCATCAGGCATCTAAGCTTTCGGGAAAGCAAAGAGACGACTATTTTTTATGGCTTGAAGACTTTGAATATGTAAAAATGGGGCTCCCCCGTCCCGATTTGGTTATTTTCCTTGATATGCCTCCTCAATGCACAAAAAAGCTTATCGAAAAGCGTTATGAAGGCGATATGAGTAAAAAAGATTTACACGAAAAAGACGAGCAATATACTATGCGTTGCTATAACGGCGCTGTTTACGCCGCCGAAAAATTCGGCTGGCACCATATAAAATGCGCAGAAAACGGCATAATAAAATCAGTAGAGGAAATTCATCTTCAAGTGCTTGAAAAAGTTTTAGAAATTTTGGAGTGAAACATCTTTGGATAAAAAAAATCAGCTTAAAAGTCTTTGGAAAAGCTCTTTTTCCGTAACTCAAAGCTATACCAATCTCTTTTTTGATTATCTTTATTCCGATGAAAACGTCCGCTTTTTACAGCGTGATGATAAAATAATCAGCGCTTTATATACCTTGCCCTATGAAATGCAGGCTTTTGAAAAGCCTGTAAAAGCAAGCTATATTTGCGGTGTTTCCACTAAGGAAGAGTACAGAGGCAAGGGCCTTGTTTCCTCTCTTATTAAGGACAGCTTTAACTGTCTTTACAACGAGGGCGTTGAGCTGTGCGCTCTTATTCCCGTTTCCGAAAGTCTTTTTGGCTTTTATTCAAGATTTGGCTTTTGCTCTGTTTATAAATATAAAGCTGTCAAGCGCTTTAAAACTCAGGATTCAAAGCTTTTGCTCAAGCCTATGAAAAATTACGGGCTTTGCGCAGATATTCATAAAAGAAAAATTTATACAAGAGATTTTTCCTTTCATCTTGACGCAAATCATTTTGAATTTCTTGCAAATGAATGTTTGATGTTTGACGAGCTTCCCTTAGAGGTTTATAACAACGACAGCTTTTGCGGATATATTTTTTATAAAAACGACGATAATATCCCCTTAATCAGAGAAATGCTTTTAGAAAATGTTGACGAGCAGGACGCTGTCAACGCATTATGTCAGCTTAAAAACATTCAGGAGCTTACTCTTTACTTGCCCTGTTCAGATGATGACGCTGAGCTTAAAAATATGGGTATGATGCGTGTTTTAAACGCCGTTAAGCTTTTGGAGAAAATATATTTCGAAAATCAGATCATCGAAATTCGCGATGATATAATTAAAAGCAATAACGGCACCTATGAATTTACAAAAGACGGCGCGATAAAAACCTCAAAAAAAGCATCTGCTGTTATTGATGTGCGCGACATTCCCCCGCTGATATGCAAAAATCCCTATATAAATATGCTGTTGAACTAAAAAGAAAGGCATAAAAATGATGAAAAAAGAGCTTCGGTATAAATATAAAAATTTAAGATGCCGTTCTTTCAAAAAGGAAGAGGACGAGAAAATCTCTTTTCATCTTATAAAGCTTATTGATAAAAAAAAGCCATCAGGCGTTCTTATCTATGTTTCTGCACCTGCCGAAACAGATACAATACAGGCGATAAATTGGCTTTTTGAAAAAAATATTCCCGTTGCCGTACCCAAATGTGTGCAAGGCAATATGATTTTTTGCTCTATCAACTCTCTTGAAGAGCTTGAAGAAGGCTATATGGGAATAAAAGAGCCCAAAAACATTGAAAAAAAGGTTAATACGGCTGATTATCCGTTATGCGTAATTCCTGCCCTCAGCGTGTCGCCTGACGGCACAAGACTGGGATACGGCGGCGGCTTTTACGATAAATTTTTAGCGCACTATAAAGGAACAAAGCTTGCACTTTGTCCCGATTGCTGTGTAGCTGACAGCCTTCCCTGTGAAAAATACGATATTAAAGTAGATTTATATATTACACAATTCGGAGTGAAAGAAATTGTCTAATCCAAGAAATAAAAGCCGCGCAAATTTAGTTGTGCTAATACTTTTTGTGTTGCTGACTGTATTTTCAGTTTTTTCTTCTGAAATTCTTTCTAAAATACCTCTTTCCAGATATTATATTTTAAGTATTGTAACTGCTGTTGTTTTCTTAGTGCCTTCAATTATTCTTAAAAATAAAACACGCAGTAAGGCTACAACCTTTTTCAGATTGAAAAATTTTAAACTGCGTTGGCTTCCGCTCACTTTTTTTGCTTCTTTAACAGCTACGATAGGCGGAGTTGCTTTAAATGCCGTTTCTCTTAAAATTTTACCCGAAGGCTTTAAAGTTCTTTCTCTAAACCCTATCGCTTCAGTAAGCTGGGAAAGTCCTTTGGCGGCTGTTCTTGCGCTTATAATTGTTCCTGCCGTTTTTGAAGAGCTTTTCTTTCGAGGCGCATATCTTTCAAGCTTCGGAACCGAAAAACGCCCTGTGATTATTTTTACGGGCGCTATATGTTTTGCAGTTTTACATTCTACTCCCTATAATTTTTTAGCTCCGCTTTTAGCAGGCTGTATCTACGGTTCTCTTGTCTATGTGTTGGACAGTGTATATCCTGCAATATTTGCCCATTTATTCAACAATGCTATAACCTGTATTTTCTTCAATCTCAACGAAAAGCTATCAAATGCAGGGCTTGGTACTTTTATTTCCGTCGCGGCAATCGTCTTATTTCTTATAAGCATATATATTTCGCTTCGCGAAGTTGAAAAATTTATAAAAATAAAGCCCCAAAAAGAGCTTACCGTATCTCAAAGAGTTCAAAAACAAAGGGAAAAATATACTATAATTGATATATATTTTTTCATTTTACTCATTTTATGGGCTGTTAAAATTGTATTACAGATTGCAAAAATTATTTAAAAAAATCTGCCGACTTAAATGTCGGCAGTTAAGCTCAATTAATCACAAAAGCAAATAAGGAAAACTAAGATTGCAACTATAATAAGAATGCTTGTACAATCATCGTCAAAATCAAATAAATTTCTAAGACACATTTATTATCACCTCTCTGTAAGTGTTCAATATCATAATATGTTTTTAACATATTTTTGCTACAAGTCATTAAAGAAAGGAATATTTACACCCTATGGAAAACGCTGTATCCAAAAAGAAGAAAATAATTAAATACATAATAATAATAAGCTTTTGTATAGCCATCTTTATTGCCTTGGCAAGCGTTTCTTTTTTAATATATGCCGATTATTCAGCTCTTGCTAACTCTTTTCAAAAGGTTACTCTCAATATTCCAAAGGGAGCTACTGCCGATGACATCGCTATCATTTTAAAGGAAAACGGCGCCATAAAATTCCCATCTGTATTTAAAGCCTATGTAAAGCTAAAAAAAGCAGGCTCTGGCTTTATGAGAGGCGAGCACGAAATTTCCTGTGATGCAGGCTATGACGGATTGATAGAGGCTTTAAGCCAGCCTGCTTCAAACATAATATCCGTTACTATTCCTGAGGGCTTTTGGCAAACTCAGATAGTAAATAGGTTTATTCAAAAGGGCTTAGGCTCTGAGTATGAATGGTCTATGGCTCTTGAAGCTGATTATGACTACGATTTTCTGCCCGACAAGCAGTCCCAAAACCGTTTTGAAGGATATCTTTTCCCTGCTACCTATAATTTTTACAGCGATGATTCGCCTAAAACAATTATTGATACTCTGCTTTCAGAATTTGAAAAGCGCATAAAGAAAATAGGACTTGAAGAAAAAGCAGAGCAAATGGGTCTAAGCCTTAGCGATGCTGTAAAGCTTGCTTCAATTATTCAATCTGAGGTCCCTTCCCTTAAAGAAATGCAACGTGTTTCAGCAGTTTTTCATAACAGACTTACTATTGATATGAAGCTTCAGTCCTGTGTTACTGTTATGTACGCTCTGGGTGAGCATAAAAGCGTCGTTACTATTGCCGATACAAAAACGCAAAGCCCGTATAACACCTACTATGTCAAGGGCTTACCCGAAGGACCTATCTGCAATCCGGGTGAAGACGCGCTGAATGCTTGTATATCTCCCGACCAAGAAACAATAGACCAGCAGTATTTATACTTCTACACTCCGACAAACAGCGATGTCGTTTATTCAAAAACCTATGCCGACCACAAAAAAGCTATTGCTAAAAGTAAAGGCGGAAAAGGTACAAGCACTATCGACTGATAAAAGGAAATATAAAAAAAGCGCAGAGCGCATAAAATAAGTAAATATCATCATATTATGAAAGAACAAAAAAGTGGATGTAAAAAATAGGCTGTAAAAACTAAAGTTTTTACAGCCTATTTTTATCATTTGTTTATGTACGACACTATTTTGTAATTTTCAGAGGAATCGTTCTTTTTCAAGGTTAAAAGCATAGTCTTTTCAGGCTTATCTGTGGGGATTTTATTGTTTGTAATGATATCGTACGGATAAAAGGCTACTGTCAAGGCAAATCCGCCGTCAACCTTTTTATTTGAGGTAATGAACCACATATACTTAGGTGTTATTTCATTTGCAGGCACCTGATAGGTTTTAGTTGTAATATCGTAAACAAAATCTTTAACTGTCTTATCTGTAATAGTCAAAGAAGGGAGCATAGCTCTCGCCGCTGCCAAAACATCTGATGCAGGAATAAGCGTGCTTCCGTTTTCATTTTTCTTATACTCAACATCTTTTTTAAGCTTTATACACTGCATAATTCCAAATTCTATCGCACATTCATTGTTGATTTCAGATGCTTGCTCAAAAGCAGGAAAATCAGTAGTTAAAAACCATTCTAAATATTTTTCAACCCAAGCCTCGTCGCTGTCTTGCGTGCTTTCGGGCACAGAGCTTTGAACTGCATCGTTTACGGCACTGCTTTGAAAAAGGTCATCTTTAATATCGTTTATATCTGCGCCGTCATCATTCCAGCTTTCAGGTACTTCAAAGGGAAGCGGCAACAAAGCTGCTATTTTCTTAAAATTAAAGCCTATTATAACCGCAACACAAATGACTGCTAACGATACAATAACTGCAATTATTTGCTTTTTTGAACTGCTTTTATTTATATTATTATCGGATTTACTCATATAAGCCCTCCTTTACAAAAAGCTTTATCTCGTCTGTCCGTTTCCGTCAATTACATATTTTACGCTTGTAAGCGCTTCAAGACCCATAGGTCCTCTTGCGTGTATCTTTTGAGTGGATATTCCTATTTCTGCGCCAAAGCCGAATTCAAAGCCATCGGTAAATCTTGTCGAAGCATTTACATATACAGCCGCCGAATCAATACCGCTTTGAAATTTTTTAGCATTTTCAGTGTCTTTTGTTATAATGGCTTCGCTGTGTGAGGTGCTGTGCTCATTTATAAATTCAATAGCACTGTCAATACTATCAACAACTTTACAGGAAATAATATAGTCAAGATATTCACGGTAAAAGTCATCGTCATTCGCCTTTTGACAGTCTATTATCTGACAGCTCTTTTCACAGCCTCTCAGCTCAACACCCTTTTTATTAAGCTTTTCAAAAAGTACGGGCAATAGCTTATCAGCTATTTGAGTGTGTACAACTAAGCTCTCAGCCGCATTACAAACCGAAACGCGCGAGGTTTTTGCGTTTATAATAACTTCAATAGCCATATCTAAATCAGCGCTTTGATCAACGAAAATATGGCAATTTCCCGTACCTGTTTCAATGACGGGAACCGTCGCATTCTCAACTGCAGCTTTAATAAGTCCTGCCCCGCCTCTGGGAATTAGAACATCTACATATTTATTAAGCTTCATAAGAGCTGTCGCTGTCTGTCTGTCGGTGTTTTCGACTATATTTATACAGTTTTGGTCTAAGCCTGCTTTTTCCAAAGCCTCTCTCATAATCTGAACCAATACAAGATTTGAATTTATAGCTTCCTTACCGCCTCTTAAAATTACGGCATTTCCCGATTTAAGACAAAGCGCAGCCGCATCAACAGTAACGTTGGGACGGGACTCGAAAATTATTGCAATTACTCCTAACGGCACTCTCATTTTACCTATCTTTAAACCGTTGGGACGAGTCCACTCGCTGTCAATAGCGCCTACAGGGTCATCAAGGTCTATAAGCTTGCGAACGCCTGTCGCCATATCTGCTATCCTTTTTTCATTTAAAGCAAGCCTGTCAATCATCTGACCGCTTATTCCGTTTTGCTGAGCGTTGTCAATGTCCTTTTTATTTTCCTTTAATATAAGCTCTGTATTGTTTTCAAGCTCTTGAGCAATATATTCCAAGGCTTTGTTTTTTAAATCTGTTTTTGCAGTCGCCAACAAATAACTTGCTTTTTTAGCTCTTTTTCCTAACTGTTCAATATATTCCATCAAGGTTTCCTCCGCTGTCATTTGTTTACGCAGGGTAAAAATTCAGTGCCTACTTTTTTGCCGTCAAGAATGTCATATAAAACTGAAGGCTTTTGACCCGATACAATCATCATTTTTATATTGTTTTTCATAGAAATCTCTGCTGCGTGAAGCTTGGTTATCATACCGCCTGTACCAAATTTACTGCCCACCTCTGTCGCATTGTCAAGCATTTTTTCGGTAATTTCAGTAACAGTAGGGATAAGCACGGCATCGTGATATTCTCTCGGATTTTTATCATAAAGACCGTCAATATCTGTCATAAGCACAAGTAAATCAGATTCAGTAAGCGTAGCAACAATGGCAGAAAGAGTATCGTTATCGCCAAAAAGAAGCTCGTCTGTGGACACTGTATCATTTTCATTTACAATCGGAATACAGTTATATTTTAAAAGTCTGTCAAATGTGTTTATAACATTATTTCTGCGGTTATTACAGTCAGTTACATCTTTAGTAAGCAATACCTGTGCTACGTTTTGATGATATTCAGAAAAAAGCTTATCGTAAATAGACATAAGCTCTGACTGTCCTACAGCGGCAGCAGCCTGCTTTTCAGGTACTGTTTCAGGCTTTCCTGCAAGTCCCAGCTTTGAAACACCTACGCCGATAGCACCCGAAGAAACAAGTACAACCTGTATCCCCGAATTGACTATATCCGAAATGGTACGTACCAGCTCCTCAAGTCTTTTTAAATTAAGCTTGCCTGTGTCGTGTGTCAAGGTAGATGTTCCCACCTTAACAGTCATTCTTTTAATCTTATCCATTTTATTGTAAAAGTACAGAAAAGAGAGGAAAATCTTTACTGTATTTTTTAACCCCCTGAAAATTATATGATGTAATATCTATCAATAGTAAATTTTATTATACAAAACATAGCAAAAAAAGTCAAGTTTCTCATAATATACCTGTGTATCTGTCCTTAAAATAATACATCTTAAACAAAACACAGCAATTATTGAGCTTGCGTAAAATGCTGTTTTATTAAGTGCTTTACTGCGTAAATAATTTTTAAAATTAGCTATTGACAAACAAAAATAAATGTAGTATACTAACATAGCACTCAGAGATGCGGGTGTAGTTCAATGGTAGAATGCAAGCCTTCCAAGCTTGACACGTGGGTTCGATTCCCATCACCCGCTCCACTATGCCGCCTTAAAGGCGGCTTTTTGTTTATTAAGTAAAACTTCACTTCCTTTGTTTTATGATGTAAAGAAACTTGGCGATTGACGAGTGCGTTAAACGAACGAAGTCAGAGTCTTAGTTTCAACAGGAAGCGCAGCGGACAACTGCAATTCACTTAAACTTAATATTTTTATCGAGATGTGGCACAGTTGGGGACGTTTCCGAGTGCCGCCTGTGGCGGATTAAGCGAGGAAAAAGGAGTGGCAGCGGTCGAAATTTTGCAAAGCAAACGGCGAGCAATAAATTTCGGGCACCGCAACAGGAAGCGCGCGACATTTGGGACTAAGAGAACGGCTCAAACCCCTACTCTTGAAAACCCGCATAAACACTGGGTTTTTGGGACTTGACCGTTTTCAAAAATTACTGTAAAATTGATTTTGACCAACTATTTGACCACTTATAGAAAACGTCACTTTTGACCACTTATTTCACACATTTCGGGGTGTGGCGCAGTTGGTAGCGCGCGACATTTGGGATGTCGATGCCGCAGGTTCGAACCCTGTCACTCCGACCAATACTAATTAAGGTTGATTCAAAACGAATCAACCTTAATTTTTTGTGCTTTTTCGCCTGTTGTTAGTGCTTTTGTTTGTACAAGGCGCTGTAAAAATGAAGCTTTGTACTAAAATTATATCGGGGATATAAGGTTACCTCATTACCGAAAAACACCGAAAATCTGCATATTCGCCCTCTGCCCAGCAATGAATATTCGCTCCCGTAAACGAGCAAACCTCCCGTAAACGAGTAAACCTCCCGTAAACGAGCAAACCTCCCGTAAACGAACACCGAAAACATAACATGTTATGAATTGGTGAAAACTCTTCCTTGTGTTTTCAAGGAGGTATATAATATAGAGGGTTTCCAAATCCAAGCGAAGTGCGCGTTTGCGAACATTTGAAAGCATTTCATGTACAAAAGTCCGCAAAAGCGTTCTTCAGACCTTGATATTCATCGATTTGTATGCTATAATGCTCCTATCACTATATGAGGGGTGCACTATGGCTGTTTCTTATAATAAGTTATGGAAGCTTTTGATCGACCGCAAAATGAAGAAAAAAGAACTGATTGAACAAGCGGGCATCAGCAGAACTACCATTGCCAAGATGGGTAGAGATGAAAATGTATCCACCGATGTTCTTTCTAAAATATGCACTGCGTTAAATGTTGACATAGGCGAAATCATGGAAATGGTTCCCGACATCAACGGAGAAAAATAATGGACAAACACACTTCCGAACAACGGCGCAGGAATATGCAGGCCGTTAAAAACAAGGATTCACAAATCGAATTGTTGTTGCGAAAAGAGCTTTGGAGTCGCGGAATCCGTTACAGAAAGAATTCAACCAAAATTTTTGGTAAACCCGATATCGTATTTATAGGAAAGAAGGTTGCGATTTTCTGTGACAGCGAATTTTGGCATGGATACAATTGGGAAGAGCGCAAAAAGGATTTCAAATCTCATCAAGAGTTTTGGATACCCAAAATTGAGCGCAATATGGAACGCGACAAAGAGGTAACCACAAAGCTTGAATCCGAAGGATGGACAGTTCTCCGTTTTTGGGGAAATGAGATTAAGAAAAACACGGCGCAATGCGCAGATATTATAGAAAAGGTGGTACGTTCAAAATGAATCGACTGAAGTCTATTGATTTGTTTGCCGGTATCGGCGGTATTCGGCTTGGTTTTGACAATGCTTTCGGTGATGAAATCAGCACCGTTTTTGTCAGCGAATGGGACGAACACGCACAAAAAACTTACAAGGCGAATTTTGAAGATGATTTCGAAATTGCTGGTGATATAACAAAAATTGATGAGAAAGATATTCCCGAATTTGACATCTGTCTTGCAGGATTCCCTTGCCAGGCGTTTAGTCTTGCAGGTCAACGTATGGGATTTGATGACAACTATAAAGGTATGTGCCGTGGCACACTCTTTATGGATGTGGCTCGCATCTGTGAATATCATAAACCCAAAATTATTTTTTGCGAAAACGTGAAGGGTCTCGTAATTCACGACAGAGGCAGGACTTTTAAGATTATTTGTAAGACCTTTGAAGATCTTGGTTATAAAGTTTTCCATAAAGTGCTTAACAGCAAAAACTTCGGAGTCCCTCAAAACAGAGAAAGAATTTATGTGGTAGCTTTCAGAAATGATATCGCTCCTGAAACTTTTGAATTTCCCGAGATGACCGATGACACCAAACGGCTGTGGGATATCCGCGAAGAAAAGCCTGTCCCCGCAAAGTATTATTTGAGTGATGTATATGTGGAAACACTCCGTCGACACAAGGCTCGTCATGAATCCAAAGGTAACGGCTTCGGTTATGAAATCCGCGATTGGAGCGATGTTGCAGGGGCTATCGTGTGCGGCGGTATGGGACGCGAAAGAAATCTTGTAATAGACAAGAGACAAAAAGACCTTACTCCAACCACGCATATCAAAGGTAAGATTAACAAAGAAGGAATCCGCAAAATGACCCCCCGTGAGTGGGCGCGTTTACAAGGCTTTCCCGATAGCTTTGAACTTCCATTAGCAGATACACATCTTTATAAACAGTTCGGCAATAGCGTTACCGTTAATGTAATAGAAGCTATTGCAAAAGAGATAAGGAGGGTTTTAAATGGTTGAGTCTATAAAAGGCAAAAAGCTCAATAAAGGCGAATGGGCAGAATTCTATGTAATGATGAAACTGCTCGGAGAAGGCAGATTATATACAGCCAACAAACTCCTCCAAAAGAATTATCAGAGTTATCTTGATGTTCTCAAAATAATTCGTCAAGAATGTGAAACTCAAGTTTTGGAATATATCATTGACGAGAACAGTTCTACCGTTATTGTAAAGCCGCAAGATAATAATACCGTATTGGTAACAATGCCCGTTGATGACTTCAACAATTATGCAAAAATGCTCTTTGACGGTATTAAAGATGTAAAAGGAAGTTCAGTTCCCGCACCTGATCCCGTATGCGATTTTGCAAAAGTCATATATGTAAGCAAACCCAAAGCGCCTGCCGTTAAAGCTTTGAAAAAACAATTCGGCGGCAAAAATGATATTTTTATTGAAGTAAGAGATGGACAGACAGCAATTGTTTCTATAATGGGATTCTCCATCAAATCAAAGTTCGGTCAGAATCCTACTCTTTTCAATGCTGGTTCTTCTTCGCAATTTCTTTATAAACTTACGGGTTGCGACGATGTGATGATGAATGAGTTTAATGCCATTACTGAAAATGGTGGTCGCGGTTGGTCCAAGTGCAAAACTTATCTAGCCGATCACGGTATTACTATGGAATTTGCTCGCACACAAAACCCCATATATAATGACAACCTTTTCTTGGTTAGAGAGTCAATGGCCAAAATCATGGCATGGTGCGTAAAAGATCGTTTAATTGATTCTCCCGGTCATTTTGAGGTTATGGAAACGGTTGAACGAATGATTGCGGCGAATCCACTCGGTGTTCCAGGCGCTCGTGTATATTACGAGAAAGCAATCAAGGATTTTCTTATGGCCGGATTCACAGGGATGACCGCAGGTAAAGAATGGGACGGCAAAGAACAAGTAAATGGTGGATATATTGTCGTTATGGATGATGGTGATGTAATCTGTTATCATTCCAATGACAGAGAATCCTTCCGTGATTACCTTTATAAAAATACACATTTCGAGTATGTTAGTGCCGATAAGTATGTATGGAGTCGCATTATAAAAATTGACGGTGAGTATTATCTCCCCTTGAATCTTTCGGTACGCTTCAACACACATACACGTTGATCATGAAAGTAGGAAGTTTATTTTCCGGAATCGGTGGCATTGACCTTGGCTTTGAACAAGCTGGGTTTGATATTGTATGGGCAAATGAAATTGACGCTGCCGCTTGCAAAACTTACCGACACAATTTTCCGAATACGTTACTTATCGAGGACGATATACGTAAAGTTATTCCCGAAAGCCTTTCCGAAATAGACGTCTTGGTTGCCGGGTTTCCTTGCCAACCATTCTCTGTTATGGGATATCAACGTGGTTTTAAGGATCCCCGTGGCAATCTGTTCTTTGAAATAGCACGGTTCATTGATGCAAAAATGCCGAGAGTTGTGTTTCTTGAAAATGTTCAAAATTTAATGGAACACGACAATGGCAAAACATTCCTTGTGATTTATAACACACTTGCACAGTTCGGCTATTCCGTAAAATACAAAGTTATAAATGCTACCGATGTCAATATCCCGCAAAACCGAGCAAGGATTTTCATTGTTGCATTTCACGATGTTGAGGATTGTGATCGATTTGCATTTCCCGAACCCATCTCCCTCGAAACTACGATTGATGATATTATCGACCGAAGTATAAAACACAATGATACTTATTATTACGGCCCTGAAAGCCGATATTTTAAGCAACTCAATTCGAAAATTGTCGATAAAACAGGAATTTACAGAATTGATGACAGCGGTATTGCAACGCGAAAATGGGAAATTTGTCCTACGCTGAAAGCCAACATGGGAACCTACCACGACCGTGTCCCCATCATCCGAGATGATTTCGGCATCCGAAAACTCACACCAATGGAGTGCCTGGCTTTCCAGGGGTTTCCGAAGGATTATGCTTTCAAAGGTATATCTTTGGATTGCGCTTATAAGCAGTGTGGAAATACAGTTTGCGTACCAGTTATAAAAACAATTGCAGAAAGAATATAAGAATTAAACATCAACATCTACTTTAGGAGGAAACAATGTCAAACGATTACAATAAACAAAATTCCCACGAAATAAAACAAGCTTTTTTAGCGAGTGCCATATCTGATATTTCTACGTATATCCAATTGGCTGATACTAAAGTTTCAATAATTATGGCTGCTGTTGTCGCAATTTTAGTTGGCGTTGCAACTTGCTACGAACCTATTGGCACAGTGGTTAGCAATATTGCTCCATGCAGTTGGATCGGTATATTATTTATAATGTTTACTTTGCTTTTTGCTATAAGCATAGTGTTAGTGTTTTTGTTTGGCATTTTAACGATTAGAGGACATGTAAGCAATATTAATTATAAATCAAAGTGGTTTTTACCGAAATCAACAAAAGAATATTCATTTGATGAGTTTGCTAAAGATGTACAAAAAATGAATGACAATGACATTATAACAAATATGGCCGCAGAATTATATAAACTCAACGATATTAATCGTCAAAAAATGAAAACTATGAAGATGACAATACTTTGTTTTTCATCACTACTTGTAGCCATAGCAGTTATTGGCGTTCTCTTTTTGATAAAAATATTGTGAGGTGTTATGATGGCGGTAGACGTTCAAAAAATCTATGAAAGTACATTGAAACATTACCAACAAGCCAAAAAACATATCATAGAAAGTAGGACGATGTTCGAACACAGCGATACTGCTATTTCTGACGTAATCCCTGGATTTGAAGCTGACAAGTTGGAGTTTGGATCTTTTGACAAAGAAAACTATGCTGTTCTTTTTGTGGATATGAGGAATTCAACCTTAAGAGCTCAGAGTGTCGGAGCAGAAAAAACCTTTCTCACTATGCATGTGTATTTAACTGCTTTGCTGGAAGTGGTTAAACATTATCATGGAAAGGTCATAGACATTATGGGCGACGGCTTAATGGTGTTTTGGGGTGGACGTAAAGCTCGTGAGGAAGATGATCAAATAAAACAGTTCGCCGTACAAAACGCTGGGCTGTGTGGTCGTGATATGTTAACCATTCGCGAAAAAGTCATAAACGATATTATTATAAAAGAAAACCTTGGCACACCGATCAACATTGGTATTGGGGTAACTTTTGATAGCGTTATTGTTACTAAAATTGGTATTGCCGATTCTTATGATGTAAAAGCTTTTGGCGATTGTATTAATATTGCATCTAAATACTCTTCCAAAGTAACTAATCATGTAAAGGTGTCAAAAAAAGTAAAAGAATTATGGCCAAAGAGCCCAAGTGGAACAATACACTTTACTTCAATAAATGGCGAAGACGCTTACTTGTTAACATAAGTGCGGTGAATATATATGAACGAAAAAATAAGCAAAATAGAAGTTGAATTGCTTTCTGCCGCTATTGAAAAGATAGTTGACACGGAAGTGTTAGAAAAAGACCTTTCGGGTACATTGCCCAAAATAGACGATTTGCACGATTCAAATAAGGTTTATAACGGAAAAGTGTCTGTATTGTTTGTTGATATGCGAGGTTCTACAAAGCTGCCAGGTGAATTTGATGCAGAACAACTTGTAAAAATATATCGAAGTTATATCCGCACAATAGTTCAGGCAATTCGATATTCAAACGGGTTTGCGCGTGATTTTATGGGCGATGGCGTTTTAGCTCTCTTTATAGATGACGATAACGGTAAATCAGAGGACAAAGCGGTTTGCGCAGCGCGATACATTACTACCGCTATTGATAAATTTTTAAACCCTGTATTGGATAAAAAACTGAATTACCGTATCTCTTGTGGAATTGGAATACACACTGGAGAAATTTCTCTTTCCAAGGTTGGAATGAAAGGTAAGGAACAAGATGAAAATGCCGAAAATGAGTTTGGTATAGCTTGGATCGGAAACAGCACTAACTTGGCATGCAAACAATGCGGAGTCGTTGAATGCGGTACCATTTTCATCAGTGCTTCAACATATTCTGCACTTTCCGATTTAAATAAAAAAGACAATTGGAACCCTATTGACATACAAATTGGAAGCAACGTCTTGAACGGTTATATTTCAGAGCATTATTATTTGTCCCTGGATGAAGAAATTGCTCCCTGCGTTGCCGAAGGACAAAGCAGCCCTCCAAGCGTTTTAACGGTACTACAAGATAAAGTTGATGAAATAACTAAGTTGGCTAAAGAATTAGGGATAAAAGAACAAGAACTAAAAGAAAAACAAAAGAACTTAAAGGGTAGAGAACTTGTTTTGGAAAGCAAGCAAGAACTGTTGGACACAAAAGAAGAACAACTTGATGATGATAGGTATTATTTTTACCGCAATGTATTAGGAAGCGGCCATTGTAAAAAAGCTTATGTGATAGCTATGGGACAAGATTTCTGGGAGGAACATCTGAAGAAAGCCATTTCTGCTGGAGAGGATACAGGTCGAACAGAAAGCAAAGTAAAACAAGAAGTTAGCTATGCAATGGTCAGTATATATGAATCTTTAGAACTGTATGATAAAGCCTATGATTTTTTAGTAGAACAAGCTACAGGGCATTCTTGGCTTTCCATGGGAACCGTGCAAAACATAGTAAAAAAAGTGGGATATTGTGAGAGATTAAAATCCGCATTATACACAAGATTAGCAAAAAAAGATTTATCTCCCCATTATCAACAACAGTTTGAGGATATCAAAAATTGGTTGGTTTTCGATTTCTCAAAATAACGCCTATGAAACTTGTGTGAGTTTTTTATGAAAATAATGCTGGACTTTTCGGATATATGACGGTATAGTGTTGTGCTACAAGGAGGTGCAGCATTATGCGACATATAAAAACAAAACCGAAACTGACAACTAAAAACAATGAAACGACCGTATCACCGGGAATGATCTCGGAGATGCGGTCGTTTTGTTATGTGCGGAAGGAGGAGTATTATGAGAACGTTACTTGAGGAGTTTTGGTACGGAAACGTCAATCCCCAGGAGCAGAGTACAGAAAACAATCGGGAAATCAAAAATCTCTTGAACCTTATGGGCAAGAACCGAGATAACCTTTCCGCTACACTTACCGAGGAGCAAAAAGAAACCTTGGCAAAGTACGATGATTGCGTTAACGAAATGTACGGCATCATCGAACGTGAGATTTTTGCATACGGGTTCAGGCTCGGTGGGAGATTAATGATGGAAACATTGACTGGTTCTTTAGGTACGGACCTCTAACTTTGCGCAGACATACCCGTTCACAATAATTTATCAATTACCGCGTCTACTTATAATAGGCGCGGTAATTTCGTTTTTTCGGGGACTTGACTTTTGAAAATTTTTGAGCATCTTTATTAAACCAAGCCGCAAGGCTAATATTTTGAAAGAGGTGCTTTTATGAATATCCAAAAACCATTGCCGGGGATGACTCCCGAAGAAACCGAAAGACAGCTCCAATATATAAACGCTATCATTATGTTCAAATTGATGCACTCCCGTGGAATCATCAACGAAAAGGAACTGCATTTATGCAAGGAAGAGATGCTGAAAAAGTACAAACCGCCGTTCGATCCGTACAAAGATGAGGTGTAAAAGTGGCTCAAAATCAGCATTTGACCCCCCTTGGGGCGAAAAACGGCATTTTTGACCCCCCCTAACCCCAAAAATCGTAAAAATTGACCCCCCTCCTAATTTTTGTATCAAAATTAGGCGGTATCTTCAGAAAACGACAGATTCCTATTGGAATCTGTCGTTTTCAACTAAATCCACCCTTGCAGGTGGGTGAAATCGTCTTTGACGATGAAATCCAACTTTGTTGGATGAAATCCGCCTCGACGGCTGATGGGTGGATTTAATTTCATCTGAAGCAAAGCCGAAGATTTCATCAGCGTTAGCTGATTTCATCCTTGCTTCAGCAAGGATTTCATTTAGATATGATCAAACCCGATGAGTTTTTTGCTCATCGGGTTTTAAGTTAGTTACAGTATATTTTTATTGCTTTTGAAATAAATTCAGCGGTGCCGTCAGCGTGTTTGTCGATGTTGTTCTTGAAGCGTTCATCGGCGATATACATTTGACCTAGTCCTGCCAAAATTTCGTTGGTACAAGTGTAGTAATTTTCGGTGGTATAAGCTTGTAATTCTTTTACAAGTACCTGAGCCTCATTTGAGTCGGCGGTGTAACCACTTTGCATACACTCGGCAAATTTGGCGATAACTATATTTAGTCCATCATTTATCTCTTGCCATTTGTCTGCAGTGTAATTGGCGGTTTTATCTGCGTATTCTTTATAGGCTTCTGTTTCTCCAAAGCGTTGTTTTACTTCTAAATCGTAATCGCCCATTGTATTTCTCCTTATTTCACAACCTCATACGGCCAGTCGATGATTCCGCCAAATTCTTTAACATTTTTATAACCTAGTTTAGCGAGTTCTTCGGATGCAATTTTACTTCGTCTGCCGCTTCGGCAATAAACGAGAATTAAAGTGTCTTTGTCGGGCAATTCTTTTTCGGCTCGGTCTTTAATTTCGTATTCAGGAATCAAAATCGCATTTTCGATGTGTCCCTCGGCGAATTCTTCTTCGGTTCTTGCGTCTATGATAATATACTCTTGTTCAGTATCCATAACTTCTTTGGCTTCTTTTGCCGTAATCTGCTCGTAAGTTGGCGCGTTACCATCCTTTTCCTGACAAGCTGTTACTCCAAACAATGAAAGTGAAATTAAAAGCATTATAATAAATCCCCCTGTTTTTTTCATAGTATTTGCACCTCTATAAATAGTATAACATCTTCACTACTTTTTCTCAATCCCTTATTCTTGTTTACTGCGTATCAAATTTTGATATGCTTACCATCAAACCGCCTGGTATATCAGCACGTTTGTATATCCGAGCAGAAAATGGAGAAAGTATAAGTATAAAAATAAACGGAGGTAACAAAATGTTTAAACACGAAAAGATGCTTTTTCATCCCGTAGCGGTAGAAAAACCCAATCCGCAGTATGCGGCGCTTTTACAGGAACAGCTAGGCGGCGGCAACGGTGAGCTTAAGGCGGCTATGCAGTATATGTCGCAAAGCTTCAGAATTAAAGATCCTGAAATTAAGGATTTATTCCTTGATATTGCCGCTGAGGAGCTGGGCCATATGGAAATGATAGCGCAGACCATCAATCTATTAAACGGTCATGACGTTGATGCCGCAAAGGTTCCGTCGGGCGAGATTCAGTCTCACGTGCTTTTAGGACTTAATCCCGGACTTATTAATGCTTCGGGCTATTCCTGGACCGGTGACTACGTAACCGTTACAGGTGATTTATGCGCCGATTTGCTTAGCAATATTGCTTCGGAACAGCGCGCAAAGGTGGTTTATGAATATCTCTACCGCCAGATTGATGACAAAAAGGTACGCGAGACCATCGACTTCCTTTTAAACCGCGAAGAAGCGCATAATCAGATGTTCCGCGATGCATTTAACAAAGTGCAGAATTCAGGCTCAAACAGAGATTTCGGCACAACAAAAGCCGCTAAAATGTATTTCTCTATGTCGGACCCCGGCCCCAACGCTTTTGCAACAAACGATACAAAGCCTGTTTCCTTTAATTAGTTATAACAAAACCGCTGAAGTTTTACGCTTCAGCGGTTTTTAATTTAGTGTATATTAAGTGATGCGTTTTATTAGTCGCACACTTCAATATAAAAACTTACAGGTCTAAAGCCGTCGTTACAGGAAAGCATCGCGGATTTTTCGTTCTTCATCCAGCCGTCATAGAAATTTCCGCCGCCCTTTGCCAAATCCAGTACAAAAGGAGCAATACCCTCCCATGCATTACTGCAAAAGCCGTCAGGTTTTTTAGCATCTTCGCTATAAAACACCATTCCCACTTTCATATCACAGGCATTTTCCAAAGGATTTTCGTATATCTTAATTAAATCGTCATACTGTGCTTTTCGCATAACCGTTATTTTAATCTTCTTCATATTCTTGGACAGCCCTTTCCTTTCAAAAGCTTCTTTTCTCCGCTTTATTATTTGATTTTTTTGATAAAGTCAGTTCATAGCTTATGCCAATAAGCCATTTTATTTTTTCTTCATCAACACTTCCGTCAAGACGTACGGTTATCCAGTAGTTTTTATTCATATGATAACCTCTGTGTATGCCGTTGTCGTTTATTAAAGAGCCGATAAGCACAGGATCGCATTTTAAATTAACAACATTTACCGTTCCTTCTTCCTTTATGCCTATTTTGTCCTTACTTATTTCCATAATAACCGCAAACCATTTACGGTTTATACTATGGCGGTAAACGGCGAAGCCGGGATATTTAAGCCACGGAAATTCAGGGCTAATATCAAAGGTTTCGCTTATGAAATTTTCTAAAAATTTTCTTTTCATAATTTTTTCCTTCTGTCATCCCGTATAAAAGGCTCTTTAATTTCATTTTCGGTTAAAATTGCGTATTTTTCGGGACGGCGGTAACAATTGCCGTGAACCTCGTTTTTGCGGTAGCTTCTCAGCATATCAAGGTCAAGAGAGGCGACATAAACCCCTTCTTTTCCATCAGCTTTAAAAAGACAGGTATCTCTCGAACCGCTCAGCTCCGGCAAATATGCAACACCGTCAAAGAGGGATGAACCGCCGTTACAGTCGGGAACGGTTTCGGGATAATTACAGGTAGCAATAGCCGTCATATTCTCAAAGGCTCTTGCTCTTAGCTGTGACAGTCTGTTTATCTCCATAGGACAGGCATTAGGAACAAGTATAAGTTCGGCGCCTTTAAGCATAAGTATTCTTGCGCTTTCGGGAAATTCCCTGTCATAACAAATCATTGCGCCTACCTTAACCTTTCCCTTTTGGGTATCAAGGTCAGCCACAAAAAATTCTTCACCGGCTGTCAAATCCTTTTCAGCACCGAAATCACAGGTATGTACCTTTGCATAGGTAAACTTTTCGTTGCCGAAGCGGTCATATAGCACTAACGTATTGCGCGGTTTTTCATCCCATTCTTCCAAAAGAGTAATTCCTACAGCCATATTAAGCTCTTTTGCAGCATTTTTATAATCGGTCACAAAATCGCTTTTAATATTTACAGCATCCTTTTTCCATTCGCAAAAGGGACGCTCATATATATCATAGCCATTACTCCACATTTCAGGAAAAAGCGCAATATCCGCGCCCATTTCCTTTGCTTTTTTACAGGCGTTAATCCCCTTTATTTTGTTATCGTAAAGACTGCCTGTAGGCGAAATTTGAAGCAGAGCAATTTTAAGTTTCATTTTTAAACTTCCTTCTCTAATCTGTAGGTTATTATTTTTAGGCGCGATTTTTCCTTCAAAAGCAGTATCCGCATCTTCCGAAAGATTGGTAATCCCCTTTACAGCCACTCCGTCAAGGTTAAATTCAACCTTTTGCTCTTCTTCGCTTAGGTTACAAATTCTTAAAATAATTGAATCGGAATTTTCCGCCGAATTTCTTTTTATGGGCGATAATCTGATGCTCTTTGTTTATATGGTCTTTATAGGTAAAATTTTTGTACTCACAGTATTACCTGCTTTTACTTCATTTTAATAAATTTTTACACCTATGTAAAGGTTTTTGGGATTTTAAAGTTAAAATCGTAGAAAACTGTAAAAATTAAGCAAAAAATAGAAGCGGTGAACCCTCCGCCTCTTAACAATTATTTTAAATCCTTTTTCGTATAGGTAATCCTATGATAACCGCCGCAAAAGCCTTTAGGATATCAATAGGCACAAAGGGAGCTATACAAACAGTTAATGCTGTATAAAAACCAGCGTCTGTCACTAAAATATATTGTAACGTTCCGAAAATATAGCAAACTGCAATGCCCAAAAAACAGCTTAATAAAGAAATTATAAACTTAAATGACGTATTTTTAATTTCAATTTTAGTTAAAAATGAAACTAATAAAGCCAGTAAAGGATAGGACCATATATATCCGCCCGTAGCACCGAAAAGCACACCGAAGCCGCCGCTTCCTGCAGAAAAAACAGGAAGTCCCACAGCGCCCATAATAACATATACAAAAGTAGCGCTTAAAGCTTCAAAAGGAGAAAGAATCAAAGCGCAAAGCATAACTGCAAGGAGAGTTGCAGACACAGGTACTGTGCCTATAGGGATAACTATGAAGGAGCTTACACTAATTATTGCCGCAAAAATTCCGCAACGCACAATTTTATACAGTGACTTGTTTTGCATTTAATATTTTCTCCTTCTTTATTAATATTTCTTATAATAATTCAAAAAATAATAATTGTCAACATAAGGGCACTTATGTTATAATGGCTTTAGTTAGTCGAAACAGAAACTTTGGTTACTGTTTCGACCGCAAATATGTAATTTTCGGTCAAATTATCCGTGATAATTTGACTAAACCCATTGCAATGAGTATGGTGCACAATTAAATTCTTTGATAATTTAATTGCGCAAAGCCGATAAAATCGGCTTGTCGAAGCGCTTTTGAGCGTTTCGACAAACTATAATCATTATAATAATTATATGAACTATACATTAAAAGGTGACGCAGATGATTAACGAAAAAGCACTTAACAACATTTCATACGGTCTTTACGTTCTGACCGCAAAAGAAGGAGAAAAGGACAATGGCTGTATTATAAACACAGTATCTCAGGTTACCTCTTCTCCCCTTTCTTTAAGCATTACTGTAAATAAAAACAATTTAACCCACGATATGATACTAAATACCGGCGGATTTAACGTTTCGGTTATTGCTGAAGGCGCATCCTTTGAACTATTCACAAATTACGGATTTAAAAGCGGCAGAGATGAAGATAAAATTCCCGCTAATGCCAAAAGAAGCGAAAACGGTATTGTTTACGTAGAGGAAAATATAAATACAGTAATAAGCGCAAAGGTAAAAAACACCGTTGACCTTGGCACTCATACTCTTTTTATTGCCGACGTTACCGAAACTATTGACCTTTCCTCTTCGCCTTCTGTAACCTATGCTTATTACCACAAAAATATAAAACCTGCCCCCGTAAAACAGTCGGGAGACGGCAAAAAATGGGTTTGTACCATATGCGGATACATTTATGACGATTCAAAGGAGAAAATTCCATTTGAAGAACTGCCTGAAGACTGGGTTTGCCCTCTTTGTATGCATCCAAAGAGCGATTTTGAACTTATGGATTAATATGGTTGAAAAATCCATCTCGGTGTGATAAAATCATAAATAATATAAAAATTAAGGAGATATATTATGTTTTACGACAGATTAAGTGAATTTGACAGCGAAGTTTATGCTTCGGTTAAAAGAGAAAACGAGCGTCAGTCTCACAATATAGAGCTTATTGCCAGTGAAAATATTGTCAGCGAAGCTGTTCTTCTTGCAGCAGGCACTCCCCTTACCAACAAGTATGCCAAAGGATATCCCGGCAAACGTTATTACGGCGGCTGTTGCTTCGTTGACGAGGTAGAAGAAATTGCACGCGAGCGCGCTAAAAAGCTTTTCGGAGCAGAGCACGCAAACGTTCAGCCTCACTCGGGTGCGAGCGCTAACCTTGCTGTATTCTTTGCTCTTTTAGAGCCGGGTGATACCGTTCTTTCTATGAATCTTTCCGAAGGCGGTCATCTTTCCCACGGTTCTCCCGTTAATATTTCGGGTAAATATTTTAACATCATTCCCTACGGTGTTGACGAAACCACACAGACTATCGACTACGATTTAGTAGAAAAACTCGCTATTGAAAACAAGCCTAAGCTTATATTAGCCGGCGCTTCCGCTTATGCAAGAGCTATCGACTTTAAGCGTTTCCGCGAGATTGCCGACAAGGTTGGCGCATATCTTCTCGTTGATATGGCTCACATTGCAGGTCTTGTTGCCGCAGGACTTCACGAAAGTCCCGTACCCTATGCCGACGTTGTTACCACCACTACCCATAAAACCCTTCGCGGTCCCCGTGGCGGTCTTATTCTCTGCAAGGAGCAGTATGCTAAGCAGATAGACAAGGCTATATTCCCCGGAATTCAGGGCGGTCCTTTAATGCACATTATTGCTGCTAAGGCTGTTGCTCTCGGCGAAGCACTTACCGATGAATTTAAGGAATATCAGAAGCAGATTATTAAAAATGCCGAATGTCTTGCAAAGGCTCTTAAAGAGGAAGGCTTTAATATCGTATCAAACGGTACCGATAACCACCTTATGCTTTTAGACCTTAGAAATATGAACCTTACCGGTAAGGAATTTGAACATATGCTTGATGAAGTTCATATTACCGCTAATAAAAATACCATTCCTGCCGATCCTCAGAGTCCTTTCGTAACAAGCGGACTTAGAATAGGTACTCCTGCCGTTACAAGCAGAGGCTTTAAAGAGGCTCAAATGCTAAAAATCGCTCATTGGTTAAAGCTTGTTGCTACCGATTTTGAAAACAGCAAGGAAGCTATTACCAAAGAGGTTATTGAGCTTTGCAATCAGTTCCCCATATACAGCGAAAAATAATCACGCGAGGATAAGGTTATGGCTAAAAAATTAAAATTTTCTCTTTTTGCGGATTTCCATTATAAAAAAGGAATGTATGCAGTTACTCTTGAAGATTTAACAGCAATACTAAACCGCGCCGAAAAGGAAGAGGTTGAAGCAATTCTCCATGCAGGTGATTTCAGCAACGACTATAACGGTTCTAAGGAAGTAATTGAGCCCCTTTTAAACAATAAAATGGGTGTTACCGTTTGCGGTGTTTACGGCAATCACGAGCTTGAGTGCGGCAACACAATGAGCGACGTAACCAAATTTTTGACCAACGATAAAAACGCCGTTTGGGGCACTAAAGACGGCAAAATCGGTGACGGAAGTATCGCCTATTACTATACCGACATCAAAAATTTCCGTATAATCTGCACCGACAGTAACTATTCCTTTAACAAAGAAGGTTTTTGGGAGCATAACCGCACAGGCAGTTGGGGTTCCCCTTCTGAAAATATTTTTGGGAACAGTTTAGGCACCGAGCAGCTTAACTGGTTGGAAAAAGTGCTTATTAAGTCCGCCCAAGAAGGCAAAAAGTGTATTGTTATAAGCCACGACAGTTATTCGGGCAAGTTCAGAAGCACTTCTCCCGATGCTGAATACATAAGACGTCTTTTCGCCCGTGTAAACGCTATGAAAAGCGGTACAGTTCTTATGGCAATAAACGGCCATATACATACAAATAATGCCGAAATTATAGATAATGTATTTTATCTTGATATGAACACCACAAGAAACAGTTGGTGGCAGCTTAAAGGAAGCGAACATTACGGCGAAGAACATACCTATTCCTTTACCGAATACGAAAACGGCAAGGCAATTAAAACCTATGACCGTTCCTACGGTGAAGATAGAATGAGTAAAAACACTTGGTACACTAAAGATCCGCTAAGTGCTATCGTAACCATAAGCGAAGACGGAGAAATCACCATTGACGGAACGGAAAGTGAATACGTTTACGGCATTATTCCTCCCGAAACCAAATGGAATGACTGTGAACCGAGGGTTCTTTCAGGAAATTGGAAACTGGATATATAAGCTAAAAGAGCGCTTTTTTTAAAATAAAAGCGCTTTTTTTATATTGCTTTTTTCGGTAAATATTGTATAATATTTTAAACAGATAATATGGAGGTTTTATTATGTTAAAGCTTTATAAGGAAAACACCGCAAATTATCCCAGACTTAAAACAGACAAGCATTTCATAAACTATGAAAACGAGTACAAATTCGATGAAATCACCCATAAAACAATGGAATTTACCGAAGAAAATCAGGTTTTAAAGGAAGACCTTTGGATAGATTTTGTTAATCAGTTCACCGACCAAATTGACGGTCCCGATGCCGGCTGGCGCGGTGAGTATTGGGGCAAAATGATGCGTGGCGCTTGTTTTGTATATTCCTATACAAAAAACAAAAAGCTTCTTGAAATTTTAACCGCGACAGTACGTCACATTTTAACCACTCAGGACGAAAAGGGCAGAATATCCTCCTATACCGTAGCGCAGGAATTTACCGGTTGGGATATTTGGAGCCGAAAATACGTGCTTCTCGGTATGCAGTATTTTCTTGAAATAAATGAAGATAAAGAGCTGGAAAAAGAAGTTATTGCTTCAATGTGCCGTCAGGTAGATTATCTTATTTCCAAGCTTGGTAATAAAACCGAAGGAAAAATTCCGATTACCCGTACTGCTAAGCATTGGTACGGACTTAACTCTTCCTCAGTTTTAGAGCCTGTTGTACGCCTTTATAACATAACCGGAGAAGAAAGATTTTTAAAATTCGCTAAATATATTGTTAGCGAAGGCGGTTGTTGGGCAGAAAACGTTTTCCAGTTAGCCGAGAAAAAACAGTTAAAGCTTCACCAGTATCCCGTTACAAAGGCTTATGAAATGACCTCTTGCTTTGAAGGCTTACTTGAGCTTTACAGAATAACAGGAGAAGAGTGGTATAAAACTGCAATTCTTAATTTTGCCGATTTAATTTTAGAAGATGAGTTTACTGTTATAGGTTCTGCAGGCTGTACTCACGAGCTTTTCGACCACTCTAAAGTACGTCAGGCAAACACCACCAATTACTACGTTATGCAGGAAACCTGTGTTACCGTAACACTTATGAAGTTCTTTATGCAGCTTAACCTCTTAACCGCTGATGCTAAGTACATTGATGCTTACGAAATTTCTTATTATAACGGTTTCTTAGGCGCGGTTAACGTTGAAGGCAGACTTGGTACCAGCACAACCTTAGATAGTGAACGCGCACAAAATCCTGCTATTGTTCCTATTGTTTTACCCTTCACAAGCTACAGTCCTTTAACTACGGGAACCAGAGGCGGTAATATCGGCGGACTTAAGGTTATGAAGAACAACAAATACTACGGCTGTTGCGTATGTATTGCAGGCGCAGGTATAGGCAGTGTTCATAAAACTGCTCTTATGACCACCGAAAACGGCTTAGCGCTGAACCTTTACATAAACGGTGTTATGCGCTCCTTTGCTCCAAATGGCAGTCCCGTTGAAATTAAAATCGACACAAAATATCCTAGCGAAAATACTGTTAGAATCACCCTTAACAATTTGGGCAAGGAAGAATTTATCTTAAAGCTTCGTAATCCTTCCTTTAGCCGTAACACTAAAATCGCTCAAAACGGAGCAGAAATCGAAGTTACAGCAGGATACAATGAGATTATATGTAAAAACGAAACAGAAGTAATTGATATCGCCTTCGATATGCCCCTTACTGTTGTTAAGCCTATCCCCTATGGCAATCAGGTGCTTATGAACAAGGTTATCTGGGGCGGAAACTGTGTAGTTATCCCCACTTATGATGAGGAAGACCCCGAAGCAAAGAACACTATTGCTCTTCAAAGAGGCCCACTAATGTTAGCTCAGGATTCACGTTTCGGATATGATATGACAAAAGCGGCAAAAATCGTTGACGAAAACGGTATTGTTGCTTTTGAAAAAGCATCTGCCGATTTTGAAACCTTGCTCACACTAAACGTAAAAACCGAAGACGGATATATTACGCTTTGCGACTACGCAAGTTCAGGAAAACTGCTTGACGAAGATAACAAAGCAGCCGTTTGGATAAAAAATATCTAATATACAAAAAACGCCTTAGGCTTAGCCTAAGGCGTTTTTAACTAACTATTAATAGTATCTGAATTCATCAACAAAATCCACTGCGCCAAAACCCAAAACAGTAAAAAAGACAAGGAAAAGCACAAAGATTGCTACACCTACAAGAGCAGCGCACCAATAGGAACGTGCAAAGCTTCTGCGGTTAAGATTTCCTCTTGAGAAAGAGAACACAATAAGGAAAACGAAACCTACAATGGGGATAGCGAAAAGAAGCTGAAGTCCGAAATATCCCCAAGCGCCAACGGGCTTTAGGTGATCAGGAAGGTCTTCTACAGTAATTTCTTTTTGAGCAGGCGCCTCCTGATAAACAGGCTGTTGATATACGGACTGAGCAACCACAGGCTCTGCAACAACAGGCTGTGCTTCTACTACAGGTTCTGCTGCTATAGGTTCTGCTACAGGCTGAGCCTCAGCAACAGGCTGTTCAATAGCAATTCCGCAACCTACACAGAACTTGCTGTCATCACTAATTTCAATTCCGCAATTTTTACAAATCATAAATAAACCCTCTCTTCATAAAAGATTAGCTTTACGCTAGGTTTATTGTAATATAATTTTTCAAAAATTGCAACTATTAATCTTTTCTTTCGTCGCCCCAGAAGAAAAGCGCAACTGTACCGGGGCCTGTATGACTGCCTATGGTAGTACCTATCCAGTTGATTTCAACTTCGCCGTCAAGCTTTTTAAAGCGTTCTTCAACGAGTCTTTTTACCTCTAAAGCATCTTCAATACAATCAGAATGACAAATATAGCATTTCTGATTATAGTCAAGACCATCCTTACAATGCTTTTCCATTTTTTCAACTATTGCCGCGATTACCCTTTTCTTAGAACGGATTTTTTCTCTTGCAATAAGTCTTCCTTCGTGGTTCATATTCAGCAGTGGACAAATTCCAAGCATACCGCCAAAGAAACCTGAAACCTTTGATACTCTGCCGCCCTTAACGTAAAAGGTAAGGTCGGTTGAGAAAAACCAATAGTGCATTTTAAGGCGGTTGTCTTCTGCCCATACTCTTATTTCATCAATGCCTTTTCCCTCGTCTCTTAAATCGGCTAGTTTATCAATAAAAAGTCCGTAGCCTGATGAAGCTCCCAGTGAATCAACAATATAAAGCTTTCTTTCAGGAAATTCTTCTCTTAAAATTTCAGCGGCATTTCTTGCAGAATTAAAACTGCCCGAAAGTCCTGAGGAAAGACTAAGGTGAAGTACATCTTTGCCTTCACTTAAAAATTTTCTGAAATATTCAATATATTCATCAACATTTATCTGAGAAGTACGGGTATCCTCCCCCGCAACCATACGCGCATAAAAATCGTTAAAGGGTACGCTTTCGCCTAAATCGTCAATATAATCGGTGCCCCCAAGATTGAAATGGAAGCAGATGTAGTTAATGTTTCTTTCTTCAAAATGTGCTTTTGAAATGTCAGCCGTTGAACAGGCACTAAGAATAAATTCGCTCATAAATAGACTCCTTTTTGCATTTTGCTCTTATATTTTACTCTAAGTGCAGTAAAACATTCAACCTACTCTAAAAGATGCCCATTCTACTGTTTAAAAAGGCCTCTCTACCCACAGTAGAATTTGTGTTTTATATTGCGATTTAATGTCGTTTATGGTAAAATGAAGACAAAAAATCTGCCGAAGAAAAATCTTCGGCAGATTTTTGTTAACCTAAATGTCTGATGGTATCTAACATATTAGAAAGAATTTCTGCACCTTGTTCAGTTTCGTAAAATCCTACTTCTGTTACGATCTTAGAAAGCATTTCTAATGCTTTGCTTTTTGCACTTTCTTCCTTAGGCTTTAAATCATCATACATTTTTTCATAAAGAGCAATTAATTTTTGATTCGTTGCTTCTCTTGCTTTAATGATTTCTCCTACTGCTTTGGCTTGTTCCTGTGTTCCTACATCACCAGGTCCACCCGATTTCATTTTACCAAGCTCCAAAATCGCATCAGTAACAAACGCCTGACCAAGTGATATCTCTTCGAGTTTACCTAATATGTAATCAATGGTCAACTTTTCTGAAAGCTGTTGTTCTACAGTTGAATTAAACGGATTAGCCATAGCATCATCAACCCTTCTGGGAGTTCCGTTACTGTTAGATGGATTGTTGTTTTCGATAGAATCAACTTTTTTATTTTCTGACATAATTTTGTCCTCCAATTCGACATTTGGCGGACACGCAAGGCATATAGTATTTTCATCTATGAAGCGTGCCCTGCCATTTTTAACAAGACCTTTTGCCCTTTTTGGGTAGGTCGCCTCATATTCATTTCCTTGTTCATCTACAACAAAAATGTTTTTTTCGATGGGTATCATCCCCTTATTGTAAATATGTGATACTGTTTTTTGTTATGGGTGCCGTCCCCATTCACAAATAAAGTATAGCATATTACATTTACAAATTCAATAGTTATATCAAAGTTACGGCAGAATTAGTAGTCATGCTTTCTTTGTCTAACTATTAAAAAACAATGTTTTAAACGGCATTTCTTGTGGTATAACTTCCAATGTATCGGTAGGGTTCTTCTCATATATATCTTGAAAATCTTTATAAAAAATGTTATATTAAATGTAATAAAAAGCTTGTTGTTATGCAAGAATTACTAACTTAGCCTCACTCTAACGAGAGAGGTGGCAAAACGTTAGTTTTGACGGAGGGAGAGAATATGAAAGAATATAATAAAGCCAATATCCCTCTTGCAAAAGCCTTAAGGAAAAATATGACACCTTGGGAACGAAAACTGTGGTATGAGTTTTTGAGATATTACCCTATAAGATTTCAAAGACAAAAAGCTATTGGAAACTATATAACAGATTTCTATTGTGCAAAAGCAAGACTTGTTGTTGAGCTCGACGGCGGCGGTTAAAAAATCTCTCCCTCAGTCAGCTTCGCTGACAGCTCCCTCGTCAGAGTGAGCCAATGTGTAGTTTATCCCTAATTAAACACAAGCATAAAACAAACAAAAGGAGTGAGGCAATTGGTACATTTAGGTAACGATTGGGATGAAATTTTAGAGGATGAATTTAATAAGCCTTATTATTTAAAATTAAGGCAATTTTTAAAGGAAGAGTATGGCACTAAAACAATTTATCCCCATATGAATAATATTTTTTCAGCCCTTAAAGCATCATCCTTTAAGGATACCAAGGTGGTAATTTTAGGACAAGACCCCTATCACGAGCCAAATCAGGCCCACGGTCTTTGCTTTTCGGTATTAAAGGGTGTTGCCCCTCCGCCTTCCCTTGTAAACATTTACAAAGAGCTTCATGATGATATAGGCTTTAAAATCCCCGCCCATGGAGAACTTACAAAATGGGCAGAGCAAGGAATACTTATGCTCAATACCGTTTTAACGGTACGTAAAGGTCTGGCAAATTCACACAAGGGTATGGGCTGGGAAACCTTTACCGACAGAGTTATAAGCGAACTTAATAAAAAAGAAACCCCTGTGGTATTTTTACTTTGGGGCTCTCCCGCAAGACAAAAGGCGCAGATAATCACTAATCCTATTCATATAAAGCTTACCTGCCCTCATCCAAGTCCCCTTTCCGCCTACCGCGGTTTCTTTGGATGCAAACATTTTTCTAAAACAAATGAAATACTAATTAAAAACGGTCTTACCCCTATTGATTGGCAAATTGATTAGGATATAAAAACGCTTTATAAAACAAAAATGCTGAGGTTTTTACACCTCAGCATTTTTTATATGGTATTTAATTATTTACCGTAGAGTTCTACGAGCTTTTCAAGATGAGCTCTGTTTGCCTTAGCAGTTTCAGCTGCTCTTTCAAAGAGTTCTTCTGCGCGCTCGGGGAAGGAACGGGTAAGAGAAGCATAACGAGCTTCGCCAAGGAGGAATTCCTTGTAGTCGCCGGTAGCAGGTTTGCTGTCGAGACTGAAGGGATTCTTGCCTTCTGCCTTAAGAGCAGGATTGAAGCGGAACATATTCCAGTAACCGCAATCAACAGCCTTCTTCATTTCCTTCTGACAGTTAACCATACCGCCCTTAATGCTGTGCATTTCGCAAGGAGCATAGCAGATAACGAGAGAAGGACCGGGATATGCTTCAGCTTCACGGATAGCCTTTAAGGTCTGAGCCTGATCAGCACCCATAGCTATTTGTGCAACGTAGATATAACCGTAAGACATTGCGATTTCAGCAAGGCTCTTCTTAGCGATAGCTTTACCAGCAGCAGCGAACTGAGCAACCTGACCTATCTGAGAAGCCTTGGAAGCCTGACCGCCGGTGTTGGAGTAAACTTCGGTATCGAATACCATTACGTTTACATCATTACCGCTTGCGAGTACGTGATCCAAACCACCGAAACCGATATCGTAAGCCCAACCGTCACCACCGAAGATCCATACGGACTTCTTAGCGAGGAATTCTTTGTTAGCAAGAATTTCGGGAGCTGTGGGACAACCAGCTTCTGCAGCCTTTTCAACTTCTTTAAGAAGTGCTTCAGCAGCAGCGCCGTTGGTCTTACCGTCTTCAGCAGTATTAAGGAAGTTTTCAGCAGCAGCCTTGAACTCATCAGAAGCCTTGTCGGAAGCAGCCATTTCCTTAACTAAAGCGATAAGTCTGTCTCTTACAGCCTTCTGACCGAGATACATACCAAGACCGTGCTCAGCATTATCTTCGAAGAGGGAGTTAGCCCAAGCAGGACCGTGACCGTCAGCATTTACGGTGTAGGGAGATGTAGCAGCAGGACCGCCCCAGATAGAAGAACAACCTGTAGCGTTAGAGATATACATTCTGTCACCGAAGAGCTGGGTAACGAGACGAGCGTAAGCGGTTTCTGCACAACCTGCGCAAGAACCGGAGAATTCAAGTAAAGGCTTCTTGAACTGAGAAGTAATAACGTTTGCATCACTTGCAACGTCAGCCTTTTCGGTAACGTTAGCTACGCAGTAATCAAATACTTCCTGTTCTTTAAGCTGAGATTCAGTACCAACCATAGTAAGAGACTTGGTGGGACATTCGCCGATACATACGCCGCAACCCATACAGTCAAGAGGAGATACAGCGAGAGTATAGGAGTAACCCTTATTAGTAACAGTCTTTTCTTTAACTGCTATCTTGGTGTGCTCAGGAGCAGCAGCCTTTTCTTCAGCAGAAAGTGCGAAAGGACGGATAGTAGCATGAGGACAAACATACGCACACTTGTTACAGCCTACGCAGGTTTCATTGTTCCAAGCAGGAACCATAACAGCAACACCGCGTTTTTCGAATGCGGAAGCGCCCTGCTCGAAGGTACCGTCAGCGTGGTCAATGAAAGCAGATACGGGAAGAGCGTCGCCGTCCATAAGAGCAACGGGCTTCATAACCTTTTCTACCATCTTAACGAGCTTGGAAGAATCTTCAGCAACTTTAGCAACATCAGCGTCAACAGCGTTAGCCCAATCAGCAGGTACGTCGATCTTAACGTATGCGTTAGCACCGGCATCAATAGCCTTTTCGTTCATTTCAACGATTTCTTTACCCTTCTTCATGAACTTCTGAGCCTTTTCCTTCATGTAACCGATAGCATCTTCTCTGGGAAGAACACCGGAAAGTGCGAAGAATGCAGACTGGAGAACGGTATTGGTACGTTTACCAAGGCCGATTTCAGCAGCAAGGTCAATAGCGTTAACGGTATAAAGATTAATATTGTTATTAGCAATATAGCGCTTAGCTTCAGCATTTAAGTGGTTGCCGAGTTCTTCGGGAGTCCACTGGCAGTTAATAAGGAATGTACCGCCGGGCTTAACGTCGTTAACCATCTTGTAACCCTTGATTACGTAAGAGGGGTTGTGACAAGCAACGAAGTCAGCTTTGTTGATATAGTAAGGACTCTTAATGGGCTTATCACCGAAACGAAGGTGAGAAATGGTGATACCGCCGGTCTTCTTAGAGTCGTACTGGAAGTAAGCCTGAACATATTTGTCGGTGTGGTCACCGATAATCTTGATAGAGTCTTTGTTAGCACCAACAGTACCGTCACCGCCGAGACCCCAGAACTTGCATTCCTTGGTACCTTCAGCTGCGGTATTGGGAGCGGGTTTCTCTTCAAGAGAAAGGTAAGTAACGTCATCGTTAATACCGAGAGTAAACTGTGCCTTGGGAGCATCCTTAGCGAGTTCGTCATATACTGCGAATACGCTTGAAGGAGGAGTATCTTTAGAACCGAGACCGTAACGTCCGCCGATAACGGTATCAATCTTTCTGCCGGTAGCAGCAAGAGCAGATACAACGTCAAGATAGAGAGGTTCGCCGATAGCGCCGGGCTCTTTGGTACGGTCAAGTACAGCAATAGCCTTAGCGGTAGCAGGAATAGCCTCAACAAATTTAGCAGCGCTGAAAGGACGATAAAGTCTTACCTTGATAAGACCAACCTTTTCGCCCATAGCGGTAAGGTAATCAATAACTTCTTCTGCAACGTCACAGATAGAGCCCATTGCTACGATTACGCGTTCAGCATCGGGTGCGCCGTAGTAGTTGAAGAGCTTATAGTCGGTACCAAGCTTAGCATTAACCTTGTCCATATACTTTTCAACAACAGCGGGAAGTTCGTCATAATATTTATTACAAGCTTCTCTGTTCTGGAAGAAGATATCGCCGTTCTGGTGAGAACCGCGCATTACGGGATGCTCAGGATTAAGAGCGCGCTTACGGAATGCATCAACAGCATCCATATTGCACATTTCTTTAAGATCTTCGTAATCCCAAACCTGAATCTTCTGGATTTCGTGAGAGGTACGGAAACCGTCAAAGAAGTTGATGAAAGGAACTCTGCCTTCGATAGTTGCAAGGTGAGCAACAGCGCCAAGATCCATAACTTCCTGAGTGTTGGTTTCAGCCATCATAGCGAAACCGGTCTGACGACAAGCATAAACGTCAGAATGGTCACCGAAGATGTTAAGTGCGTGAGAAGCTACACAACGTGCAGATACGTGGAATACGCAGGGAAGAAGCTCACCGGCTATCTTATACATATTCGGAATCATGAGGAGAAGACCCTGAGAAGCAGTATAGGTGGTAGTAAGAGCACCTGCTGCCAAAGAGCCGTGTACAGTACCGGAAGCACCAGCTTCAGACTGCATTTCAACTACATTTACGGTAGTGCCGAAAATGTTCTTGAGTCCCTGAGCCGACCACATATCAGTATAGTCAGCCATAGGGCTGGACGGGGTAATAGGATAAATACCTGCAACTTCTGTAAACGCATAAGATACGTATGCAGCAGCATTGTTACCGTCCATAGTTTTAAACTTTCTTGCCATGGATAAAATCCCCCTTATATAATGG
>JAZSPU010000017.1:0-30986 GCA_045537575.1 Acutalibacteraceae bacterium
ATTATTTCCTAGCAAAGCGGTTTAATATATTATTCTCCGACAAATTATCATTTGTTTAACTTATATCAATAGGGTTATATTGAGAATATACCTTTACACTTGTGTTACAGTGCTTTTTCACCTCTTCTATATTTCTGTCAAGAAAGTAAAATTCTTCTAGTTTATTTAGAGAGGTTAAATCAGGTATATTTTCAACTTTACTTTGCGAGGAAATAATTATCTTTTTTAAGTTAGGAAACTGAAGTAAAAAACTCAAATCTGTTAAATTACTGTTTCTCCATAAACTTACTTCTTCGATTTTTTCGTTTAATCCAAAAGTATTAAAATATTCAGGTTTTTGAAAACCTAAATATATTTTATTGACATTCATTTCCCTAAAAAAACTATAGTCATTTATACTTATAGAGCGTAAAGACAGTTCTTTTAAATTCTTAAACTCAACAAGTTTATCTAAACCTTTTTTTACATTCCTAATTCCAAGCTTTTTTAAGTCTTTTAAGTGAACTATATCATTAATGTCAACTTTATAAGATTTATCTTCAAACAAAAGTGTTAAGTCACTAATCGAGGGACTTAAATTCCTCAAAAAACTGTAGTTCTTTACATTAAAGCAATTTATTCCCAAACTCTCCAACTGTAGTTTTTGAAGAATTTCTATATTACTTATTTTACTGTAAATATCTAACCATAAATTTTTCATATGTGAAAGTTTTGTTAAATATGAAATATCTATAACGGAATCTCCCCACCCACTATAGTGTCTAAAGGCAATATTAGGATTTCTTTTTAAAATTTCATTTAATATGACAATATCTTCATCAGAAGGCACAGTTTCCGTTTGGATACGACTTAAATTAGAAGAAACTATTGTATCAATAATTTCTTGGTCTGTGTTTTTTTCGTTAAATTCAAGTTCCTGAAAACTCCATTTAGGTTTTTTTGCTCTAAATGGTAATTGTATGAATTTTGATGTGCTAACATAAGACCCCATAATTTTTACCCGTAAAATTCCGATTTTTTCTAATTGGTTGTTAAATTCTTATTTGTTTAGCTTATTATATCACATTTGTTTAAATTATACAATACCATGATGTCTTATTACTTTTGTTTCGTATGTTGACAGCCTTGATTGGAAGGATAATGCAACACCTGAAAGTATTTATAAAAGGGTGACTAAAAAGGTTAAAAACGGTTCTATCGTACTATTCCATAACGATGCCGACCATACCCCTGCGGGCGTTCACACGATTTATATCATATCGCAAACGAGCAAAGCGAGTTTATATCGCATTTTATGAAATAAAATATATCGCATTGCAGAGCAATATATCATAAAAAAAGACGGCTTTTTGCCGTCTTTTTTAGGAAATAGGGATTAGGTAATAGGGAATAGGTAAGGTGTGCCTTCGGCACGGATTAAAATTTTTTATCTGCCAAATAAATAATCTAATGAAACGTCAAGGATTTTTGAAATGGCATCTATTTCAATATCGGTAACTGCACGTTTGCCGTTTTCAATACGAGAAAGGGAGCCGCGACAAGTATATACAGCCATCAGCTCCATTTTTTCAGAAAGCTGTTTTTGACTGTAACCTCTCATTTCGCGAGCTTCTTTAATCTTATTCCCGATAACATTATACTGTTGACCGTCAATAATTCTTTTCATAATTTTCTACCTTTTGTCTTGATTTCAATTTGACCTGGAGGGCACAGAGACACTCCCCTACAAGATACCTGTCTTTTCCCTCGTCGCTAATCTCTACTTCCTTTGAGCGAAGCTCAACCCTTATTCCTGTATCGCAAAGCGATAACCCTGGGTTCTAGGCAGTAGGGAAACATGCGCCGTTTTATAACAGTTCATTTAATAAATTTATCGCCTTATCCATTCTGTCAAACTCTGCAAAGAGCATTGCTTTTAATTCACTGGTAAAGGGTTTAACGTCGGGGATGCCTATAACCTTCATACCTGCATTAAAGCCTGATTTTATGCCGTTGTCGGAGTCTTCAAATACAATACATTCTTCCTTTTTTGCTCCGAGAAGCTGGGCAGCTTTTAAGAAGATATCGGGGGCGGGTTTTCCGTTTTCAATCTCATTTCCGCAAATGGTAACGTCAAAATAGTCAAGGGCTCCTACTTTAGTTAGGCGAAACAGCGCTTTTTCTCTGCTTGTTCCCGAAGCAAGACCTAATTTAACGCCTTTTTCTTTTAAGAAATCAAGAGTTTCTTTTACGCCCTCTTTATATCTTACGGTGAGATTTTCGTTTACGTAAACATCGGCATCACTCTTGAATTTTTTAATATCAAGAGTAGGGAAGTGTTCTTTTAAAAAACTATTACTACCTGCTGCATTGGTGCCGCAAAGAAGCAGAGCAGTTTTATCCATATGGTCAAAACCTTGAATATCCCCTGCATATTTCCAAGCGGGCATATAGATTTTTTGCGTATCTAAAAGTGTGCCGTCCATATCAAAAATTACATACATTTTTATCACCCGAAATATTTTAACACAAAGGCGGTTTTAAGTAAATGTATATTTTGTCAAAGATTGTCTATTATTACTAAAAAATTTTATATAATTATTCTAAATAACTGTAGAAATATTTGCCTTTTAGTGATATAATTTTTATGAATAAAAATTTAAGAGGTGACCGATATGTCAAACTACATAAGATACAGTTATAAAGAGCTTGAAAAGTTCTGTATTGACTGCTTCAACAAATTCGGTTTTAAAGAAGAGGAAAGCCGTATTATCACCGACGTACTTCTTCTTTCCGACCTTTACGGAATTGAGTCTCACGGTATGCAGAGACTTGCCCGTTATCACAAGGGAATC
This sequence comes from Acutalibacteraceae bacterium, assembly GCA_045537575.1. Lineage (GTDB taxonomy): Bacteria > Bacillota > Clostridia > Oscillospirales > Acutalibacteraceae > SIG607. The sequence goes on from JAZSPU010000017.1 coordinate 2,835, forward strand.
GAAAAGGGACTCATTAAAATTGATGCAAAGCCTGAGGTTGTTTATGAAACTCCCGTTTCTGCAGTTATTGAAGGCAACGACGGTATGGGACAGCTTATTTCTCATAAGGCAATGAGCATTGCTATCGAGAAGGCTAAAAAGACCGGTATGGCTATTGTAACGGTTAGAAATTCCAACCATTTCGGTATTGCAGGATACTATGCAAAGATGGCATCGGATGCAGGACTTCTCGGCATGGCTATGACCAACAGCGAAGCCATAATGGTGCCTACCTTTGGCAGACTTGCTATGCTCGGCAGTAACCCCATTGCCGTTGCTATGCCTGCTGAACCTTATGATTTCTTCTTTGATGCTTCTACAACCGTTGTTACACGCGGTAAGCTTGAAATCTACAATAAGTTAAATAAACCCCTTCCTGACGGTTGGGCACTTGATGCAACCGGTAAGGGTTCAAGCGATGCAAGTGACGTTCTTAAAAATATCGTAGCTAAAAAGGGCGGCGGTATTATGCCTCTTGGCGGTGAGACCGAGCAGACAGGCAGTCACAAGGGCTACGGCTATGGTATGTTCTGTGAAATCTTCTGTTCTATTCTCTCTATGGGACTTACTTCAAACCATACCCATATCGGTGGCAAGGGCGGAACCTGTCACGGCTTTATCGCTATTGACCCCAAGGTATTTGGCGATCCCGATGCTATTAAAGAGCATCTTTCAACATTCTTAAGAGAGCTTCGCGAATCACCGAGGAGCGAGGGCCACGACAGAATTTATACTCACGGCGAAAAGGAAATTTTTGCTAAAGCAGACAGACTTGAAAACGGCATTGACGTTAATATCAACACAGTTAAAGAAATGTTTGATATGTGCAACTACGTTGGTCTTAATCCCGTTGATTATCTGGGTGACGTTAAATTTGAAGACTCCACCGAGAGTTCGTATTCATAATTAATGAGGTGCAAAAAATGGATATTAAAGAAAGAGCATTAAAACAGCATTACGAATGGAAGGGCAAACTTGAAGTTGTTTCCCGTACTCCCGTAACCAATAAAGAGCAGTTGTCTATTGCCTATACTCCCGGTGTAGCAGAGCCATGTCTTGAAATCAACAAGGACTACAATAAGTCCTTTGAACTTACACGCAGATGGAATATGGTTGCCGTAATTACCGACGGTACCGCAGTTTTGGGACTTGGAGATATCGGTCCCGAAGCAGGTATGCCCGTTATGGAAGGCAAATGCGTTCTCTTTAAGGAATTTGCTGACGTTGACGCTTTCCCCCTTTGCGTAAGAAGTAAGGACGTTGATGAAATCGTAAGAACCATTTATCTTATTTCCGGTTCTTTCGGCGGTATTAACCTTGAGGATATTGCCGCTCCCCGTTGCTTTGAAATTGAAAAGAAGCTTAAGGAACTTTGCGATATTCCCGTATTCCACGACGACCAGCACGGTACTGCCGTTGTTGTTGGCGCAGCGCTTTTAAACGCATTACGTCTTACCAAAAAGGAAATTGGTGAAATTAAATGCGTTATCAACGGTGCAGGCAGCGCAGGTATCGCTATCGGTAAGCATCTTTTAAAGCTCGGTGTTAAAAATCTTACAATGGTTGACCGTTTCGGCATTATTGTTGAGGGTGACAGCCAGTTAAATCCTGCTCAGGCTGAAATGAGCAAGGTTACAAACAGAGAAAAGAAAACAGGTCTTCTTAAGGATGCTATGGTGGGCGCTGACGTATTTATCGGTGTTTCTGCTCCCGGTGTTGTGGATGAGGAAATGATTAAGTCTATGAACAGCGATGCTATAGTATTCCCCATGGCAAACCCTGTTCCCGAAATTATGCCTGATTTGGCAAAGGCGGCAGGTGCCAGAATTGTTGGTACAGGACGTTCCGACTTCCCCAACCAGATAAACAACGTTATGGCATTCCCCGGTATTTTCCGTGGCGCTTTAGACGTTCGAGCAAGTGATATTAACGAAGATATGCAGATGGCGGCTTCTCTTGCTATTGCTTCTCTTGTTAGCGATGAAGAGCTTAACGAAGAATACATTATGCCCTTTGCTTTTGATGAGAGAATCGGCAAGACCGTAGCCCAAAAGGTTGCTGAAGCTGCAAGAAAATCTGGCGTTGCACGTATTTATTAAAAAAACAGTTGAAAAAAATAAAAGCATAGTATATAATTGCTTTGGAGTATATGACTTCAAAACTTTTGAAAGGTGAATAAAAAAATGAAAAAACTTTTAGCTTTACTTTTAGCAGTTCTTATGATGTTTAGCCTTGTTGCTTGCGGCGGCGGTGAAACAAAGGATGATGACAAAGACAATGCTTCCACCCCCGGTATTGTTACCGGTCAGGATGACGTTGATGAAGATGACGGCGAGAAAAAGGAACCCTTAGTACTTAAGGGTGACGATCAATTCGTTGTAGCTATCAAGAAGGGCAATGACATTACTCTTAGCTCCATTAAAGATATAAAGGGCCTTAGAGTTGGTTATGCCTTTGAAGATTCTGAGAAAATTGCTATGTATTACGACGCAGTAGCTATTTCTTACGGCGGCGAAAATGATGCTTTCTCTGATCTTGTTGGCGGTAACACTCTTGACTGCGTTATAGTTAAGAAGATATGCGCTGAGTCTTACGTTAACCAAGGCAAAGCTGAAATTATTCTCGATCCTATCGTTATCGAATAATTTAAATCACTTAAAACCGTGCTGAAGTTTTTTCAGCACGGTTTTTCTTTTTGTTAAAATTTAGAAAAACTGTATATAATATATTTAATCGGCTTGACATATCTTTATAAATATAATATTATAAATATAACTATAACTATATATTGGGATATTATGGCTGATTGCCGATTTATATAAATAATTAATAGGAGGTTACTAAATGAGTCAAGAAAAGGCGACACAAGAAAAGAAGCGTCGCAGAGCAGAAACGGGAAAACCCGTTAAATCTTCAAAAAATACTGCTCAGTCTAAAAAAACAACTGCAAAGAAAAAGAAGAAATATATAGGAAAACCCGAAATTAAATTCGATAAAAAACCTGCTAAAAAAACAGGCTATCCAAAAAAGAACGTTGCTACTCAAACTAAAGCTAAGGAAAGTCCTAAAAAGCCTGTGCATATAATTCCGCTTGGCGGTCTTGGTGAAATCGGTAAAAATATTACCCTTTACGAATATGACGGTGATATGTTTATTGTAGATTGCGGAATGAGTTTCCCTGACGAATCTACCCCAGGTGTTGACGTAATAATTCCCGATTTTACCTATCTTTTGGAAAATAAAGATAAAATAAAAGGTATGGTGCTTACCCACGGTCACGAAGACCATATCGGCGCCATTCCCTATCTTTTGAAAAATTTTAACCTTCCCATTTATGCTACAAAGCTTACTTTGGGACTTGTATCGGGAAAGCTTAAGGAACACTCTTTACTGTCAAGCGCAGTTTTAAAAGAAACTAAAGCGGGGGATACAATAAAGCTAGGCAAATTTTCCGTAGAGCTTATCCACGTTAATCATTCAATTCCCGATGCCGTAGCTCTTGCTATTAAGTGTGGCGCAGGTACCATTATACAAACGGGCGACTTTAAAATTGATACCACGCCTATTGATGATACTGTAATTGATATTGCGCGTTTTTCCGAGCTTGGAAAGGAAGGTGTATTAGCCCTTCTTTGCGAATCCACCAATGCGGAGCGTCCCGGTTTTACAGCTAGTGAAAGAATTGTGGGCGACACCTTTGCTACACTTTTCAGAAAAGCGGGTAAACACAGAATTGTAGTTGCAACCTTTTCTTCCAATATTCACCGTATTCAGCAGATAATTTATCAGGCTGAAAAGTGCGGCAGAAGGGTTGCTGTTTCGGGCAGAAGTATGGAAAACGTTGTGAATATTGCTCACGAAATGGGCTATTTGCATATCCCCGAAAATTTGCTTATTGATATAAGCTCAATAAAAAATTATGCTCCCGAACAGCTTGTAATAGTTACTACGGGAAGTCAGGGCGAACCCCTTTCCGCTCTTCACAGAATGGCAATGGGTGAGCACAGACAGATTGATATTATTCCGGGGGATATGATAATAATTTCTGCAACCCCCATCCCCGGTAACGAAAAAACCGTAGGCAACGTAATAAATGAGCTTATGCGCCGAGGCGCAAACGTGGTATATGAGAAAATGTACGACGTTCACGTTTCGGGACACGCCTGTCAGGAAGAATTAAAGCTTTTAATGAGCATTGTAAATCCCAAATACTTTATCCCCGTTCACGGTGAACAAAAACATCTTGTTCACGGTGTGGCACTTGCTCAGGCTGTAGGCATAAAGAAGGAAAACTGTCTTGTTGCAGATATAGGCAACGTTATAGAAATCGGCACAAAGGGAATAAAGGTGGTTTCCAACGTTCCTGCAGGAAGACTGCTGGTTGACGGACTTGGTGTCGGTGACGTAGGCAACGTTGTTTTAAGGGACAGAATGAATCTTGCCGATAACGGTATTATCATTGTTGCGGTTACCATGGACGGTGTAACAGGTGAAATTGTTTCAGGTCCCGAGGTTACCTCACGCGGCTTTGTTTACGTTAAGGAATCAGAGGAATTAATGGCAGAGCTTAATGAAACTGCCTGTGATATTCTTGAAAAATGTTATATTCAGGGAATAGGCGACTATTCTTCTATAAAAGCAAGACTTCGTGACGGCGTTTCGAAATTTATAAGAGAACGCACCGGCAGAAGTCCTATAATACTACCAATAGTAATGGAGATGTAAAAAATGAAGGTTATATTAACAGCTGACGTAAAAGGTCAGGGTAAAAAAGGCGAACTTGTAAATGTAAGTGACGGCTATGCAAGAAATTTCCTTTTCCCGAAAAATCTTGCAATAGAAGCAAACAGCGCTGCTATGAGTGAGCTTAAAAACAGAGAATCTGCTGCTGCTCATCATAAGCAGGAAGAAATTGATGCGGCAAAGGCTTTGGCTGCAAAGCTTGACGGACAGACCGTTGTTATTAAGGCTAAAGCAGGAGGACAGGGTAAATTGTTCGGTGCAGTTACTTCTAAGGAAGTGACTGCAGAGATTAATAAGAAATTCTCTGTTAGTCTTGATAAAAAGAAAACAAGTATGTCCGATATCAAAAACTTTGGCGAATATTCTGCTGAGGTTCGTCTCTACACAGGAATCAGTGCAAAAATCACCGTGAAGGTTGAGGAATAAAAATGGCTGACGAAAGACAATTTTTAGACATCGACGGCGCAGGTCTTCCCTATGACGTTGATGCCGAGCAGGCGGTAATAGGTTCAATACTTATTGATCCGTCCTGTATTAATGAGGTAATTACCCAGATTAAAGACGAATACTTTTATATTCCTCAGCATAGAGAAATATATAAGATTTTAGTTGATATGACAAACGATAATCTGCGTATTGACTTCGTTACAATTCTTGATAAGCTTAAAAAAGAGGGCGTTTATGAAAAGGCAGGCGGTAAGTCCTATCTTACCGAGCTTGTGCAAAGTGTACCCAGCAGTGCAAACGTACTTACATATGTATCAATTGTCAGGGAACGCTATTATGCAAGGGCGCTTATAGTTGCATCCCGTCAGATAATTACCGATGCTACCGAAAATACAATGGATGCAGGTAAACTTCTTGATACTGCAGAACAGCGTATTTACAATATCCGAGAGGGAAGAAGCGTTTCGGGACTTGAGCATATTAAGTCGGTTATTGAAAATGAAACCTATGACCGTCTTTCCAAAATGAACAATCCTGAAACCAAGGACAATTACATTGGTATTCCCACCGGTATTTCGGGACTTGATAAAATGATTACGGGACTTAATAAATCCGACCTTATAATACTTGGCGCTCGTCCCGGTATGGGTAAAACCTCTTTCGCCCTTAACATTGTAAGAAACGTTGCAGTAACAGCAGGTAAAACTGTTGCCTTTTTCTCTCTCGAAATGACGAGAGACCAACTTGCTCAGCGTATGCTTTCGGGAGATGCCGCCATAAAGAGCGAAAAGCTCCGTACAGGTCAGCTAGAGCCTGATGAATGGACAAGACTCGGTCAGGCAGCCGCTAATCTTAGTTCCGCTAATATCTATTTCGACGAAACCTCGTCAATTACCGTTCCTGAAATGAAGGCGAAAATAAGACGAAAGGGCGATATTGATTTGGTGGTTGTGGACTATTTAGGTCTTATGCATTCTGCGCATCACACCGATAACAGAGTCCAAGAAATTTCTGAAATTACCAGAAGTCTTAAGATTATGGCTAAAGAGCTTATGATTCCCGTACTTGTCTGCGCACAGCTTTCCCGTGGTACCGAATCTAAGGGACAGTCTCACCGTCCTGCGCTTTCTGACCTAAGGGATTCAGGTTCTATTGAGCAGGATGCAGATATAGTACTTTTCCTCTACAGAGAAAAATACTATGACGGCGAAAAGAAAGACGGAGAGGAAAAGGGAGATCCCAATAAGGCTGAATGTATCGTAGCTAAAAACCGTCACGGTGAAGTAGGTACGGTAGAACTTCATTGGGACGGCAGATTTACACGCTTTACTTCTCCTGCAGGTTTTGATGAATGAGCGACGTTTTAACCTGTATAAGAGAATTTTGCTTTAAGGAAAACGAAAAGCATATTGCGGTTGCTCTTTCGGGCGGCGCCGACTCAATGACACTTTTAACAGCGCTTTTTATGCTTAAAGAAGAGCTTGGTATTACGCTTAGCGCGGTGCATATCAATCATATGCTAAGAGGAGAAGAATCTGACCGCGACGAAGCCTTTGTAAGAAAGCATTGCAAAAAACTGGGTATTCCTTTAAGTGTTCACAGAATTGACGTTGACAGTATTGCAAATGAAGAAAAAATAAGCGTAGAACTTGCGGCCAGAAACGTTCGATATGAAATTTTTGACGAAGTTGAATGTGACGCTCTGGCTACCGCACATAATGCTGACGATAATTTCGAGACCGTTCTTTTCAGAATGACAAGAAAAACGGGGATTTCGGGGCTTTGCGGTATTCCGGCTCGCAGAGGAAAGTATATCCGTCCTCTTCTTTATTGCAGTAGGGATGAGGTTGAAAGGTTCTGCAGAGAAAATGCAGTGCCTTTTGTGACCGACTCTACAAATCTTTCTGATGATTTTACAAGAAACAGACTTCGTCACAGCGTTGTTCCCATAATGAAAACCTTAAATCCATCTTTACTGAGTTCCTTTGGGAAAACCTTAGAACTGCTGAAAAATGACAGCGATTATCTTGAGAAAAGCGCAAAGCAGGAATTTGATAAACGCTTTGACGGCCAAAGACTTAACGTTAAGGATTTTTCCGCTCTTCATAAAGCGATTTCTTCAAGGGTGATTTCCTACTACCTTGACCATTTTGGATATGGCGGAAATTATTCAGTTAACAGTGCTTTGAAGATAGCGGTTAACTCAGGCAGAACCGAGCTTAAAAACGGTAGAATGCTTAAATGTGCTGACGGTTATCTTAGTTTTGAAGGAACCCAAAAGGTTACCTTTTCGGTGACCTTTAAAGAAGAAAGTGTTCAGTTAACAAAAGAAAACAGAAAAATTCATAATTTGTTATTAAAAAATGCAATAGACTGTGATAAAATAGTCGGTAGTTTGAAGGTTCGCACAAGAATGAGCGGAGACAGCATATCTTTTTCTCACCGAAAAGTATCAAAGTCTTTAAGAAAATGGATGAATGAAGAAAAGATAGATGAGGCTCTTCGTAACATTCTTCCTATTGTGGCCGATGACCAAGGTGTAGTTTGGGTATATGGCGGCGGTGTTGACAGCCGTGTGTGTATTGATGAAAACACCACTAAGGTAATAAAGGTCATTTGCGAAAAAACGGAAAATTAGAGAGGAAAAATCAAATGAATAAAACAGTTAAAAATCTGCTGCTTTATATCGGTATTCCGATAATACTGATTTTGTCGGTACTGTCGGTATCCCGTTATTCAACAAAGGCTGTCAAGACCACATATTATGATGTGATTACACAGTTTCAAAGCGGTCAGGTAACAGAGTATAGCCTTAATCTTTATAACGGCGACCTTGATTACGTTACCAAAGACGGCAAAAAACATAACTACACCGTTCCTGATGTGGCAATTTTTTATGATGACGTTGACGTAAAGGCTTATAATGCGGCTCATCCCGAGGCTCCCATAAAAATGAACTACGTAAAGGGAAGCGATTACGCGTGGCTTGTTAGTCTTATTCCCAACATTCTGCTTATAGGCATTATGGTGCTTATCGGTATAGTGTTCATAAAGAGAATGGGCTCGACTATGGGCGCAGATAAATCCTTACAGTTTGGTAAGGCAAAGCCCAAGAGAGAGACAAACAGAAAAACCACCTTTGCCGACGTTGCAGGCGCTGATGAAGAAAAGGAAGAAATGGCTGAGCTTGTGGACTTCCTTAAAGACCACAAAAAGTTTGATGAGCTTGGCGCAAGAATTCCTAAGGGTGTGCTTTTAGTTGGCCCTCCCGGTACAGGTAAAACCCTTCTCGCCCGTGCAGTAGCAGGTGAAGCAGGCGTGCCCTTCTTTAGCATTTCGGGTTCTGACTTTGTGGAAATGTTTGTTGGTGTGGGCGCTTCCCGTGTAAGAGACCTTTTTGAAGAAGCAAAGAAAAACGCTCCTTCTATCATATTTATAGATGAAATTGATGCCGTTGGACGTCAGCGTGGCGCAGGTCTGGGCGGCGGACATGATGAAAGAGAACAGACTCTTAATCAGTTACTGGTTGAAATGGACGGCTTTGGCGCAAACGAAGGCGTAATTGTTATGGCGGCTACTAACCGTCCTGATATACTCGATAAGGCATTACTTCGTCCGGGACGTTTTGACAGACAGATTACCGTTAATTATCCCGACGTTAAGGGCAGAGAAGAAATTCTTAAGGTTCATTCACGCGGTAAGCCCTTAGGTCCCGACGTTAACCTTAAAACTATTGCCGCTTCCACAGCAGGCTTTACGGGTGCTGACCTTGAAAACCTTCTTAACGAAGCAGCGCTTTTAGCCGTAAGAAAAGGACTTAAAGCCATTACACAGCCTCAGATAGAGGAAGCAACCATTAAGGTTGTAATGGGTACAGAGAAAAAGTCCAGAGTTATTAAGGATAAGGATAAGATGATTACCTCTTATCACGAAGCAGGTCACGCAATTGTTTCCTACTTCCTTCCCACTCAGGACCCTGTTCATCAGATTTCTATTATTCCCAGAGGAATGGCGGCAGGCTACACAATGTATATTCCTACCGATGAAAAGAGCCACGTTTCCAAGAATTCTATGCTTGAGGATATTTGTTCTCTTCTCGGCGGACGTGCGGCAGAACAGCTTACTCAGGATGATATTTGCACAGGAGCTTCCAACGATATACAGCGTGCTACCGAACTTGCAAGAAAGATGATTACTAAGTACGGAATGAGTGAAAAACTCGGTCTTGTTACCTACGGCACAGACAATGATTCCGTATTTTTGGGCAGAGACTTTTCTTCTACTCCTAACTATTCCGAAAAAATCGCCGCTATGATAGACGAGGAAATCGAATCAATAGTTATGACACAGTATAATAAGGCTCTTGAAATTCTTAAAGGCAATATGCCTAAGCTTCACGAAGTAGCAAAGGTGCTCTTTAATGAAGAAAAAATTGATGGCGAACGCTTTATTTCCATAATGGAAGAAAAGACTGAAAATATAGAAGAATAAAACTAAACTGCAGTGAATTTCACTGCAGTTTTTCTTTATCTTGCAAGGTTTTTTATATTAGTATCATATATAATGGTAATAAATTTTATATCCTTTATGTTGCAAATAAGAGTGGCGGCGCTTGAAGCTTCCAATTGAAGCACTATATAATCGACGCCCACCTTATAAAGCCTTCCTATATGGGTTACGGGGGTAGTGCCGTAAAGCAGTTCAACCTTCATCCATCTGCCTGTATTTTTAAGCAGAAATGCAGGGAGAAAAGCATCGTTGTTTATTATGTCAGAGTAGTCGGTGTAATTTGACAGCATTTGCTCTGCATATGGTACAATGTCAGTCATATAAAAACTCCTTTCTGTTTATACTATTCACAGAAAGGAGTTTTGGTTATTAATCTAATCTTAAATCAAGCTTTGCAGGGTCAATGGGTTCTACAACGAAATCGTTTGTCCAAAAGCCCGGTTTAATATAAACCTTTGCAAATGCGTGACGGCACTGAGGTGTTAAATCAACCTGAAGGTCTCGGCAATTTCTGCTCATACCAACGGCGCAATGAATATTGTGCTTACCGTAAGGAAGGGGAATACAAAGAGTTTCTTTGTTGCCTATATGACCAAAGGGTTCGCCGTCAATATAAATACCGAAACCGCCTGCTATACCGTAGGGGGAGCCCTGTCTGTAAAGATAAATACAGGCATCGGGAGAAATATTCAAGGGCTTTTTACATTCGGGGCAAAGGGTTTCGCCCGGTTTGATGTTGTTAACTTCGCCGCATGCAGCGCATTTTATTCTTAATCTTGCCATAAAATGACCTCCTTTTTTATATTAATATGATAACCTTAAAAATCGGCTATGTCAATATGTTAATTTTATGTTAATAGTATTGAAATTTAAAACTATTTTTGGTAGAATATATTGGTAATTTTATTGAAAGGAAAAGTAGTAATGAAGTTTTGGCTTAAATATGTAAAACCTTATACTTTTTATTTTATTGCGGGACCTTTATGTATGATAGTTGAGGTAATAGGCGAAGTGCTTATGCCCTATCTGCTCTCCCGTATTATTAATCTTGCTCAAGAGGGCACTCTTACCGTCCAAACGAGCATCTATTTAGGTCTTGCAATGATTGGTGTTGCCATACTTATGATGCTCGGCGGTGTTGGCGGCGCATATTACGGCGCAAAATCAGCCGTTAATTTCGCAGGGGATATAAGAAATGATATTTATAAAAAAATCCAAAGCTTTTCTTTTGCGGATATTGATAAATTTTCCACAGGCTCACTTGTTACACGAACCACAAACGACGTAACACAGCTGCAGAACTTTATTAATATGCTGCTTCGAATGGCGCTTAGAAGTCCCGGTATGCTTATAGGCGCGCTTGTAATGGCGGTTTCTTTAAATCCCAGTCTTGCAACTGTTTTTGTGGTTTCAATTCCTTTAATGGTCATAGTAATAGGAATACTTATCTCTATCGGCTTTCCGCGTTTCCAAAAAATGCAGTCATGCCTTGATAACCTTAACAATACCGTTCAGGAAAATATTCAAAATCAACGTGTTGTTAAATCCTTTGTAAGAGGAGATTTTGAGGAAGAAAAGTTCAAAAAAGCCAACAGAACGCTTAAAAATGCGGGAATGTCAGCTATGAAAGCTGTTATCTTTATGCAACCTGCAAATACCCTTTTTATGAATCTTACCATTATAGCGGTTGTGTGGTTCGGCAGTAAAATGGCTCTTACGGGAAGTATGCCTGTGGGCGACCTTTCGGCTTTTGTTACCTATGTTACACAGATACTCTTTTCCCTTATGATGATAACCTTTTTACTTCTTACATCTGCCCGTGCTTTAGCTTCGGCAAAAAGAATTAAAGAGGTACTTACTACCAATTCCGATATAAATGACGATAATGCCGCATTGCCTGAAAAACGCATAGAAAAAGGCAGTATTGAATTTAAGGACGTAACCTTCCGTTATTATAAAAACAGCGAGGACGCCGTACTTAAAAATATAAATCTTAAGATTGACGGAGGAAGCACCGTAGGTGTAATAGGTTCGACAGGATGCGGAAAAACCACCCTTGTATCCCTTATTCCCCGTCTGTATGACGTTGACGGCGGACAGGTGCTTGTAGATGGAGTAAACGTTAAGGATTACAGCCTTTATAATCTTAGAGAAGACGTTGGTATGGTGCTTCAGAAAAACGTGCTTTTCTCGGGAAGTATTGAAGATAATCTTCGTTGGGGAGATAATGATGCTTCTATAGAAGAGATTAAGGAAGCGGCAAACAGCGCTCAGGCGGATAAATTTGTTTCCTCCTTTAAGGATGGCTATGATACCGCTTTAAGCGAAGGCGGTACAAACGTGTCGGGCGGTCAGAAGCAGAGACTTTGTATTGCCAGAGCCCTTCTTAAAAAACCGAAAATTCTTATACTTGACGACTCAACAAGCGCGGTTGATACCGCTACCGAAGCTCTTATAAGAAAGGCTTTCGCTTCCACACTTTCTTCTACTACAAAGATTATTATTGCTCAGCGTATTTCCTCTGTAATTGATTGCGACCTTATAGTAGTTATGAACGAGGGCGAAATAACGGGTGTGGGAACTCATGAGGAGCTTCTTTTAAATAACACCGAATATCAAGAGATTTATCAATCTCAAAACGTGGGAAGGGGGCAATAAGTTATGGCAAGAAATCTTGAAAAGCTTAATGCCCAGTACACCGTTCAGTCTCACGGCACTTCGCTGAGAGGCGGCGGCCCTCACGGAAATAGAGGAGCAAAAGGAAAACCAAAAAATGTGGGGAAAACTGTAAAGAGAATACTTTCTTACGTTGGAAAATATAAAATATTGCTGATATTTGTTCTTTTCGCAATGCTTTTTTCTACCCTGACCTCTCTTATAGGTTCGTATATGTTAGCCCCCGTAATAACAAGAATTACACTGGAAATTAATCCTGATGCGCAGTTTAGTTTTAGCGCTATGGAAGAAGCGGCAGATAAGATTATTTCACGAATTGTGGGCAGTGATGCAAGTGTTACAGAGTATATAATTATTGCTCTTTTGCTTCTTCTTATGGTTTATCTTATCGGCGTTATATCCACCTATCTGCAAAGCCGTCTTATGTTGGCAGTATCTCAAAACAGCGTGGAAAAAATAAGAAATGATTTATTCAGTAAGCTTCAAAAGCTTCCCGTAAGTTATTTCGATTCCCGTCCTACAGGCGAAATAATGAGCCGTTTTACAAATGACGTTGATAATATTGACGTAATGCTCAATAACTCCTTGGTTTCGGTATTTTCGGGAGCAATTACCCTTATAGGCACCCTTACCTTTATGCTTACAACCAACTGGATTTTAACTCTTGTTACGGTTGCTTTTGTGCCGCTGTTTACAAAGCTTGCAGGTCTTATAGGAAAGGCAAGTTCAAAGTATTACGGCTCACAGCAGACAGCTTTGGGCGCGGTTAACGGTTATATTGAGGAAACTGTTAACGGACAAAAGGTTATAAAGGTATTTAATCACGAAAAAGATTGTAATGAAGAATTTGCTTTGCTGAACGGACAGCTTCGCGAAAGACAGTTTAAAGCGCAGTTTTACGGCGGAATTATGGGCCCCATTATGGGAAATACAAGCCAGATTTCTTACGGTGTTACCGTAGGTGTGGGCGGTATCTTAATGGTGCTTACAGGCTTTACCCCCGGCGCACTTACTGTATTTGCAGGCTATTCACGTCATTTCTCTATGCCTATAAACAATATCTCTATGCAGATGTCAACAGTGTTTGCCGCCCTTGCAGGCGCTGAAAGAGTGTTTAACGTGCTTGATGCTAAAAGCGAGTATGAGGACGATTTAGGCAGTCAAAAAACCGAAATTAAGGGAAATGTGGAGCTTAAAGATGTTGACTTCGGTTATGTGGAGGGCAAAAGGGTTCTTCACGGCATTTCTCTTTATGCGAAGGTTGGTCAGAAAATAGCATTCGTTGGCTCTACGGGAGCAGGCAAAACCACCATAACAAATCTATTAAACCGTTTTTACGATACCGAAAACGGCAGTATCACTATTGACGGAGTGCCTATTCGCGATTATGATAAAGATTTTCTTAGAGAAAATATCGCAATGGTGCTTCAAGATACCCATTTGTTTACCGGAACGGTAAGGGAAAATATCCGTTACGGAAGACTTAGCGCTACCGATGACGAAATTGTGGAAGCGGCTAAAATAGCAGGAGCTCATTCATTTATAATGAGACTTGAAAACGGTTATGATACAGTTATTGAGGGTGACGGAGCGAACCTTTCACAAGGACAGCGTCAGCTTCTTAATATTGCCCGTGCCGCCGTTTCAAAGGCGCCTATCTTGGTGCTTGATGAAGCAACAAGCTCGGTTGATACACGAACTGAGAGACATATTGAGCACGGTATGGACAGAATAATGAAAAACCGTACCACCTTTGTTATAGCTCACAGACTTTCAACCGTAAGAAATGCCGACGCTATTATGGTGCTTGAACAGGGAAGAATTATTGAACGTGGCAATCACGACGATTTAATAGCCCAGAAAGGTACCTATTATAAGCTTTATACCGGCGCAATTGAACTTGATTAAAAAATTTGCTGCAATATCGCACAAGATATTGCAGTATTTTTTTATGGTTGAAAAAATTTTTTAATTATGTTATTATATATATGAATATATAGTTTGGGAGAGGGTATTTTGAATAATTTTAAAAAGAATATTAAAATTCTTATCTTTATTTTAGTGGATATTATTACAGTAGCATTCTCCTTTATGTTTGCGCTATATTTGAGACTGGACTCCTTACCGTTATACTTTTCTCAAAATCCCCAAGTAGCTAACGGTGTGTTTGTGGCTCTTCCTTTCGTTGTAGCGGTATTTATTGCAGTTTTCCTTTTTATGAAAATGTATCGTATAATATGGCATTATGCAGGACTTCATGAAATTGGAATTGTGGCTGTTTCCTGCTTTATTGCTTCAGCCTTTGCCTATGCGGTTCTTTTTGTTACTACGCTTTATATGAAGGAAGGCGGAATAGTGGCTGTATTCCCGCGTTCAGTATATATTTCCGCTCCGTTTTTTGCTTCGGTATTTATAGTTGTAGGACGTTTTGCAATGCGTTTTATACTTCGCGTTAATCATAGAAGAAAGAAGCAGACAAAGAGCGAAGTAAACGGTAACATTATGATAATAGGAGCCGGTGACGGCGCTTCCCTTATCCTTAATAATATTCACGAAAGCGCTTACTATGGCGGCGCAACCCCCATTTGCCTTATTGATGATGATGAAAGTAAACAGGGTATGCTCGTAAATAACGTGCCGGTAATGGGTACAAGAGCTGATATTATAAGACTGGCAAAAGAAAAAAATATTGATATTATAATTTTTGCAATTCCTTCTTGTCCGTCTGAAGAAAAATCAAAAATTCTTAAAATTTGTCAGAAAACAGGCTGTGTATTAAAAACCCTTCCTGCTGTATATCAAATAGAAAAGGAAGAAGGGGTTTCTGTTAAAAGTGTTCGTGACGTTGAAATAGAAGACCTTTTAGGCAGAGAACCTATTAAGCTGGAAACCGAAGATGTATCGGGTTACGTTGCAGGTAAGACTGTTCTTGTAACAGGCGGCGGCGGTTCAATAGGAAGTGAGCTTTGCCGACAAATTGCCGCAAATAAGCCTAAACTACTTGTTATTTTCGATATATACGAAAACAATGCTTATGATATTCAGAATGAACTTAAACGCACCTATCCCGAACTGAATTTGGAAACAAGAATAGGCAGTGTTCGTGATACCAGAAGAATGGAACAAATCTTCAGGGATTTTCGTCCTCAGGTTGTATATCACGCAGCTGCTCATAAACACGTTCCTTTAATGGAGGACAGCCCTAACGAAGCTATTAAGAATAACGTGTTCGGCACACTAAAAACAGTACGTGCTGCAGATAAGTACGGAGCAGAACGTTTTGTGCTTATATCTACCGATAAAGCGGTTAACCCCACTAATATTATGGGCGCTTCAAAAAGAATGTGCGAAATGGTTGTACAAGCCTATAATAAAAAGAGTAATACCGATTTTGTTGCGGTACGTTTCGGTAACGTGCTTGGCAGTAACGGAAGCGTTGTTCCCCTCTTTAAAAAGCAGATAGCAGAGGGCGGCCCCGTAACCGTAACCGACCCCGGTATAATTAGATACTTTATGACCATTCCCGAAGCGGTGTCTCTTGTGCTTAAGGCAGGAGCAAGTGCAAAGGGTGGCGAGATTTTCGTGCTCGATATGGGTGAGCCTGTTAAAATTTTAGACCTTGCCGAAAATCTTATAAGTCTTTCGGGCTTTACTCCTTACGTAGATATCGATATTAAGTTTACGGGACTAAGACCTGGGGAAAAGAAGTACGAAGAGCTTCTTATGAGCGAAGAAGGTCTTACCCAAACCGAAAACAGACTTATTTTTATCGGTCAGCCTATTGATTTTGACGAAGACGAATTTCTTGCATCTCTTGACGAGCATAAAGAAGATATTTATGATGACAGCGAAGATATTCGCGATTGGGTAAAAAAATTCGTACCAACCTATAAAATTAAAAAGTAATTTTAAAGACACGGACAAACACGCCCGTGTCTTTTTTTGCATATACTGAAAGCGGAGGCGAGTGTATGCAAAACAAAACTGTTGAAGAATACATAAAGGAAATGAGGGAAATGAATATACGGGCAAAGCCCGTTGTAAGCGAAGTAGAGGAAACGAGTAAACCTTTAGAGAATCTTGGCAAGGGCGGTCTTATTATAGTGGTTAACGAGGCGCAAAGCCGTCCGCTTAAAAACGCAACCGTCACTGTGACTGACAGCGCTACGGGGGAAACGGTTGCCAATGAGCTGACCGACATAAGCGGAAAAACTAAAATAATTGAGCTTCCCGCGCCCTTAAAGAGCGAAACCCTTTCGCCGTCGGGAACAAGGGTGGTTTACGGACTTTACGATATAAGGGTATCGGCAGAAGATTTTATTGATTTTACCTTGAACGAGGTTCCCGTATTTGACTCGGTTGTTTCCATTCAGACGGTAAATCTTTTATGGAAATGGGCATCAGGCGGCGAAAATCAACCTATGTCAGACACCGAAGATCAACCCTATAATCTTTAAAAAGGAGAGAAATTTATGCCGCTTAATCCCGTTATTCCTACCGATATTACCGTTCATCTGGGAGCTCCTAGCAGTAATGCCGAAAACATAACTGTTCCCTTTACCGACTATATAAAAAACGTAGCGTCAAGCGAAATATACCCTACTTGGCCCGAAAATGCCCTGAGAGCCAATATTTATGCAATTATAACCTTTGCCCTTAACAGAGTTTATACCGAGTGGTACAAAAGCAGGGGCTATGATTTTGATATTACCAATTCAACCCAGTTTGATCAGGCTTACGTTAAGGATAGAGCAGTATTTGAAAACATAAGCGCAATAGTTGATGATATTTTTAACGATTACGTAGCAGAGGACGGAAGCGTTCAACCCTTCTTTACTCAGTTTTGTAACGGAACTACTTCTACCTGTGACGGACTTTCTCAATGGGGCACCGTCCCTCTTGCTGAGAGCGGTCTTACCCCTTATGAAATTTTAACCAATTATTATGGAAACGATATAAATATTATTGAAAATGCTCCCATTGCAGACGTAGATGAATCTTATCCCGGCACACCGCTTAAGGTGGGCGATTCGGGAAATGACGTGCGTGTTATTCAGACTCAGCTTAATGCTATAAGCAATAATTATCCCGCTATACCGAAAATTTCCTCGCCTAACGGTATTTTTGATGTTCGTACCGAAGAAGCGGTCAAAACCTTTCAGCAGGTGTTTTTCCTTGATGAAACAGGGATAGTGGATAAATCCACATGGTATAAAATCAAGAGAATATTTGTTGGAGTAAGAAGACTTAGCGAACTTGATGCTATAGGCATAACCGAAGAGGAAGCAAGTCTGCCCTATTCCGAGGAGCTGGTACTTGGAAGCAGCGGAGATCAGGTAAGGGTTATTCAGTATTATCTTAATGTTATTGCTTATTTTAACCAAAACTTGAATAATTTTGCTATAGATGGAACTTACGGCGAGGATACTGTAAATGCAGTTTCAACCTTTCAACGCTTTTACGGTCTTAATCCTACGGGTGTGGTTGACAGTCAGACTTGGGAAAAAATAAGGGAAATATATGATAACATACGAAATAATCTCCCTGAAAATTATTCAGGGCAAAAGGCTAAGCTTTATCCCGGTTACGTGCTTAGCGAAGGAATGAGGGGAGAAAACGTTCGTGATTTGCAGACCTATTTAGCCCGTATTTCAACCATAATTCCCGAGGTTCCCGCAGTTACGGTTGATGGTATTTACGGCCCTGCTACCGCAAATGCAGTAAGGGTATTCCAAAGGCTTTATTCTATTCCTGTTTCAGGCAGTGTAGGCCCGATTACCTGGTTTAATATTGCAAGGGAATACGACTTAAGCTATGAATAAAGCTTTTTTGGTAGCAAAAGAAAGATTATCGGCGGAACTGCTAAAAAAGGCGCAATAACTATAAATGGTAGGTTAGTAAATATATTAGTTAAAACGCTGATTAAAAGATAAATTATTAATACGGCGGGGAAGAAGAAATTTTGTGCTTTTTTAAAGGTGACAGAAAAAAAGTTTTTTGCCGCTTTCAGCGAAATAACTGTTTTTATAAGTGTTGTAGCAAAGTAGATAAAGTATGAAAAGCCTTCAAGACGGCTAAACTTATCTCCAAAGGTTATTATTCCCACCGCCGAGGAATAAGGAGTCATTAGGCTTGAAAGTGAGGAAAAACCGAATGTGCCAAGGCACTGAACAAGGGTTAAAAATAAAACAAAACCTGCCGTAATATATCCGCCCACATATGAAGTGTGGGCTTTTTTTATAAAACCGAATATTATAACTCCTTGAATAAAGCTCATAGAAAAATAGGCAAGACTCTGATAGCCGATTTCCTTAATAGTCGGCAAATTTTGTGTTAAAAAATCAAAGGAAAGAAATTTTAGGGAAAAAAGAAAAAGGAGTATCACCAAAAAGACTATAACAGTAAGACTTATAAAACTAAGCTTTAAAATAACCTTTTCGTTTTGGCGGCAAAGAAACCATATTAACAGCAAAAACAAAAGGGTAGGAAAAAAACTGCTGATTTCAGGAAGTATTATTCTGTCGCTGAAGGTGACAAAATTACGTAGGGTGACTATACCGCAAAGCAGAGCATAAAAGCATAAAAAGAGATAAATAACCTTTGAAGCTAAAGTGCTTTTTTCTGAAAATTCAATGGATTTAAGTCTGAAAATCACCAAAAATCCTAACAAAAAAGCAATAATAAAGCCCAATATACTTCCCCTTGTATATTCTTTGAAGGGAAGATTTATGATGGCATTGCCTATAAAAAACAAGGCATATAGGCAAATATGCGAAAAACTGTGCTTTAATTTATTTTCCATTTTTGTTCCTCTCTTTTTAAGGCTTTTCCCTCTGAAGTAAAGCAGGGAAGAAGCTTTTCATCTTTTTTATAAAGAGAAAAAATGCGGCTGTCGGTATCTTCGCTTTTTTCTGACAGTAACTGTGATAAGCAGTAGCCGATAGGCTCTTTTGACGGCATTTCACAGTTTAAAATGTTTTGTGCATTGTCGGCGGAAACAACGTAACTGTTAAGGGGAAAATCTTCCTTTATAAAAAGATAATCCAGTATGGTTTTAGCCGTCTTGTGTGTAAGGCTTTGTCCTAAAACCACAGCGCCGCAATGAGAAAAAATAAGCTTTTCGGGAATGTTCTTTTCTATTTCCTTTATGCAGTCCTCTGTTTTTTCACCTGTTGCGGTTAAAACAGTCGTTTCATCACTTTTAAAGGCTATTTCGGCTGACATTTTTATAAGTTCGCCGCTTCTGTCAAAGGCCAGAGCGCAAACCAGCACCGCATCCTCCACCTCTCTCATTTCGGTAAGGGAAGCGCAGGAAGAAAGGGAGAAAACTATCAGCAGAGCGGAAAGTATTTTTAAAAATCTCATTTTTTGCCCCTTTGTCTTATAGTGTTAGTACTCAACGAACGAGGTCTTGTTTTCATTTTAAACCAAGGCGCTCGAAATACGGTATCTTTAAGGCTTTGAAAGGAAAATTCATTTAATGAAGCTGTGTAATCGGTACCAAATGAATTAAGGGAAAAGATTATTGCAAAAAGTGCTGTAATGCCTACAAAATATCCCGTAAGGCCGAAAAAATAACAGAGTAGGACAAGAATTATTCTGCTGTAAAAAACGGCGCCTTTCAGCTTTTGCACCATAAGACCTGCAATACCGCCTGCCGCCACCGCTATAAGCATGGGCGCACTTACTATTTTGGCTTCAACAGAAGCCTGACCTATTACAAGACCGCCGACTATAGAAAGGGCACTGCCCATACTTTGCGGAACTCTGAGTCCCGTTTCTCTGAGTAATTCAAATATTAAAATAAGCAAAAGACATTCAAGTACAGACGGGAAGGGTAAACTGTTTCGGGAAGCCGAAATGGTGAGATAAAGAGAGGTGGGTATAAGCTGTTTGTGATGGCTTATAAGGGCTAAAAAAACAGACGGAATACTAATAGCTAAAATAAAACTAATATATCTCATTATTCTGCCTATAAAAGCAACCGTATAGTTCTGATAATAGTCATCATCGCTCTGAAAATTTTCGCTGAAAAGATAGGGAACAGTTAGTATAACGGGTGTGCCGTCTATAAAAAGAGCAACCCTGCCTTCCAGTAATCTTGCCGCTACAATATCGGGGCGCTCGGTAGTTCCCGCTGTTTTAAAAATGGAAAAACGGTTTTCGTTTATAAGCTCGTTTATATAGTTTGCATCAAGAATGGAGTCGATATCTATTTTCTTAATGCGTTTTTTCAGTTCGTTTAAAGCGGTGCGGTTAACCACCGATTCAAGATAACAGATAAACATTCTTGTATCGGTGCGTCTGCCCGACTGCACAAATTCTGCCTTAAGGTCAGGGGTGGAAAGCTTTCTTCTGAGCATTGCCAAATTCAGCATTACCGCTTCATCAAAGCCCTCACGGGGGCCCTGTAAAACTCTTTCATCCCCCGGTTCGCTTATTCCTCTTGTACGCCACCCCTTAGTATTTACGGTGACCGCTTTAGAGTCTCCGTCAAAAAGTATAAGTGTGTCGCCGTATAAAAGGCTTCTCAGCATATCCGTAAGGTTTTCAAAAACACCGGTTTCTGCAGTAAAAAGTATATGTTCTACAGCAAAATCTGCCTTTGAACCAATGTATTCATCACTAAACGTAAGAAGCGGACGTACAACCGATTCATTTAGCACTTCGTTATTTACCATACCGTCAAAGAAAAATAAAGCGCATTTTACCCCTGTGGGAGTAGTAAGCTCTCTTGTTCGTAAAATATCATCATTTTTAAATATTTCTTTTATATAGGTTATATTCTCTTTAAGATTTTTAGAGAGCATTTTACCTTCGTAAAATTTTATATCCATTTTTTCTCACCAAGTTTAGTATAAACAAAAAGTGCCTTAGCATACACAAAGACGCTTTTTTAGTCAGGAGTAGTCCTTGATGAAGCTTGAAAGAAAAAATTTAAAAAAACACTTGATAAATAACACTTGATAGTGTATAATATCAAGGTAAATTTGCCGGTGTGATGGAATTGGCAGACGTAGTGGACTCAAAATCCACCGGTAGCGATACCGTGCCGGTTCGAGTCCGGCCACCGGCACCAAAAAATAAGACAGTCTTAAGACTGTCTTATTTTTATACAATCCGAAGGATTGGTATGTAATTGCCAGTAGGCGTATGTAATCACGCGAAGCGTGTATGGCATCACCGCAGGTGTATTTATCTTCGGATTGTTTACATACATCTCTTTGAGATGATAACATGCCGCAACTAGTCGCGGATTACATACAATGCTTCGCATTGATTTATCAGGTTGGTTATGAACACTCGCACCAAAGCCCCAAGGACGATAAGTTCTTGGGGCTTACTTCTTACCTATTACCTCTTCACTCTTCACTAAAAAAAGTCCTCGGGGCTTTGGGAAGTAATAAGTAAGAAGTAATAGGGAATAGGTATTGCGGCTATGCCGCTTTTGTGATACAATGCTGTAAGGAAAGGTGATAATATTATGGCTAAAGAGAAAAGATTTGAGAAAATTTACAGTCAAGGAGCAGGTTCTGTTGAGATTTGGATTGACAAAGAAACAGGCGTTAATTATTTGTTTCGTGCAAGCGGTTATGCAGGTGGGTTGACAGTTTTGACGGGCAAAGACGGAAAACCGATAGTTACTCCTGTTGAAGAAAAAGTAAACTGAAATTTAGCAGACAGTTTTCACTCTACCAACGGTTTACTTCTCCTCACTAAACCAATGGTATGTGTGTTTTTTTCTTCTAATCGTATATATTAAAAGCAAAAGGAGGCTCACTATGGACCAAATAAAAATCGGAAGATTTATTGCCGAGTGCAGAAAAAAGATGAGTTTAACACAAATGCAGTTGGCTGAAAAACTGGGTATCACCGATAAAGCAATATCCAAGTGGGAAAGAGGTATAACAATGCCCGATTCTTCGATTATGCTTGAACTTTGTGATATTCTTAGTATCAGCGTAAATGAATTATTAAGTGGGGAGAAAATCAGTATGGAAAACAATAATCAGAAAAACGAACAGCTTTTGCTTGATATATCCAAAGAATTAGAACAAAAAAATAAAATAATTTGGAAATCTATGTGGGTAATCATGATTATAAGTATGATAGCTCTGATTTCAGGTCTCTTTATTACTGCATTTTTAATACCCGAAGGAGTATGGCAGCTTGTCGCTATTCTTATGCTTTGCGTTGTTTTTTTAATCCCATGCTTCTATGCATTAAAGCTTGAAGTAAGTGTAGGCGCTTACAAGTGTAAAAATTGCGGTCACGAGATTGTACCGACTTATACAGAAGCATTAAATGCAATGCATAGGGGAACAACTCGGTACTTAAAGTGTCCAAAATGCAACAAACGCACTTGGTGCAAAAAAGTATTGAAGAAATAAAATTCTAATTTGTTGCTTTTTTAATCCCGTTCTCGTAAGAGGACGGGATTTTTAGTAGGATACTGAAGTGAAAAATTATTAGTTACCGTTTATTTGCGCTTTAAGGTTAAAGTGTAAAAAAACACATATTTTTATTAAAAAAATGCAAATCGTTCTAGTCTTTTCTTGGAGTTATTGACTTTTGATATGCCGCTTGTTAGAATGTAAAAAAATACATTCGGAGGCGTATTTATGGAAATTAAGGAATTAAACTTTAGTGACCTTACCATAGAACAAAAGCTGGGTATGGTTATGTGTGGCAGAGTAAATAATATGTGGGATGAAGCAAAGACCGAAGCCAACATTGAATATGCCATAAATATGATAAAGGAACATAAATTGGGTGCTATTTGGGTGACAGGTAACTATAAGTTTGAGGAAACTATGGCTCGTATAAAGGCCGCTGCCGATTACCCCATACTTATTTGTACCGATGCTGAAAGCGGCTTTAGAGATGAGGGCGGAGAACTTATCGGTCAGCATAATGCAATAGGTATGTGTAATACCACCGAAAGCGCTTACGCATTCGGTAAGGTTACTGCAGTTAAAGCAAGAAAAGCGGGGTATAACGTAGTATGCAACCCTGTACTTGATATGGTAAACCACAATTCTTTATGCGCTTCTACCAATCGTTCTATGGGTAGTAATAAATACCGTGTTGCTGAGCTTGGCGCCGCCGAGGCACAGGGTATGCACGACGGCGGTGTATTAACCGTTGGTAAGCATTTCCCCAGTGCAGGCTCTGCCGGTACAATCCATAATAAGTATATAGACAGCCATATGGCTGAATCCTTTTCCAATGCAACTAAAGAAGATATTATTGATTATTGCTGGTATCCTTACATTGAGCTTTGCAAAAAAGGACTTTTAGACGGCGTTATGACAGGCCACTCCAGAGTACCCGCTCTTGATACCGAGTACCCAAGCAGTCTTTCCAAAAAGACTATTGACCTATTTAAAGAGCATGGCTTTAATGGTTTTACCATTACCGATGCGCTTTGTATGGGCGGTGTAATAGCTAAATACGGTATTGACGGAAGCCGCGGACTTTCCATTGCAGGCGGTAACAATTTAGCGCTTATCTGGGATGCAAACAAAGACGGTTATGAGTCGCTTCTTAAATGTTATAAGGACGGTCTTATTCCCGATGATATACTTGATGAAGCTGTTAAGGGCGTTCTGGCTGCACAGCACAAGGTAACCTTGCTTGATACCTCTGCCGAAATTACCGAGGAGGATTTAGCTAATTACCACAAGCTTAATACCGACGGTATTTTTGCAAAAACCGACAACGGCATTTCTACTGCTTTGCCTAAGGATAAAAAATATTATTTTATAATTATGTGCCACAACGAAGCTAACGTAATTAATAACAATATCGACGTTGATACTATGTCTAAGCTTTGGTACAACCCCGTTTTAATTAAGGATAAATTAATGGAGAATTATCCCGGCAGTGATTATAGAATTATTAAAGAATTGCCAAGCAGTACTGATGGCTGGAGAATAACCGAGGATAACCTTAAGTATGATGAGGTTGTATTTGTTACCTTTACCGACGGTAAAGCATATCAGGGTTGTGAAGACTTTACTCCCCGTATTTTATCATTCTTTGAAGCACTGCAAGTAACAAACAGAATTTCCACTGTGCTTCATTTCGGTAATCCTTTTGTGCTTGAAGCTTTACCCCACGTAAGCCGTATGATTATAGGCGGAAATTCCAGTATGGCGGTTAATGCAGGCATTAATGTGCTTCTGGGCGAACACGAAGCAAAGGGAAGCCTTACTTACGATGTTAAACTAAAATAAAAAAAGCACCTCGCGGTGCTTTTTTTATTTTAGGACTAGGGTTATATAAATTTTGAGGGTGGATTTCCCGTAATTCTTTTAAATACGGTGGAAAAATAATTTGCATCTGAAAAGCCGAGCTGTAAAGCAGTTTCTTTAACGCTTAGTCCCGATTTTAAAAGCTCAATACCTTTACGTATTTTTATATTGTTAAAATATTCAATTACCCCTACACCTGCATAGCGCGAAAAGGTCTTTTGGACACCGATTTCACTCATATTGATAAGCTTTGCGATATCGCTGACCTTAAGATTTTTTTCGATATTTTCCTGTAAGGTTTTGACAATAAGAGAATAGTTCGCTTCCCCTGTGCTCAGCTTTTCTTTTTTGTTCAGAGTGTTTTCGCTGAGAGTAATAAGAAATGCTTCAAATTCCTTTAAAAACAAAAGGTGGGCGTTATCGTCTTTTACGGTAGAAGTAACCCAAATATCATTAAAGTTAAAGAGTTTTTTTGCCTTGCCGAAAAGACTGTGTATAGTTGACATATTTTCGATTACGCAAATACGATTAAAAACCTTAGGAATATGTTTGCCCGAAAAGGATATAACGCCTACAGTTAAAGGCTCGTTTGAAACGCTTATAACGTTATGAAACTGCATAGGCGGGTGCAAAAATGCCTGACCGCATTGAAGAGAAAAAACGTCGCTGTCGGCAGTAATACTTGCTTTCCCCGATAAAATAATTATAATTTCATAAAAATTATGGCTTTCTCCGTGGAACTTATAATCGGCAGGATATGTGTAGGTAAATAGGGAGTGAAGTGCAGTAACGGTGGGGTTATCTTTTATTATTAACTGATTCATAATGTTCCTCTTTTGTATATAATTTTAAAGATTATATATATAATTTTGAATTTACTTTTTTTGAAAAAAGCTTATAATTAAAGGTGATATGGTGATTATATCATATAAAAATCTATTTTTCAAGTCTTTGAAATTAGGAGGTATTTTTTATGGAACCAATTAAAGTAATATTAATCGGCGCAGGTGATAGAGGCAGAACCTATACAGGCATTATGAAGAATTATCCTGAGCAGTTTAAAGTAATAGGCGTTGCTGAGCCTACTGATAACACAAGAGAGGCTGTAAAAAAATCACACGGTATTCCCGAAGAGAACTGCTACGTTACATGG
This sequence comes from Acutalibacteraceae bacterium, assembly GCA_045537575.1. Taxonomy (GTDB): domain Bacteria; phylum Bacillota; class Clostridia; order Oscillospirales; family Acutalibacteraceae; genus SIG607. Next base: position 28,659 of record JAZSPU010000017.1, read on the forward strand.
GAACATATTTTAGACAGACCTAAGTTTGCTGATGTTGCAATTATTTCCACTATGGATCAGCTTCACTTTGAACCCGCTATGAAGGCTTTGGAGCTTGGTTATGACCTTCTTTTAGAAAAGCCTGTTGCTCCTTCTCCCGAAGAGTGCGGTCTTATTTATAAGCAGGCTGAAAAGTATGGAAGAAAGATTATGGTTTGCCACGTTCTTCGTTATACTCCTTATTTTATGCAGCTTAAAAAGATTATTGATGACGGTGTTTTAGGCAAGGTTGTTTCTATAAATCATACCGAGGCAGTTGGTAATCTTCATCAGAGCCATAGCTTTGTAAGAGGTAACTGGGGTAACTCCGGTCGTGCTTCCTTTATGCTTTTGCAGAAATGCTGTCACGATATTGATATCCTCCAGTGGCTTGTAGGCAAAAAGTGTGATAAGATTCATTCCTTTGGTTCTCTTAGCTACTTCAGAGAAGAAAATGCTCCCGAAGGTGCTCCCGAAAGATGCTTTGAAGGCTGTCCTGAATATGATACCTGTCCTTATAACAGCGTAAAACTCTATTATGATGATAAGAAAAATATGTGGTTCAGATGTGCTTCAACACAAAAGGTTGATCCTACTGATGAGGACGTTATGGAAGCGCTTAAGACTACTCAGTACGGAAAATGTGTATTTAAGTGTGATAACGACGTTGTTGACCATCAGACCGTTAATATGGAATTTGAAGATAAGACTACAGTTCTTCTTACAATGTGCGCCTTTACTAAGGGCGGCAGATACAGTGATATAATGGGTACCAAGGGTATGCTTCACTGTGAAATGGGTGCCGAAGACGGCAAACAGTTCCGCTTCTACGATTTTGCTACAAAAGAATTCCGTTATCTCGACTCTGAAATTGCTGTTACAGGTGACTCTATTACTTCCGGTCACGGCGGTGGTGATGCCGGTACCGTTAATGCTCTTTATAAGTATCTTACCGGTGAACTCGGTAAAGAGGACGTAAGCGAAATCGGTATTTCCTGCTATAACCACCTTCTTGTATTTGCTGCTGAAGACTCTCGTGTTTCCGGCAAGGTTATTGAGGTTAAGGATTATACCGACAAATATATGAAATAATCTCTAATAGACATAATAATTTATAAAAGCACCCTCCGTTTATGTGATAGGTAAACGGAGGGTATTTTTTTAGTTATTGAAGTTATGAACAGGTTATTGACATAAGTTATGCACTAAATGTGTAAAATTATGTCGGTGAATGTCGCAAATTAACCGCTTATTATTTATTTTGACAGTAGAAGGATAGGTCAGGTCATACTGCTGTTAAAAGTAAATATAAAAGAAAAGAGGTTAATTTTATGATTTATGCAAAAGTTAAGGGTCAGCATATCACAGTTTGTGCCGACCCTGTTTATTCTGATTCTATAAATTTTTTGTCACTTAAACTGGAGCTTTCTAATGAGTGGAACGGCTATGAAGTGACAGCAATTTTTAAGGGAAACAGCGGAAAAAACGTTTCTGCAATTCTTAATGAAGAAAGCGGTTTTTACATCGGGGATAATACTTTTCTTGTGCCTTATGAGGTTATTAAAGTTCCTTCCTTCACATTTTCGCTTATAGGAACAAAAGAAGACAGCCGTATTACCACAAATGCGGCAAAGGTAGAGGTTTTCGAGAGCGGTTATGGGCAGGGAGAGGTTCCGGATGATCCGACACCGAGTGAATATGAGCAACTTTTAGCGCTTTATCAGTCTTCCTTGAATATTGCCCAAAGCGTTAGAGAAGATGCCGATAACGGCGTATTCAAAGGCGATAAAGGTGACAAGGGCGATAAAGGCGATAAGGGAGATAATGGTGCGGACGGTAAGAACGGTGTTGACGGCAAGGATGGTATAAACGGCATTGACGGAAAGGATTACCTGCTTACCGAAGACGATAAAAACGAAATAGCAAATATCGTTCTTGATATTATGCCCGACGGAGATGAGGTGAGCTATTAATGGCTAAAAAGGTTTATGATGAAGAAAATATTCGCGCTATAGCTGATAAAATCCGCGAAAAAACGGGTGGAGACTTGACCTACAAGACAAGCGAAATGCCGCAGGGTATCGAGGACGTTTACGAAGCAGGACAAAAATCAGAATACGATAGGTTTTGGGATAACTACCAAGATAACGGAAACCGCACGGACTATGCTAACGCCTTTGCTGGTGAAGGGTGGACTGCCGAAACTTTCAAACCTAAATATGATATGAAACCGACAAATGCTTATATGATTTTTAGAACAAATTTAATGGAAATAGATTTAGTAGAATATCTTGAAAATTTAGGTATAAC
>JAZSPU010000021.1:0-2668 GCA_045537575.1 Acutalibacteraceae bacterium
CGATTTTTACCGTGAAATCTCGGTTGGTGATACTGTAATATTTACTGATGTAGAAGGAAACAGATATACCTATGCAGTTACAAATCTACGGTATGAAAAACATGCAGATCAAACAGCCCTCAATCGAGAAGAATCTGAACTCACCCTATTTATAAAAAACGTGTACGATTTTGAGTATTTAATTGTATCCTGCGACATTGTATAATGTTCATAAAATGTTTGCAAAGGGCAAAAAAGTATCAAAATGTATATAAAAAGACCACAACAGATATTGAAAAGACCACTTTTTCGCTTCTAAGCGTTTCTAATCGCTTGTAATCGCAAATAAGAGGCCCCTGAGCAATTTGACAAAGTAAATTCTATACTGTATAATATATATGAGCTTTAAAATAATGAAGGAGTTATTCAAATAATACATTGAACCGAGAAGGTTAAGTGTATTGGCATGCTCTTTCGTAAAGCTTACGATAAAGCAAACAAAGACACTTATCTTTCGTGATAGGTGTCTTTCTTTGTTTTATGGTGTTTTTGATTCCTTTAATGAGGTTCAAATATATCCCCGTCGATATGCTCTAAAATTGGCGTATGACGGAGTTATGAAGGTATGTTTTAAATTTTTGTTTTTGACATGGGAAGTTAGTTGCACCAAAGGTTTGGTGCCGAGAGCTACAGTCTGAGTTCTGCGACGGACTGAGAATCTCTAGCAGAAAACCTTTGAAGTTGGGTTAGACTTCATCAGCCGATGCTCTAAGGCGGATTATCCGTATGACCCGTAGGCGTGGCAATACAGAATTAAAGAGCTATCACCGTTCTGGCAACGGATAGGATGATATATTAAATGGGCATCACGCAATGTAAGTGACCTATTACGCTGCTCGGTTTTATGATTTGCCGTTATAAATCAGATCCCACTTTCACGCAGTGGTCCGAAACAGGATAGTAGGAAAATCCGTGATATACAAAGCCCTTCACAAAGGCAATGTGAATTTATGCGTGCGGATAGCAGAGCCGTTACGAAACGAAGGATTGTTCGACTGCAAACCAGTTTTCACTTATAACAGTGTCTGTAAACGAAAATAAGTGCATAACGGCGGTTTGGATTCGGCTTAAGTTATTGACGAAAATTTATAGAATCCACGACGTTTGAGAGTTCCGTCGGTAAATAAAACTGCTCAAGCGGTGGTGCTGCCGTCCTTTAAGGGAAAGAACCATCCCTTACGGGAAAAGCATACGAAGTTTCCGGGATTTAATCGGTAATGAAAATCCCCGCCGAACGAGTTTTAGTATCGGCAGGCTGAAATGCCTTGCACTCGGCGTAGCGTCAGCAAGCAATACAAGGTTGTTTGCACTCTTGAATTGGGGAGAACACGCACGGAAAATCTATTAATCTTGCGTTGAAGTGAGAATAGATTAAGCCTAGTACTAACCTTATTTTACAGCAGAATACCAGAACAGAATTTTCTTTTCGATATGATTTATGACTGTCTCTTCGAGAGCAAGTTACACCTGCACCGAGTCAAAACTTGGACAAGATAAAAGCTTTTCGGCTCTCTGCAAGTTGTCATTCGTGTAATGAATGACAAACTGCAGGAAGCCGAAGAAAGTAACGAACAATCTTTGAAGCAGGTGCTATGACTATCATTACTATGATGATAAATGACTGTCCTTTTTGAAATGATTTATGACTCTCTTTTTGGGAGTCGAGCCGTCTCTATTGGACGAAGTCAGATAGAAACGGCTCGGAGACGACGTCGGAGAGCCGCGATGAGCAGGGCATAATACCCCGCGTCAAAGAAGAATCAGTAAGAAATGAAGGTTCGTACATACCTTTGACAGTGGGTGTATTATGCCCTGCGTACTTTCATTTTAAGAGCCATATGGATTAATTATAGATTAATCTAAGATTCCCCTTAAAGATGAATTTATTTGTAATTATGATGTTACTAAATATGGCTCTTGTATTATTGATGATGTAATTTTCGATATGCTTTATGATTATAATTTCGATATGTTCTATGATTATAGTTTCGAGAGAATATTTCGAAATCACTTTCATTTCCCGTAAAAAAAGGATTGTGCTGACCGTCTGTTTGAGATTATTTACATTTCGATATCAGGTCAGCACAATCTATAAAAGCAATTTTTGATGCTCCACGGTTTGAGATGATATATGACTATCGTTTGCAAATGAGCAGAAAAATTTTCGTACACAAAATTATTTTCGTCAGCAATTCCTAACACAATTTAATGACGAAAATACTGCATTTTAATTATTTTTCGTACACAGCTTTTTACGCAAGGCTTGGTCCCTATCCTTGCGTTGAAATAAAATTTTAGAAGAAAGGAGACGGTTTGTTATGTCAGATTCTAATAATATTACAGTGCTAAACCCAGGTCTGTATAAAAACTTGTTAGCGCAGGTTGAAGCAATTTACAACCACAGCAACGAGCTAAGCTTTAAAACACGAGCGCGGTACTTTGAAGCAACAAAAAGGTTCTGTAAGTTCTTAGCCGATAATTTTCGTCTACAAAACTTTAAGAACGTGGAAGACCGACACTTTAAAGCCTACGTGGAGCATCTAAAAGAAAACAACTCCGCCGCGACTATTCAATCCGATCTATCAGGCATACGGTATTTCCACAGAAAATCCGGTAGTAAAAACAGGCT
>JAZSPU010000046.1:0-10674 GCA_045537575.1 Acutalibacteraceae bacterium
GGAGTTGAAAGGCAGAGTTGTCTTCCTAAGACCGCCTTGGCCTCCGACTTAGTTTAGTGTTAGGCATAGCCTTTTTGATGGTACGAAGTCTCTCCCAAGGATCTTCGTTCAAAAAGCGCATACATACGTCGAAGGTTGCGCCGCCCCAACACTCAACAGACCAATAACCGAGTTTGTCAAGCTTTTCAAGGGCAGGAATCATATCCTCAATACGCATACGGGTAGCAGCCTGAGACTGATGAGCGTCACGGAGTATAGTATCTGTAATATTTAATTTAGTCATAGTTTATACCTCCATTAACCGAAGAGTGCAAGGAGTACGCCTGCGGCAATAGCAGAACCGATAACACCTGCAACGTTGGGGCCCATAGCGTGCATTAAGAGGAAGTTCTTGGGGTTTTCCTTCTGACCTACAGTCTGAGAAACTCTGGCTGCCATAGGAACAGCGGAAACACCTGCGGAACCGATAAGAGGATTGATTTTGTTCTTTCTGAGGAACAGATTCATAAATTTTGCAAGTAATACGCCGCCTGCAGAACCAACTGCAAATGCTACAACACCGATAACAATAATCTTTAAGGTGCTGATGGAAAGGAAGGTCTTTGCAGTAGCGGTTGCGCCTACGGTAACACCGAGGAATATAGTAACTATATTCATAAGCTCATTCTGTGCAGTCTTAGAAAGTCTGTCAGCAACACCGCTTTCTTTAAAGAGGTTACCGAGCATAAGACAGCCGATAAGAGGAGCAGCAGAAGGAACTAAGAGAGCAACGAATACTGTAACGGCAATGGGGAAAATAATCTTTTCCTTTTTAGAAACCTCTCTTAAAGGCTTCATAACTATCTGACGTTCCTTTTTAGTGGTAAGAAGCTTCATAATGGGAGGCTGAATTACCGGAACGAGAGCCATATAAGAATAAGCAGCAACAGCAATAGGTCCTAAAAGATGGGGAGCAAGTTTACTTGTTACGAATATAGCGGTAGGACCGTCAGCACCGCCGATAATACCGATAGAACCGGCTTCCAAGGAATTAAAACCTAAGAAATTGGTAGCAACAATGTAGGTTGCAAAAATACCGATCTGAGCAGCAGCGCCGAGAAGCAGGCTCTTAGGATTAGCAATAAGGGGACCGAAGTCGGTCATTGCACCAACGCCTAAGAAGATAAGGCATGGATAAATGCCGAGCTTTACGCCGAGGTAGAGGTAGTCAAGGAGACCGCCTGTAGCGGCGAGTTCGGGCCAATTAATGTGACCGCCGGCAAAAATTGCTTCGTGGAACATATTTGCGCCGGGGAGATTGGTAAGAAGCATACCAAAGGCAATGGGGAGAAGGAGTAAAGGCTCAAATCCCTTGCCGATAGCAAGATAAATAAGAACAAAGGAGATAAGAAGCATTACGAGATAGCCGTAATTTGCGGTAAATTCGGCAAAAGAGCCTGCGCCCTTGTGAACGTTACCGAACATAGCCTTAAAGCCTGTCTCATTAAGGAAGTTCATAATTGCTTCTTTAGGATTAAGTTCTTCTTCGGTTTGTTCCTCTGTAACAAGGATATCGGTAGGCTCATCAGCGCCGCCGATAACAGCGGAAGAAGTATCTTCAGGGGTAGTACCGTCTGCGGTGTCGGCAAAAACGTTAAAGCCCACAATAATAAGGGCAAACGCTAAAACCACAGCGAAGAGGGTTTTAATAAACTTATTATTCATCAGTCTATCCTCCGAGAGAAATTAACCGATTACGCAAAGGAGAGCGCCGGTCTCAACGGTAGAGCCCTTCTGAACGTTTAAGGAAACTATTTTACCGTCAACGCCTGCCATGATTTCGTTTTCCATTTTCATAGCTTCCAAAATCATAAGAACCTGTCCAGCTTTAACAGTATCGCCTACGTTTACGTTTACGGCAAGGATATTGCCGGGCATAGGGCTGTTAACCTTTTCGCCTTCAGCAGCGGCGGGAGCAGCTACGGGAGCGGGTGCAGGAGCAGCGGCTGGAGCGGGAGCTGCAGCGGGAGCAGATACATCGGCACTGTCAACAACTTCTAATGTGATTTCATACTCAGTACCGTTAACGTTTACTTTATACTTTTTCATAATTTTTCACCTTTCTTTTGCTTTTAAAAGCCAATTATAATTTTTTAAAAGATTTAATTTTGAGTGCCGAAACATCGGTACCGAGCTCTTCAGCGATAACAGCTGAAATTGCAGCAATAAGACGCTGTTTGTCGGGAATCTCATTGCTTGCTGTATTATTGGCAGGTGCAGTCACTTTAGCATCTTTTGCCGGTGCTTTTTCGCCGAGCCGTATTATGCCGCTGACTATCTTACATACGATTATGATGCATATCAGACCAACAAATACGGTGCCTATGCCCATTAAGCACACGAATAATGTATCGCTCATATTCGTTTACCTCCTCTATTTTGTATTATAGTAAGTTAATAGCAGATACAAATTAACCCATATTATTATACTAAAAATATTCCTAATAAACAATAGTAATTTTACCACTTTTTAGAAATTTATCAAAATACTCAAAATTAATTAAAAATATTGGTGAAATTGTTAAAAATAGACATAAAAAATGAGGAGTTTTAAAATTTAAACAATAAGTTTTATTGCGTTTGTTATAAGGCATAGCAATATGCCCGTTAAGGCGGGAAGCAAAATTGCTAAAAGGCAGTATTTCATTTTGCCCGTTTCTTTTTTTATGGTAAGTAACGTAGTGGTGCAGGGCCAATGGAAAAGTGAAAAAAGCGAAACCGAAAGCGCAGTGAAAAAATCCCAACCGTTATTTATAAAAATATCGGTCAAAAAAGAATTATCAGCGCTTTTAAGGGTGGAAGAACCCATATACATCATAAGTACTATAGGAAGCACAATTTCATTTGCTGTACTGCCTAAAATGAAGGCTAAAAGAATAACTCCGTCCATAGCAAGAAGTCTTGCAAAGGGGTCTAAAAAATCGGCGCAGATATAAAGCAGGGAATTGCCGTTTATAAACGTATTTGCGCCTATCCAAAGCAACGCACCTGCAGGAATTGCTACGTAAATTGCTCTTAAAAGTATGCGAAGGGTTTTATTAATAAACGAATCAAGAAGGGTTCTTAAAATATCGGGCTTTCTGTATGGCGGAAGTTCAATTTCTGTTTCTTTTTCCTTTTTGCCCATAAAAAAAGATAAAAAATTAGTTTCGGCTATAGTCAAAACAACCGACAAAATTATAAAGAAGGTAAGTACGGAGGCTTTGCTTATTGAGGAGGCATTTTTAAACATAATGGAAATAAGCAGTATAAGGGTAGGGAATCTTCCGTTACAGGGGATAAAGCTGTTTGTTACTGCAGAAATTATACGGGCATTTTCATCAGGAATAATTCTGCAACCCGTAACTCCTACAGCATTACAGCCAAGCCCCATACACATAGTCAGAGCCTGTTTTCCGCTGCTTCCCGCTTTGCTTAGGGGTTTATTAAGATTGTATGCAATTCTGGGCAAAATACCGCTTTCTTCTAGGAGAGAAAAAATAGGGAAAAATATAGCCATGGGAGGAAGCATAACCGAAACCACTTCGGAAAGCACCATATATGCTCCGTCATAGATAATTCCCTTTAAAAAGGGCGGAGTGTTAATGTGCAATAAAAATGCATTAAAATAATTTCCTAGAGCGGAAAACAGTTTTGAAAGAAGCATCGAAGGATAATTGGCTCCGCTTATGGTTATCCACAGTATGATAAGTAAAAAAATAATCATTAAGGGAAGGGAGGTATATTTTCCGCAAAGAAGTCTGTCTATTTTTCTGTCCTTGGCTTTTATGTCGGCATTTTTATAAAAAACGTATTTATTTATAATGGTGTGACGCTCACAAGGTGCAGGATTTTTAGCAGTAATATCTCTTTGGATAACCTCTTTAACGCTTTTTACTTCCTTTTTGGCACTACATCCTATAACCGTTATATTAAGTTCTTTTTGGATTCCGACAAGGTTTATTTCAATACCTCTGCGCTTTGCTTCGTCAAGCATATTAATACATAAAATCACATTTTCGCTGATTTCAGAAACTTCGTAAAAGAGTCGTAAATTTCTGTATAAATCGGTAGCATCGCAGATTACTATTACTTTGTCGTAGGCTTCGTTTAAAAGATAATCCTTTGCAATTTTCTCTTCGGGTGATTTAAAATCAAGGGAATATATACCGGGCAAATCAACTATTTCATATGTTTTAGAGCCGCTTTTAAAATAGCCTTTTGCTACCTCAACGGTTTTTCCCGCCCAGTTGCCCGTATGCTGTTTTTTATGTGTCAGTTTATTAAAAATCGTGCTTTTACCCACGTTGGGATTTCCCATAAGTACAATTCGTTCCATTTTGTTCACTCTTTTTATAGTATTCTTCTGTTACATCCTATGTAAAAGAACGGTGAGTGACACAAAAAAGCACAGCGTGATGCTGTGCTTTGGGTTAAAGTATAAAGATAAATATTTAGAAAACGTTTAATGCGATAAGCACCTGTAACGTTACAAAGGCTACGTATATGCCGAGAAGTGTTACGCCTTGCCAACGGCGAAGCTTACCTTTAAAGAGTGCAGGTAAGGTCATTATTGCCATAACAATTACCATAAGAGGAATTTCGATAAGCTGAGAGGTGTTATAACCAAAGAGCTTACTTCCTTCGGGAATAACAAAGGGTGAAATTGTTACAGCCGCACCCGATACAAGTACCAAATTAAAGATGTTGGCGCCGATAATATTACCAAGGGAGAGTGCGCCGTGGCCCTTTAGGAGAGCAGTAACAGCCGTTACAAGCTCGGGAAGTGAAGTGCAAAGCGCAACAATTGTAACGCCTACAACCTCTGTAGGAATACCTGCCATAGTTGCAAGGGAAACAGAAGAGCCTTCGAGCATATCTGCGCCTACTGCAATTAAACCTGCGCTTATAACCAGTACGATAATGTCCCGTAGCAAAGAACCGCCCTGAAGGCTTTGCGTATCTTCGCCATGCTCTTCGGTGGGATTTTTAAAGCCCTTATATACGGTCATAGCCATATAAACGCCAAAGACTACAATCATTACTATTCCCAGCCATCTGTCAAAGCGTCCGAAAAGGTATGCGGCAACTATGTAAATAGCGGCAGATACGAAGAAGAACAGAATAGGCGTAACAATAGCCTTTTTATTAACGGGCGCAGGACGAATAGCAATGGTTAAAGCCGCAATTAAAGCGGTGTTACAAATAATAGAGCCTATAGCGTTACCGTAAGCAATAGCACCGTTATTATTCATAGCTGCTGTAACCGATACCATAACCTCGGGAAGAGTAGTACCAATGGAAACTACCGTTGCACCAATGATAATCTCAGGTACGCGGAAGCGCTTTGCAATGCCTACAGCGCTGTCAACGAACCAGTCACCGCCCTTAATAAGCAGGATAACGCCTACAGCGAATAATAGCAGAGCGCCCCAAAGGTAATCGGTTAATCCACCGTACCAAACAAAAAATTTTTCTAGCATAACAGAAACTCCTTATAAAAAACATCAATAGTATTTTATTATAAAGTTGGAAAATTGTCAACTTAAAAACCCCGTTTAAAGTGATAAAAACGGGGTTTTGTAAGAATTAATATTATTTCATAAAGCGATGGGTACCGTTTATAACCTGACTGCCTTCGCTAAGCAGTGCATTATAGTACTTAGCACGTGCAACCTCTGCCTTTTCGGGATAGGAAATAAAGAAGGGAGTAGCGCTGAAATATCCTGAATCAACGCGGTCTTTCTCTTTTGCCCACAAATCCATAAAGCCCTTAATATATGCGTAAGACTGGGCAGTTTTGCCGATTTTAAGCATGGAGAGAGCCTGATAGCAGGGTAGAGAGGGAAGATGCATATTAGAGAAGAAGTCAACGTCAAGCTCGATAATGTAATCGAAAATGGCTTTTGCTTCATCCTCTTTTCCTAAATGAATAAGACAAAGAGCCTCGTTATACTTAGAAGGAATAATGGGGCCAACCTGCCAGAGACCTGCGCCCAGGTTATCGGGGATAATCTGAGCGATACGGAATTCTTCAAGAGCCTTTTGGAAATCGCCTTCCTCAAAGTAACGGTTACCAATACCGTAGTGAGCGGCAATGTGCTGTTTTGCAACTATGGTTTCTCCGCCTTCGCAGGGGATAAAGTCATGGTTGTTAATAAGATAAAGCGCCTTTTCAAAGTCTCCTGCTCTGTTTGCGGCAATTGCCCACTCGGTAACAATGTCGTCTCTCGCGCTCTTAAGGTCACTAACAAGGGCAGAAATTATTTCCATTGATTCCTGTCCGTCGACGGCGGTAAGGTTTAAGAGATAAGCAAGTTCGAATACCAACTGTTCGCAATGGGGATTTTCTTTAACCGCTGTTTTGAGAAGCTCGATTGCCTTTGCGGTGTCGCCCTTTCTCCACACACTTACAGCCTTTGCGCGTGTTGCCTGCCAACCGGTGCAAGTTTCCCAAAGCTGTGCGGCTTTTTCGTAACGCTTCTGAGCAAAGTGGAGACAGCCTAACATATATCTGAAATCGTTTTCATTTTCAAATTTTTCCAAAGCGGCAATTTCTTCAAAACGGAAGGGGAAGGTGCGGTGAGCAAAGTTTGCGGTTTCGGGCTTTTCAATAAGTGCGGCAAGGGAGGGAGCAACGTCATCTGTATATGAGGGAACCTTGTTTAAAAGCTCCATTGCTTCCTTTTCAAAGCCGCCTGCGGTAAGGTCAAAGGCTACGTCTAAAAGTGTCTGACTCATAGAAGAGCTAAGAGCGTTAAAGAACTCTTTTTCGTTGATTTTTCCGAGAATTAACGCAACGTAACGTGCAAGATGATTAAGAGGATCGCGTTTTAAAAGTTTGGCAATGCGTTCCTCTGCCTTTGCTTTGTTGCCAAGCTTTAACTGGGCAAGAGCGGCAATAGGCGCGGCAAGGGGATTTCTGTCTCCCTTATCAAGAGCCATATCGGCACAGAAAAGCGCTTCTTCAAAGTTGCCCGATTTAGCGGCAAGAAGGGAAGCTCTTGTCATAGCACAGGAAACGCTGTCCTGATTCCAAGCGGCTTTTCTTAAATGATTATATGCTTCTTCGGTGTTTCCGAGCATAGATTTTGCGTAGCCTAACAGATAGTGGATTTTTCCGCTTTCCATTTCGGTATTATAAATTGTATGGGCATTTGCGGCTTTTGTTAAATAAACAATAGCCTCTTTGAAATCATTTCTGATACAAGCGGTCTCGCCTAAGGCAACTAAAGAGGGAATGTGATTTTCGTCTATTTCTAACGCGCGTTTAAAGTAAACGTCGGGATTTGCAATAGGATCACGGAACTGTAAATAGTGAAGACCTGCAAGATAAAGTCCCTGAGCGGTGTCAAGTTCATTTGGCATTTCAACCTCAGGGAATAATTCGGGCAAGGGCTTTTTAACGTGAGGAGCATAATCGTAGGTAAGTACGCCCTCAACACAAACTTTGTAGCAGTCTGCTTTAAAGTCGCCTTTAACGGTGAGAACTTCGCCTGCAACGAGGTAGGCTTTGGTATCAAGCATAACCTTTTCGCCGTTCATAACGGTAATGCGGCAATCCTTTTTATCGCAGGTAGGCTGAATTTTTAATACGCCGTCTTCCATTCTTATGGCGCCCTTAAGGTTAGCATAGGAAGGAACGCCTAAAGCGGCAAGAGGATACCAGAACTGAGAGAACTGCTTAACTTCATAGGGCTCAAGCCAAGAAAAGTCAGGCTGATTATCGGAATAAGAACCTGCCATAAGCTCGGCATAAGCACCGTCGGTATCGGTAAGAGCGCGTTCCCAAGACTGAGATAACTGGTTATAGCCCCAAGTAAACATTTTTTTGCCGACTGCTGTGTGGTGGTCGCCGATATGTACTACACCGCAACCGATTCCGTTATCAAAACCGCCGAAATAGTCATGCTTTGATGCGGCAGAGAAGTAAGAGGTAGCGGGTTTTGTATTAAAATGTTTGCTTATATCAACGCCGCCCTTTTCAAATACAAAGCCGTTGAAGCTTCCATTTGCAATGGGATAGCTTGTAGCACTTCTTCTGTAGTGGAAGCGAACAAAGTCAACGTCATCGGGGAAGAAAATTTCATAGTCCTTGTTAACGGGCACAGCGGTGTTTTCCCACCAAAGAAAGCTCTTTCTTATAGCTGTACGGTTAGCAACAACCATTCTTGTTTCAAAATAGGATTTATCGGGTTCAACACAGATACCAACCATACCTTTCATACGGTCAATGGGATCGTGTTCGCTAAGCCATACGATAACACCGCCTGTAGCAGTTTCTTCAATGGCATAGTCAACGGGCATAAAGGTGGAAGGACGATGGTGGAAAGGCCAGTTAAATTCAACACCGCCGCTTATCCAAGAGCCCAGCGCACCAATAAGAGCAGGTTTAATAACGTGCTGCTTATAAAAGAAATCATAGCCTGTAATCTTATCCTTTGCAGAATAGATTCTGCCGCCGATTTCGGGAAGTATAACAAGCTCGATATATTTGTTTTCTATCTTTATAGCGTTATATTCCTTTGCATACTTTACCTTGCTTCTTGTTTTAATAACTACCTTGTTGGGATAGGGGTTACCGCTTGAACGCTGATGAACACGGCTGTCCGCAAACATGGGAAGCTCTTCGCAGGGGGATTCGTCATAGGTGTCTATAACGATTTTTTCTTCTTTTACTATAACTTTTTCGTCTTTCATAGCAAAATACTCCTTATATTTTTCTTTGTATTCATTTTAAAATACGAAGAAACGGTTTTCAACACAATAAAAATATCAAATTTTACTTTTCTTTTTGGGTGAAAAATGGTAATATAAAGAAAAGAGGTGACAAAATGACGGTTTACGTTTACATTGATCCCGAGTATAACGGCTCGGTGTGGTGCTCTCAGACACTTAAAGGATTGACGGGCGAAGCGGCTAAACGCCATTACGGAATATATTTTCTTGAAAGTGATGATATTTTCAGCCTTAATCTTGATAAAGTTTACGGCGAGGAAGAAAAACGAGTGCTTATTGTTCTTACCACAAGGGTGATGACCGATACCAAGTTTTACGACCACTTTGCCAAAAACAAAGTTTCGCTTCTTTTTGTTAACCATCAAAGCAATCTTCTTGCTGAAAATTATTCTAACGTATTGGTGGATTACCGAGAGGGTATGAGTCAGGCGCAGGAATACCTTAAAAGCTTAAACAAAACAAAGACCGCTCTTTTTGCCATTAATCCGGCTTCATCTACCGACCAAATTAAAAAAGATTACTTTTTGTCCGACTTCAAAGCTGAAGATGATATCATATATAATAACGGCTCTCTTGAAGAATGTTGCAAAAGCTTTAAAAAGGAAAAATATGACTCGGTTATATGCGCTAACGATATTGCCGCATATTTTCTTATGAATAATCTTAAAAAACAGAATGTTAAAATCCCCGAGGATTTATACGTTGTGTCCTTCGGCGATTCACTTTTGTCTCAAATGGGCACACCAACCCTTACTACCATAAGTGTTGACCATACAAAGCTTGGAAGAGAAGCACTTCACGCCTATTCCTATTTATATAGAAGGGAAGAGGGGGTACGTATAAGCGTTTACGTTACTCCAAAACTTAACGTAAGACAAAGCACAGCAGAAGAAATACCCGCCAGTAATGCCGCAAAAAATGAAACGGCTAGTACGGTGGTTGATCCTATGTACTCTGATATGTGGGCGCAAAGGCTTTTAAAGCTTGAAAAAATGCTTGGCTCCTGCGATGAAAATGACTTTAAAATTTTAAAGGGCATAAGGAACGGTAAAACCTATTCGCAACTGGCTGAGGAACTTTTTATGTCCGAAAAAACTATTTCCTACAGAGTAACCTGTATGCGAAACATTATGGGCTTTTCCACAAAGGAAGAGCTAGGCGAAATACTCAGCGAATACATCATTATTTAATTTATGTTGCGATATAACAAAGTTGATAAGGAAACCAAAAAATGAAAAAATTATTTTTAATAACTGCCATTGCTTTATATGTAATAGCTTCTATTGGTATTTTTGTAATTGCGGCAGCGGAAATGTTGCAGAGTATTAATGCTAATCTTTATTTGAAATTATTATCGCTTTGTGTTTTGACGGTATGCGTTGCTATAGGGTTTTTGATTGCGTTTTTGCCTCAAAAGCTTAAATGGCTAAAATGGATATTGTTTGGGCTTATTTTATGGTTTATTATTTTTGGTTTTATACCATTAATAACAGGAACGGTTGGAAATCTTCTTATGGCGTAATTAAGAATGTGTGTAGTAATACAAGAGGATAGTGAAAGGAATTGTTTTATATGAAGAAAACCTGTTTGGAATTTTCAGGAAATGCTTTGGATTTATATAAGTTTGAGTTTGAATTTGGGGGGTTTTGGTATAAAATTAAACGTATTTATACCAAAGAACAAAAGACACATTTCATCTTAAAGCCAAAAAATAAAGAGGACTTTTTGTGGTATAATAGTTTTTTGCCGGATGTAGAACTCGTAGTGCAAAATGATAAACCTGACTTTTTGGAAATTATCTGTAATGAAACAAAAAGAATAAAAATTTTTATGTTTATATACTGCCTTTTACTTTCTTTTGTTCAGATTTTAATTTTGGGATTTGAATTTAAAGAAATATTTGTAAATAATTTATTA
>JAZSPU010000052.1:0-3285 GCA_045537575.1 Acutalibacteraceae bacterium
TCGACAATGGAATTTTCTCACTATGCCGAGTTGCCTAAGGATATATCAGAAAACATTCTAAAGAAAAGTTATTAATAAACGAGTTTATAAAAAATCGAAAACCGTGAGTCAAAGAATTAGAATTAAATTGAAATCGTACGATCATAATTTGGTTGATAAGTCAGCCGAAAAGATTGTAAAAACCGTAAAAATGACGGGTGCGGTTGTTAATGGTCCAATTCCATTACCAACTAACAAGAAGATTTTTACAGTAAACCGTTCGACTTTCGTCAATAAAAAATCAAGAGAACAATTTGAATTAAGTTCTTACAAGAGATTGATGGATATTTACAGTACATCTGCAAAAACCATCGATGCATTGATGAAGCTAGAGTTGCCGAGCGGTGTAGAAGTAGAAATTAAAGTGTGATAACAATCAGTTGAGGTTTATTTAGAAACATGCTGATTTAAAACAAATCTGATTAATTAAAAAACGAAATGTCAGGATTATTAGGAAAAAAAGTAGGAATGACCAGTTTGTTTGATGCCAACGGAAAACAACTTCCGTGCACAGTGATAGAAGCTGGTCCTTGTGTGGTAACACAAGTTAAGACAATTGAAAAAGATGGTTATGAGGCCATCCAATTAGCTTTCGGAGAAAAGAAAGAAAGCCGTACTACTAAACCAATGAGGGGTCATTTTGCTAAGGCAAATACAACTCCTAAGAAGTATTTGGCAGAATTTTCTCGTTTTGAAGAAGGAAGTAAGAAATCTTTTGGTGAAGTGTTAGATGTTACAGTTTTCCAAGAAGGAGAATTTGTAGATGTTGTAGGAACTTCTAAAGGTAAAGGTTTCCAAGGTGTAGTAAAAAGACATGGCTTTAGCGGTGTTGGTGATGTAACTCACGGCCAACATGACCGTTTGAGAGCTCCAGGTTCAGTAGGAGCATCTTCGTATCCTTCACGTTTGTTTAAAGGATTGCGTATGGCTGGTCAAACCGGTGCAAAACGTGTAAAGGTTCAAAACCTTCAAATTGTGAAAATAATTCCCGAAAAGAATTTGATGTTAGTAAAAGGATCTGTACCAGGACCTAAAGGATCAATTTTAAAAATAGAGAGATGGAGCTAAAAGTATATAATATCAATGGAAGCGAAACAGGTAGAACTGTTGTTTTAGATGATTCTATATTCGCAATAGAGCCTAATGACCATGCTATATATTTGGATGTAAAGCAATATTTGGCAAATCAACGTCAAGGAACTCACAAATCAAAAGAAAGAAGCGAAGTAAGCGGATCCACTCGTAAGTTAGGACGTCAAAAAGGTGGTGGTGGTGCACGTCGCGGTGACATCAACTCTCCTCTTTTAGTAGGTGGTGGTCGTGTTTTTGGACCAAGACCAAGAGATTATCGTTTCAAGTTAAACATAAAATTGAAACGTTTAGCACGTCGTTCGGCATTAAGCTATAAAGCTACCGAAAACAGTATTACAGTAGTGGAAAATTTTACAATGGAAGCTCCAAAAACGAAAAAAATGGTTGAAATAATGAAGAATTTAAACATTGCAGAAAAAAAATCGCTGTTTATTTTCTCGGAACCAAATAATTTCGTATCTTTGTCAGCTAGAAACCTACAGAATGTAAAGGTTGCAAATGTATCGCAATTAAATACTTACGATATAGTTAATGCATCGAACTTGGTTATTTCTGAGGCTTCTTTAGTAGAAATTGCCCGTGTTTTGGCAACAAATAAATAGTAGTGTGAATAAACTTAAGAAACTTTAACACGATGAATATTATAGTAAAACCGCTGATAAGTGAAAAAATGAACAAAGCCACCGAGAAAATGTCGAATCGTTATGGCTTTGTTGTTGATAAACGGGCGAATAAAATTCAGATTAAAAACGCTGTAGAGAGTTTTTACAATGTGAAAGTTGTTGATGTGAACACGATGAATTATAGTGGAAAAGTAAAGTCTCGTTACACAAAATCAGGCTTTTTGACAGGTAAGACTGCAGCATTTAAGAAGGCTATAGTAACATTAGCAGAAGGTAATACAATAGATTTTTATAGCAATATTTAAGAAGAGAAATGGCTTTAAAAAAGATTAAACCGACAACCCCCGGACAACGTCATAAAGTAGTAGTTACTTTTGACGATATAACTGCTTCCAAACCTGAGAAAAGTTTGGTAATGGGTCGTACTAAATCGGGCGGAAGAAATAATCAAGGTAAGATGACCATGCGTTACATTGGAGGTGGTCATAAACAAGCTTATCGTTTTATTGATTTTAGAAGAGAAAAAGATTCTATCCCCGCAGTAGTAAAGACTATTGAATACGATCCTAATCGTACATCGCGTATAGCGTTAGTGTACTATGCAGATGGAGAGAAGCGTTATATACTGGCTCCTCAAGGATTAAAAGTTGGTCAGACTATTATGTCAGGTAGCGGAATTGCCCCGGAAATAGGCAATACATTAACATTGGCTGAAATTCCATTTGGAACATTAATTCACAATATCGAGTTAAGACCAGGTCAAGGTGCAAAAATGGTACGTAGCGCAGGAGCTTATGCTCAATTGATGTCGCGTGATGGAAAATACGCAATTATAAAAATGCCTTCGGGAGAAATGCGTATGATTCTTCAAGCATGTAAGGCTACTATCGGAGTAGTATCTAATCCTGAGCATAATTTGGAAGTTTCAGGTAAAGCTGGTAGAAATCGTTGGTTAGGACGTCGTCCACGTAATCGTGGTGTTGTAATGAACCCGGTTGATCACCCAATGGGTGGAGGTGAAGGCCGTCAAGCAGGAGGACATCCTCGTTCGCGTAAAGGTATTCCGGCTAAGGGTTATAAGACTCGTGCTCCTAAGAAACATTCGAGCAAGTATATTGTAGAAAGAAGAAAGAAATAATAAACGATTATTAAATTAATTAGAGATGAGTCGTTCTTTAAAGAAAGGTCCGTATATTTTCCATAAATTGGAAAAGCGTGTGATAGAGGCACAAGAAGCTAATAAAAAAGTTACCATAAAAACATGGTCGAGAGCTTCTATGATTTCTCCTGATTTCGTTGGACAGACTATAGCTGTTCATAATGGAAATAAATTTATTCCTGTATATGTTACTGAAAATATGGTAGGACATAAATTAGGAGAGTTTGCCCCAACAAGAATTTTCCGCGGACATGCCGGACAAAAAGATAAAGGTAATAAATAAAATTAATTCGCAGAGATGGGACGTAGAAAACATGATAGTGCCGAAGTGCGCAAAGAAGCCAAAAAAACTATATATATGGCAAAGTTGGT
>JAZSPU010000045.1:0-3922 GCA_045537575.1 Acutalibacteraceae bacterium
CCCTGCGCTCTATGAAGCAAGCGGTGTACCAAACTGAAAATATTGGTCACTTTGGTTTGGCGGCGAAGTTCTATACTCACTTTACCTCTCCCATCAGACGTTACCCTGACTTGATTGTCCATCGTCTGCTGCGTGAATGGATGCATAATCCTGAGATGACCAGTGCGAAGGCAGAGTCTTTGACGGATAAACTTGACGTAATTGCGGAACATTCTTCCATTCGTGAGCGTGCTGCTGCGGAAGCGGAACGTGCTACTGTGGAACTAAAGATGTGCGAATATATGGAAGAACACATTGGCGAAGAGTTCGACGGTGTGGTTTCCGGTGTGACTGCCTTCGGTATGTTTGTAGAACTTGCAAATGGCGTGGAAGGTTTGGTGCATATCTCCAGCTTGATGGATGATTATTACGATTTTTACGAAGAACGTTATGCTTTGGTAGGCACTCACACCAAGAAGCAGTATCGCTTAGGTGACAAGGTGCGTATCGAGGTTTTGCAGGTAAATATTCAAGACGTAAGCATCGACTTCATTATGGCAGGAGAAAACGCAGGCGTGCGTGAGCATATTCGCCAACAGCTTTTGGGCAGACAAAACCATAGCTCTGCTTACGGACAAAAACGTTCTGGTAGCGTGGTTGTTAGTAAAAGCGGTAAGTCCAAGGGGAAAACAACTGTAGAAAACAAAAAGTTTGTTGCTAAAAAATCCAAAGGCTCTAAAAATAAAGAAGCTGGTAGACGAAGCGCTAAGCATGGTAAAGTCAAGAAAGATAAAAAACACAGAAAGAAAAGATAATTATGGCAGAACAAAAAGTAAAAATCATTTCAGAAAATAGAAAAGCGCGCCACGATTATACTATCCACGAAGTCTACGAGGCAGGCATTGCCCTGACTGGTACGGAAGTAAAATCTTTGCGCGCTGGCAAAGCTAATATGAAGGATAGCTATGCCCAAGTTACCCGTAACGCAGAGGTCTTTGTGTATAATTTACACATTAGCCCCTATGATCACGGTAACATTTTTAACCACGAACCTATGCGTAACCGTCGCCTGCTTTTGCACAGACAAGAGATTAACAAACTCATTGGCAAGGTTAAAGAAAAAGGTATGGCGCTTGTGCCCTTGAAGCTTTATTTTAAACATGGTCTTGTAAAAATGGAGCTTGCCTTGGCAACTGGTAAGAAGCTTTACGATAAGCGCCAAGATTTGGCGAAAAAGGACGCGAAAAGAGAAATGGATCGCGCTTTGAAAGAGAGAAATCGTTGACTTTTTGACATTTTACAAATTTGTCAATTGCGATTTAGGAAGAAGCGTGTTACAATACTATCGTAGCGTATCCACTTAAACCTTTTAACTTGGGTCTGTACTGGTTTCGACGGGGGTAGGTGTGGTATGATAAGCGAGCCGTGGTCTCACTAGCACGTTAATCAGTGAACGTTTAAATATAAACGCTAACAAAGAATACGCTTTAGCAGCTTAATTTGCTAACTGTCACCTGAGCCTCTTCCCACGGGTGAGGGATGGCAGTTAAACAGTGGGATACCTTACTTCTTATTCTCGGCGGTTGTAAGGGAAACTTATCGAGATAGCAACCAAGAAGCCCGTCGCTAGGCATCGAGGAAGCGAAATAAAGTATGGCGTCTGCGCTCGGAGAAAGTTGTATTGCAATATTTTCGGACAGGGGTTCGACTCCCCTCATCTCCACCAATTTTATAAATTAAGCTGATACAATGAAAGTATCAGCTTTTTTATTTTGGAGTAATGCGTATGTTTGGCTTAAAGGAACAATTACTACTAGTAATTAAAGGGTTAGCAGAAAAACATAATATTCAAAAGGTGGTCATCTTTGGGTCGAGAGCTAGAGGTGATTTTAAAGAGCGTAGTGATATTGACCTTGCTGTAAGTGGGGGAGATGTTGTTGCGTTTACTTTTGATGTTGAAGAAGAAACACCTACCCTGTTAATGTTTGATGTAGTAAACTTAGATAGAGAAGTACACCAAGAATTGCTAGATTCCATAGAAAAAGAAGGTATTGTATTATATGAAAAAGTATGAGAATTTTTGTAAAGCTTTAGAAAATTTACAGGATATAAAAAATTATAATGAACCCTTCGACAATGTTACTACAACTGGTTTAGTCGCTCTTTATGGAATTTGCTTCGAACAAGCTTGGAAAGCGATGAAAGAAATTTTAGAAGAGCAAGGCTATTTGGAAGAAAGCTTAGGTTCTCCTAGAAAAGTATTGCAAGTAGCATACAAGGCTAGAATGATTAATGACGAAGAGTTGTGGGTGAATGCATTAAAAGCTCGTAATAATGTGGCGCACGCTTATAATGAAGCCATAGCTTTGAATATTATTAAAGAAGCTAAGGCTACCTATGTTAAAATGTTTGAAATTTTAAAAGAAACAATCGATAAGGATTGGTTGTAAAATTAGATTGAGTGGAGATTAGAAGGTTAATAAATTCTGTAAGTGTTCTCTTTGAGATAAAGGTATGGGCGATACCGTTCAAACTGTTATCACTCAATGTGAACTGTGGACTGATAACAACGATATAGATGATGATACTAACTTCAAGGGCATAGCTTTGCAGATTTTAACGAAGGGTTGTATCGTGTAGCAGAAGAACATAAGAAATATAGTAAGAAAAAATAAAAAACAAAATATTTAATATAAAGTACCCTCTACGATTTAATAGTTGTAAATTGTAGAGGGACTTGTTTGTGGAGGAATGTATGGCGGGAAGATTTATTGATGTTTGTTGTATGCAGTGCATCCAAGATTATGTGCAAGCGGGGAAATTACCAACAAGTAAATTTTATAAACTGCATAATACCAATTATAAAAAACATATAGAGTTCAGGTGTGAAAATGGACATCATAATGTTATAGTAATTCAAGAGTTACTGTTTGAAACATTGTTAAATATGGCTGTTGAAGATTTTGTAGATAAGTATTATAGGGAGTCTATTTTTAATTTTGCTTCAGCTTTAGAGAGATGTTTTGAGTTTGTTATTGAGATATTGTTTAACGAAAAATGTATTGAAGGTAAAGAATTTAAATATTTGTGGAATTTTATGGAAAAACAATCAGAACGACAATTAGGGGCATTCTGTTCAATGTTTTTATGCAGATTCGGTATAAGCCCTTTTAATTATTCAAATTTTAGGGATATGGCATGTATACGGAATGGAGTTGTTCATAAGGGTGAATTTGCATTAGAAGATGATGCAAGAAAATATGGTGAGTTTGTTATTAGAACAATATACAATATTATCAAGTGTGTCATTGAAAATATAGATTATAAATTATTGTATGAATTTGAAACGAATAAGATTCAGGAATACATTAATAAAAAGGGTTCTTTGCCTCAAGGTGCTAACATTATTACTGTCAGTGATAGATTATTATCGTGGCGCATCGCGACTGAAGATGAATTAGAAAAAGAAAGATTACTAGGGGAATTTTCTCGTAAATATCCTAAAGAATATGCAGATATGGCTTGCAAAGCAAATACTGAAAATAAAGTATTGGATATTAATGAAATGGGAGAGTTAATTTTGGTTGATGCTAAAGAGTTATTTGTTATTGAGAATGGTGCTCGGTACATTGGAAGCAATGATTTGGATGATTATATAAATGTAGTTCTAGAGAAAAGAAAAATAAGAGAATTGATATAGGATGGCTATAATAACAACAGATGAATTATAGGTAAAGCATTACTTAGCAGGGAGAATAAAAAGATGAGTAAAAATTTAATCAATAATACAAATTAGTTTGATAAAATATTCCAGATTAATTAAAAAGCCCGTACCTTTTAGTACGGGCTTTTTGTTTTTATAGGGTTATCTTCCTAATTCACGCTTGATTATTTTTTTGTAAGCTTCTACGCCAGGTTGGTCAAAAGCATCTACGTTGGCAAG
>JAZSPU010000016.1:0-8612 GCA_045537575.1 Acutalibacteraceae bacterium
TGAAAAAGGTTACCATTGAGTTCGAACCTTTTTTCGAACAAGGTAAAAGTTTCGGAGATTGCCTTAACGATCTCCTTGATACATACTACTCTGATGAGGGTGCGGAAGCACCCTCTATTTTTTTATACCTTTTTCTAACTAAAGCTTGAGTTTGTACCTTGTTTATGTTATAATGCTAACAAAGACACAAAATAAACGTAGGGGTGTTAAATATGTCAAATAAAAAGTTTTCTACCGCGCTATACATTAGACTTTCAAAAGCTGATGAACGCAAGGGTGAAGCTCATTTTTCGGAAAGTATTGAAAATCAAAAAATTCTGTTACATGATTATATTGATACCCGACAGGATGAATTTGATTTTTATAAGGAATATATTGACGACGGCGTTTCAGGTACAGACGATATCCAACGCCCAAAATTTATGGATATGATTAACGATATTAAGGCAGGAAAAGTAAACTGTGTTATTGTCAAGGATTTATCCCGTTTTGCAAGAAACTACTTGCAAGCAGGCGAATATTTACAAAATACTTTCCAAAAATACAACACCCGATTTATTGCTTTGTTTGATAATGTAGATACACTACATACGAACGGCTATGATGTTTTAACCGTCTTTAAAAACCTAATGAATGAGGATTATTCGCGCCGATTATCTAATAATTTGATTTCGGGTTTTAGAGTAAGGTGCTTACAAGGTCAATTTCTTGGAGCTTTTGTAAGTTATGGTTACAAACGTGACCCCGAAAACAAAAATCATTTAATAATTGATGAAGAAGTACGGACAGTAATTGAATTTATTTTCGCTCAGTTTTTAGAGGGTGTTGGTAAAAACACAATAGCTAAAAAGCTTAACGATATGGGGGTTGTTTGTCCTTCAGTTTACAAACAGCAACAAGGTGCAAATTATAAAAACTACAAAAAATTGGAAACAACAAACTCTTGGACTTATTCCACAGTACAACGCATTTTACAAAATCGCGTTTATTGTGGCGATTTGGTGCAACACAAAACTAATCACAGCAGATTTAATAAAACAGGAAAGACACAATATAGTCCTGATGAATGGATAATTGCCGAAAATTGCCACGAACCAATCATCGACAAAGAAACTTTTAACAAGGTGCAAGAACGTTTAAAAACAACCACAAGGGATATTAACTTCACGCAAAACATTTCAATTTTTGCAGGACATTTAAAATGCGACGAGTGTAAAAGAGCAATGGCTAAAATTCAAACCAAGTACAAGGATAAAGTTAGTACAAGGTATGTGTGTCGCTCATATAAGTCTAACGGAGAAGATAAAAAAATATGCACATCCCACTCTATAAATGAGGATGCGCTAACGGAATTTATTATAAACAAACTTAATGAACAGTTAGGAAAATACAAAGATTTAGAAAAGGCAATAAACGAACGAAAAGACCATAAAGTAAAAAACCATTTTTCAGAAATTGAACTTCGCATTAATGAACTTAAAAAACAGAAAGTTGAACTTGAAAATTCGATTTTAGGTTACAATGATATGTTGGCTTCTATCCGATTTAATACCGCTAAAAAAAGACAGTATGACGATTACCAAGCAAGAGTTGATGAAATGTATGAAGAACTTGAAAAAGTAGAAGAAGAAATCAAAAGCGGTGAAAAGAAACTTGCTTCCGATCCAAAACTTGTATTAAACGATCCTGCTGTTAAGAGTTTAATAAAGCACAAAAGGTTTACCGAATTGTCAAAAGAAATTATAAATGCATTTATTTCTACAATTTGGGTTCACGAGGATATTGAAACAAATCCTGAAACAAACGAAGAAAAAAGAAACCTGATAGTAAAAGTAGGTTTTAATTTCGAAGAATTAAAGTAATTTGATATTTTGTACCTTTTTACTATTACCCCAAGCCGCATCAAAGGAAATCGCTATCTGTTTTTTATCACTTTCTACGCAGTAAATGGGCAATTTTCTGTCCTGCCCCGCAAAAGTAACCGTTGTTCCTATAATACAAATAGTCAATGCCAAAAACAAACTGCAAAAAAGAGTTATATGCCGTTTTGTAATTATTATGCTTTTCATAAAAAAACCGCCTTTCATACACTAATGCATATGAAAAGCGGATTTGTTTTATTCTGCTAAATTAGTTACATTCAGCCTCAAGAGGACCTGCAAGGTCTTTAAGGAAGAAGAGCTTACCGGGGATGGTAGGAATGTATGTAGAGGTAATCCAAGGAGTCTTTTCATGACGAAGTGTCATCCAAAGAGACATACCCTGCCACTGCATACCTCTGCCGAGGGTACCGTCAGCACCGCCAATAGCATAGTCAGCCTTTAAGAAGAGGCCGGGGCCGATTGTATTAGCTCTGCAAGGAACAAGAGGAGTTCTTGACTTAAAGCTGGTAAGAGCATTCTGTTCAACGGTTAAGGGGTGAATCTTAGCGGCAATTCTGTAAGGAGCAGCTTCCCACTCAGCAGCGCTGTTATACTCACCGGCAAACTGAGGCTCCCAGAATGCAATGTGACACATTCTGCCGATACCGTAAACAAGAACAAGCTTTGCGCCTTCTGCCTTTAAAGCATCAATCTTTGCAGGATAGGTAGGAAGATTATCCTTTGTAGCAAAGTTTCTCTGATTCTCGGGAACGGTAAGAGCGCCGAGGGGATTAAAGAGAGCCTGTTCCATAGCATACTTAAATGCGCCGGTGTTATCAGCAGGAAGGGTATTTCCTTCAGCATCAGCCCATTCATCCATATTAAATGTATAAACGTGTTCGCAGGAAATTTTCCAAGCGTTGATGAAGTAAACAACCCACTTATACATACCCATAGGACCTACGGGAAGAATGAAAGCAATCTTTTCGTTTCTTTCTTTTGCAAGTTTAATCTGCATTGCAATTTCGTGGCCCATATAAACCTCAAATTCGCCCAAGTTATCACACTTAATGGGGGTGAAGTTATCGTTCCAATGAGCCTGATGCTCGGTAATGCTTTCGGGAGCGCCGATACAAGCATCAATCTTTTCGAAGTCCCATCCTG
The DNA here is from genome assembly GCA_045537575.1 of Acutalibacteraceae bacterium. GTDB lineage: Bacteria > Bacillota > Clostridia > Oscillospirales > Acutalibacteraceae > SIG607. The sequence continues at coordinate 3,027 of JAZSPU010000016.1, forward strand.
CAGGATAGAAGCCTTCAAGGGCAGAGCCTTTTACTGTAGAATTAAAATCCATTTCTTTTCTCTCCTATTCTTATTTTTAAATTTAAATGATTTGACTAAGGCAATAAACGCTTAGTAGTACCACGCAGACCGGCCATAAGTCTTCTATAGCCTTCTGCATACTTAACGCCACACTGTGCACCGCGCATTTGGGAGTACATTCTGGTAGTCTCCAAAACATCGATACCATCATGGTCTTTAAGCCATACAAGCTGACTTTCGTGACAAGCGAGCATTTCAAGCTTTGTATCAATTTCATCAGTTATATCAACAAACTCATAAGGCTCACAGCTTACGTAGTCAGAGTTGTCCATATAATAAACAGGTGTTACAGCACAAGCTTCGCCAAGGTCAGGTCTGTAGTGAGGAACACTTGCAGCAAAGGAAGCGTCAAAAACAAGTCTTGATACTTCAACGTGGTCCATCATATAATCATCGGGAGCGTGGGTGATGATAAAATCAGGCTTTGCATCACGAATAACCTTAACAAGTGCATCATGCTGCTCTCTATCCTTAGAGTTAACATAAAGGTCGCCGATGTTTAAGGTAACGGTTTTGAAGCCACCGATGTCACCGGCTCTCTTTGCTTCGGCAATACGGATTTTACCGAGCTCTTCAGGCTCGATAACAACGTGGCCCATATTTCCGTTTGCAACGTGACATACAGTTACGTTGTCTCCACGCTTTTTACAGCGAAGTAGTGTACCGCCGCAATGAATTTCCATATCATCGGGATGGCATGAAATTGCTAATACGTTCATAAAAATACCTCCAAATATATTGACTTAATTATTAGTTTATGATAATATAGTTATAAAATCAATGCACTAATAACTGTTTTCTGTGCACTTTTGTAAAGGGGTTGCTTTTTTTGGAGCCAAAATACGGCAAAAATTCGATAAATTGTCTCATCAACGTTAAGCAAATTATGTCGATTCACTATTTTGAATTTAAGTCAACGTATAACTTCTCAAGCGAAATACACGACTATTGGGAGCTTGTTTATATAGATAAGGGTACTGCTATTGCCACTTCCAATGATCGCACCACAAGACTCTCTCAAGGAGAAGCCATATTCCATAAACCCGGCGAAAGCCACGCTATCGCCAGCGATCCCGACGATCCGCCTACAGTATTTATAATTACCTTCTACTGTCCATCTAAGGATATGCGTTTCTTTAACGACAGACATATGAACGTGCCTACACCGCTGAGAAAATATATAACCGAAATGATTTCCGACGGTGAGGAAGCCTATCATCTTGAAGATGACAGTCCTTACGAAACAGAACTAAAAAAGCGTAGTGACGGTTTATTTGGCAGCGAACAGCTACTAAAATTAAATCTTGAAATGCTTCTTTTAAAGCTTATTCGTTCCACCACCCTTCCTAAGATTGATGATGATACCAAAAATTACGACAAGCTTACTACCACAATTATTGATATTCTCACCAATAACGTTTACGGCAGAGTGACCGTTGAAGCCATAAGCAGAGAATTAGGCTTTTCAAGAACCCATATTTCTTCTGTATTTAAGGAAAATTGCGGAAAGACCATCACCGAATATCTGACCGACCTTAAGATAAGCGAAGCAAAGTATCTTATCAGAAAGGATATTTATACAATTTCTCAGATTTCGGATTTCCTTTGCTACGATAATCCCCATTACTTCTGCCGCGTTTTCAAAAAAGCAACGAAAATGACACCGAAACAGTACGGCGCCAGCGTATCATATCCCGATAAACCTACCAAAAGGGCATAATAAAAAGAGACCGAAAGGTCTCAAAAAAACGGGTTGATGTGGGCATCAACCCCTACTAGCATAATAAAAAGAGACCTTTCGGTCTCTTTTTATTATGCTTTATTTTCAGAACCGAAGAGCTTCATCTTATTGATAACGCACTTTTTGATTTCTTCAACCTTCATATTGCGAATATCAAGATAGCCTTTGTTTTCCTTAAGTCCTTCTTCCATAGCCTTTACACCGGCTACGCAAAGGTCGGTAAAGATGTTAACCTTAGCAATACCATCTCTGATAGAGTTTCTGAAGTCATCATCACTAAGTCCTGAACCGCCGTGAAGAACGAGGGGAGTATCTAAAGCGTTTCTGATAGCCTTGAGTCTTTCAAGGTCAAGCTTGGGCTTGGTCTTATATACGCCGTGAGCTGTACCGATAGCAACTGCAAGAGCATCAACGCCGGTATCCTTTACAAAAGCAACTGCCTCTTCGGGAGTGGTGTACATATCATCTTCAACACCGTCACCGTCAACAGCGTTACCTACGTGACCGATTTCGCCTTCAACAGAAGCGCCAAAGGAATGAGCAATTTTAACGATTTCTCTAGTTTCTTCAATGTTCTTATCGCTGTCGCCTAAAGAACCGTCAAACATAATGCTTGAAAAACCGAGCTTTAATGCTTCGATACATCTGTCAAAGGTAAGACCGTGGTCATAGTGAAGAACAACGGGAACCTTAGCACGCTCAGCAAGAGCGCGAAGAGAAGGAGCGATAAGCTTTAATTCGCCGAAGGGTAAAAGGATTTCGGCAGTACCGATAACAACAGGAGAATTCATTTCCTCAGCAGCGGCAATAACAGCCTCAGCCATATCGGTATCGGTGGTGTTGAAAAGACCTACAGCATAGTGGCCTTCCTGAGCTTTTTTGAGTACGTCATTTAAATTTACTATCATAACTTTATCTCTTTTCTGCCGAATTTGTCGGCTAATTTTTTAATTTCTTCATAGGGGCGCATACCGTCAATGGAATTTTCGCTGAACAGATTGCAAGCCGCAGCTGAAGAAGCTAATTCAAGAATTTCTTTGTCGGGAAGATTATAATAGAGACCGTATAGTGTTCCCGCACAGTAGGAGTCGCCTGCTCCCACACTTCCCTTAATAAGTTCCGGGGGAATCTTAAGAGAAGGAACAGCAGTAAAGGCTTTGGTTTTTACGTCATAAGCAAAACCTGCTTCTTTACAATGAAGAACGATTTTTTCCTTTACGCCGGCATCTGCCATAAGCTCCATAGTCTTTTTAATATTTGCGCTGTTTATACTGCCGTCAGCATTATAAGGCTGAATATCAAAAAGAGTTGTGCTTTCGATTTCGTTCATTATAGCATAATCGCAATATTTAAGAGCAGGAAGAATTGTTCCCTTATAGTCGGCGGTAGCATCGCTTACTACGTCAACGCTGGTTTTAATTCCTCTAGCTTGAACGTCCTTTAAGAAACGAGCCATTTTTGTGCCGTAAACCTCGTCCTTGGCATCAAAGCCGTCAAGAAGAAGTATATAGCCTGCATGAAGAATGTCACAGTCAAGAGCATCTAAATCAACATCCTCGGGAACAAACTGCGCATTTGAGCCACGGGCATGGAAGAAGGTACGCTCACCGGTTGGAAGACTCATAACGTCACTAAAGGAAGTCGGTTTGTCTTCACTAACCAAAACACACGAAGCATCAATGTTAAATTCACTGAATTTATCCATTACATAGCTTCCGCCTTCGTCGTTACCGATTTTACCGATTGCCGAAATAGGAATTTCGCTGTCAATTTTTCGAAGGTTAATAGCAGTATTTGGCACAGCGCCGCCTACAGCACGTTTAACGTCCGTTATATTGGCAAGAAGTCCGATTTCGGGATAACAGTTAACGGTTTTTACAACGTCGGTCAAGATATTACCCACAAAAGTAATGCCTTTTTTGTTTTCCATTAAAAATCACCTCTATAAAACTTATTTTATCATTGCTTTACATTCTTTGCAATGCACAAATGTAAAGAATTAGTGCACATTTAAAAAATATTCTAAATACATTGACAGTAGTTTTTAATTGTTGTAAAATATATTTATATATTATCACACAAAAAGGAGAAAATCAATATGAATTATTACGTTGGACATCCGCTTCAGGTAAGAGGCGCAGAACAGTATATTTTAAAGGGCGGCAAGGGTGAAGGAATGAACTTCCTTTATCTGAGAAACGGAAAAGGACTTGAAATATGGATAAGTGTAGATCGTTGTGCCGACGTTGCACGTGTTTCCTATAACGGCAAAAATATGAGCTATACCTCCCCTTGCGGTCAGGTTGCTCCCGCTTATTATGACAGAACAGGTCTTAACTTCTTAAAATCCTTTAATGCAGGCTTTTTCACCACCTGCGGTTTTGACGGCGCAGGCGGCCCTTGTGTAGATGAAGGCGAGGAAGTTGGTCTTCACGGCAGAATAGGCAATACCACTGCCACACTTGATGCAATTATTGAAGATGATGCGCAGTTAAAAATAGTATTTACTGTAAGAGACCACGTTATTTTCGGCAGAAAGTTTACCCTTAAGCGTACATATATTGTTTCTTACCGTGAAAACAGCTTTAGCGTAAATGACAGCGTAACCAACCTTGGTGACAATAGCGAACCCTTCTGCCTTTTGTACCATTGCAATATGGGTTATCCCCTTCTCAGCGAAAACAGTATCGTTCGTTTCCCCAATAATAAAATTTGGGCAAGCGGCGAGGATGCAATAAAGAATATTGATACTGCTCTCGTTATGGAAAAGCCTCAGGCAAATTATGCTGAACGTTGCTACTTCTTTGATGCAAAAGAAAAGGACGGCAACGTAAACGTTGGTATATATAACCCCGATATAAATGCAGGTCTTATTATGACCTATGATAAAAAGGAGCTTCCCTGCCTTACCGAATGGAAGATGATGGGCAAATACGATTATGTATTAGGCATTGAGCCCGGCAACGTTAACCCCTGTCCCAGAAACAAAATGAGAGAACAGGGAGTGCTGCCCTTCCTCGATAGCGAAGCAACCTATACCAGCAAAATCACCTTCTCCTTTACCGAAAGTAAAGAAGCCTTCGAAGGCAAATTTTAAAAACTTTCCCCTATTCCCTACTCCCTTATCCCTAATCAAAAAAACCACTGTGATTAAGCGTGATGTCCTTAACGGAGAAAACGAAAACCGAATAGGATAACAAGAAAGGCAGCATAGTCTACGATGGCTATGCTGTCTTTTGTATTATTTAATATCAAACAAATCGAAGAGTCGCAGAAATGCGGTGTTTTTTTGGATTTTATATCGAAAATCGCTGGACTTGTGGAAAGTGTTGTGGTATGTGTTTGTGTTGCAAAAAGGAGGTGCAACGCACATGACAACACTTGAAAATTTATACTACGGTAACATCAGTCCGCACGAAAGGTACATAAAGCGCGGTTCGAGAGTTGACAAACTCGTAAAGCTCATATGCAAAAACGAAGAAAGCCTAACGGCAACGCTCACCGAGCAGCAGAAAGAAACCTTCGAAAAGTTTAAGGACTGCCAAAGCGAACTTGCAGGACTGACCGAACGAGATGCATTCAGGGACGGCTTCATCCTTGCGGTGCGAATAATGGTTGAAGCAATGGAAGGGTTAGAAACGGTGGATGATATATGAAAAAACTAATAATCCTTCTTCTCTGCTGTGGGGTGCTCGTGAGTATGGTAGGATGCGGTGGCAACACCGCACCGCCGCCTACGGAGAGTCCACCGACCACGGTATCGG
>JAZSPU010000034.1:0-3544 GCA_045537575.1 Acutalibacteraceae bacterium
TCTTCCTAAGACCGCTTGGCCTCCGACTTAGTTGGTAAGGCTGCTAAGGTTAAAGAGTTAATCGGCTAAGAAAAAAAGGGAAGGAGGCAACCTTAAGTTGTCTCCTTTTTTCTTTATACGGAGGAATAACTGTTTATGGAAAATGAAAATACTAAACAGAAAGAACCTGTTTCCATTACCAAAGAGGCTTTTGAATGGTTTGAAGTTGTAGTAAGCGCTATGCTTGCTGTTGTAATTATTTTTACCTTCGTTTTCAGGGTTGCTACAATAGTGGGCGATTCGATGAAGGATACCTTTTATGAAAACGAAAAAATTATAATCACCGATTGGTTTTATACTCCAAAGGTCGGTGACGTTGTGGTTGTTTCCCGAAATGCAAGAAACGAATATCAAACCGATGACGGCGAAGGCCCCATTATAAAACGAATTATCGCTACCGAAGGTCAAACGGTTGATATTGATTTTAATAAAGGTATTGTTTACGTTGACGGAGTGGCTCTTGATGAACCCTATACAAGAACTCCTACAAATCTGCGTTATGATGTTCAGTTCCCTGTAAGAGTGCCCGATAATCACGTTTTTTGTCTGGGGGATAACAGAAATGAATCCCTTGACAGCAGAAGCTCAAGGATAGGCAACGGCGGTATGATTGATGAACGCTATATTTTAGGCAAAGCAGTTTTCAGAGTTTTTCCCTTTGAAAGATTCGGAGGAATTGACTAATGAGCGAAGCGCAGTATATACAATGGTTTCCAGGTCATATGACCAAAACCCGCAGACAAATGGAGAAGGAACTCTCCTTAGTTGATGCGGTAGCCGAAATTGTAGATGCCCGTATTCCTGCTTCAAGCCGTAACCCCGATATACCAAAGCTTCTTGGCAAAAAGCCCATGCTTGTTATTTTAAATAAATGCGATATGGCTGATAATGAAGTGACAAACGGGTGGATAAAATGGTTCGAAGCGCAGAATATAAAAGCAATAGCTGTTGACTGCAGAACGGGTAAAGGAATTGATAAATTCGTTCCGACGGTTAAAGAAATGCTTAGTGAAAAGCTTAAAGCAAATGCTGAAAGAGGTATGGCAGGCAAACCCTTAAGACTTATGGTGGTTGGTATTCCAAACGTAGGAAAATCAACCTTTATAAACCGAATGGCAGGGGTTAACAAAGCAAAGGCTGAAAACCGTCCTGGTGTTACAAGGGGTAATCAATGGTTTACGGTAGATAAACAACTTGAATTACTTGATACACCGGGTGTTTTGTGGCCTAAATTCGAGGATATGAGTATTGGCGAACGACTTGCCTTTACGGGCGCAGTTAAGGATAATGTAGTTGACGTAGAGCTTCTGGGTATGAGACTTGTGGAAATTCTGGCTGCATCTTATCCCGAACTGCTCACAAGCCGTTACGGTAATATTGATTTGACGTTGGAGTCCTATGACCTGTTGGGTGAAATTGCTAAAAAGCGTGGTATGGTAATTCGCGGCGGTCAGGGAGATACTCTTAGAGCGGCTACTACACTCTTGCAGGAATTCAGAAATGCAAAAATAGGAAAAATTTCACTCGAAAGGGTTAATGAAAATGCCTGATTACAGTTATGAAAATTCCGCCGCCTTAAAGGGCTATAAATATGTTTGCGGAGTTGACGAAGCAGGAAGAGGACCTCTTGCAGGACCTGTTTGCGCCGCTGCTGTTATACTGCCCGAAGGAACGGTTATCGAAGGTCTTGATGACTCAAAAAAATTAAGCGAAAAGAAAAGAGAAGCTCTTTTTGATGTTGTAAAAAGCAAGGCTATAGCTTTTGGCATTGCCTTTGCAAGTGTTGAAGAAATTGAAGAATTTAACATTTTAGGCGCAACCTATATTGCCATGACACGTGCTGTTCAGCAACTGAAAATAAAGGCTGATTATGTGCTTATAGACGGAAACCGCTTTCCGCCGCAGCTTGAAACTGACGGCGAATGTGTGGTTAAAGGGGATTCTAAAAGTATGTCAATAGCGGCAGCAAGTATTCTTGCTAAGGTGACAAGGGACAGACTTTTACTTGAATATGCCCAAAAATATCCTCAGTATAGCTTTGAAAAGCATAAAGGTTACGGTACCAAAGCTCATATAGATGCTATAAGAGAGTTTGGCGTGACCGACATTCACCGTCCGTCTTTTCTTAAAAAACTGTTATGAGCGACATTTATTATCTCGGCAGAAAAGGTGAAGAGATAACGGTTAATTTTCTTAAAAAACACGGTTTTTTCATCTTTAAAAGAAATTATCACAGCCGTTTCGGTGAAATTGATATTATTGCCGAAAAGGATGATTTGCTTTTGTTTGTGGAGGTTAAAACTCGTTTTGAGGATTTTTTGGTTTCTCCCGAAGAAGCGGTAGATAAATTAAAACAAAGAAGAATAAAGCATACTGCAAGGGATTTTATTTCAAAGCTTCACCTTGATTACCGTTACCGTTTTGATGTATCTGCTATTACAGTAAGGGTGGAAAATGGTGAGTATAAATTCTCTTTAAATTATATTAAAAACGCCTTTGAATAACCGAAAAGCACCCTTTCGGGTGCTTTTGGCAATTTAATTCTTTGCTTTAAATGTGGTACAAGCTGTTTCGCTGCATTCACATGCGCTTTTGTAGCCTACCTGAATTGCACCTGCACAGCAACGGTCGTCTTGCGTGTGGTGAATACAGTGTGTTGCATCGCAAAGAATTCCGGGAATTGGTTTTTCACAAGAGTGGTTTTCCATAATATCATTTTCCTTTCAGACCTGTCGGTCAATAATATTATTGTCCGAAAATAAAATATTATTTAGATTAAAAGGAGGGAATTTTTTGAAAATTTTTGGCATTTCGGATTTGCATTTATCCTTTGGAAGCGATAAGCCTATGGATATTTTTTACGGTTGGGATAATCATACTGACCGCCTAAAAGCAAATTGGACGCGGCTGGTAACAGATGATGATATCGTTGTACTGCCCGGTGACTTTTCGTGGGCGCTTAAAATAGAGGAAGCATTGCCTGATTTTCGTTTTATTGATTCTCTCCCCGGTAAAAAAATTCTTTTAAAGGGCAATCATGATTTATGGTGGTCAACCGCCAAAAAAATTCACGAATTTTTTGAAAAAGAAAACATAAAAACAATTGAAATTGTCTTTAATAACTGTTATGAAGCAATGGGCTACGGAATTTGCGGTAGCCGAGGTTGGTTTCCTGAAAAAGAAAGCGATAAAGCGATTGTCAGCAGAGAAGCGGGCAGACTCAAAGCTTCAATTGAGTCGGCAATAAACAAAGGTCTTGAACCCATTGTTTTTATGCACTATCCGCCTGTGCTTAACGGAGCGGCAATTGAACCGATATTCAGCGTGTTGAAGGAGTACGGAATAACTATAGTTTATCACGGCCATATTCACGGTTCGGGGCTTAATAACAGCCCTAAGGAACACGAAAATGTGACCTTTAAGCTTATTTCCTGCGATTGTATAGACTTTACTCCTTATTTTATTAAATAAATTTTAAAAATTTTTCCAAAAAATGTAGAAATTT
>JAZSPU010000040.1:0-17824 GCA_045537575.1 Acutalibacteraceae bacterium
TGCAAAGGTTGACAGCAAGCTCCCCGTTATTGAAAATCTTCTTACCAAGGCTGATACACTTATTATCGGTGGCGGTATGGCATACACATTCCTCGCTGCAAAGGGTTACGGTGTTGGTACTTCTCTTATTGATGAAACCAAAATTGATTACTGCCGCGATATGATGGCTAAGGCAGAAGAAAACGGCGTTAAGATTCTTCTTCCTATCGACTGCACAGTAACCAAAGATTTCCCCGATCCCATTGATGCTCCCGTTGACGTAGCTGTTGTTGACGCAGACAAGATTCCTGCTGATATGATGAGCCTTGACATCGGTCCCAAGACTGCCGAACTTTATGCAGACGAAGTTAAGAATGCTAAGACTGTTGTATGGAACGGACCTATGGGCGTATTTGAAAATCCCATTCTTGCAAAGGGTACCTTCGCAGTTGCTCAGGCTCTTGCTGATACCGATGCTGTTACCGTTATCGGCGGCGGCGACTCTGCAGCAGCAGCTAACAACTTAGGCTTTGGCGATAAGATGACTCACATCTCTACCGGCGGCGGCGCTTCTCTTGAATTCCTCGAGGGCAAAGAGCTTCCCGGTATCGCAGCAATGAACGATAAATAATTTAAAAATATGGGGCGGATAATTCCGCCCTATACTTTAGTTGAGAAGGAGTAAAAATTATGAATAAAGCAAAAAGAACTGCAGTTATCGCTGGTAACTGGAAAATGAACAAAACCCCCGCAGAAACTACCGCACTTATTAACGAAATGAAGCCCTTAGTAAAGGATGCTGACTGCAAGGTAGTACTTTGCGTTCCCGCAATTGACATTCCTGCCGCTGTTGAAGCTGCAAAGGGAAGCAACATCGAAATCGGCGCTGAAAACGTTCACTATAAAGAGAGCGGCGCATATACCGGCGAAATCGCCGCTAATATGCTGGTTGAAGCAGGCGTTAAATACGTAGTAATCGGCCACAGTGAGAGAAGACAGTACTTCGGTGAAACCGATCAGACCGTTAACCTTCGTACTCTTGCTGCTGTTAAAGCAGGTCTTACCGCTATTGTTTGCGTAGGCGAAACCCTTGAACAGAGAGAGCTCGGCTACACCGAAACCCTTCTTAAGTTCCAGACTAAGATGGCTCTTACAAACGTTAGCGCAGATGAGCTTAAAAACATCATTATTGCTTACGAACCCGTTTGGGCTATCGGTACAGGCGTTACCGCTACTGCTGAACAGGCTGACGAAGGCAACGGCTTTGTAAGAGAAGCAATTGCTGAAGTTTACGGCAAGGATGTTGCAGAAACCGTTACCGTACAGTACGGCGGTTCTATGAATGCTAAGAATGCTGACGAATTGGTTGCTAAGGTAAACGTTGACGGCGGTCTTATCGGCGGCGCTTCCCTTAAGGCAGAAGATTTCTCTGTAATCGTAAAGGCAGCAAGTAAGTAATTAAAATTTTTCAAGAGGTATAAAAATGAAAAAACCTGTTGTTTTATGTATAATGGATGGCTTCGGTATCAGCGAAATCAAAGAAGGTAACGCTATCGAAGCCGCCTCTACCCCTAATCTTTCTAAATTTTTCAGCGAAAACCCCTTTACCACTATCGGCGCTTCGGGACTTGACGTTGGTCTTCCCGACGGTCAGATGGGTAACAGCGAGGTAGGACACACCAATATCGGCGCAGGCAGAGTTGTTTATCAGATGCTTGTTAAGATTTCAAAGTCAATTAAGGACGGTAAATTCTTCGATATTCAGGTGATGAAAAATGCTATGGAAAACTGTGTTAAAAACGGCACAGCTCTCCATATGATAGGTCTTCTTTCCGACGGCGGTGTGCATAGCCATATCGAGCACCTTTTCGGTATTCTTGAAATGGCTAAAAAGTACGGTCTTACTAAGGTTTACGTTCACTGTCTTTTAGACGGCAGAGACGTTTCTACCACCTCGGGCGCAGGCTTTATCAGAGATTTAGAAAACAAAATGAATGAGCTTGGCGTTGGTAAAATTGCATCTGTTATGGGCAGATACTACGCTATGGACAGAGACTTTGCATGGGATAGAGTAGAAAAGGCTTATGCCGCTATGGTTTACGGCGAAGGCGTTAAGGCTGATGATGCCGCAAAAGCAGTTGAAGATTCCTATGCAAACGGCGTAACCGACGAATTTGTACTTCCTACCGTTATAAACGAGGATGGTATGATAAATGCCGGTGACAGCGTTGTTTCCTTTAACTTCCGTCCCGACAGAGCAAGACAGTTTACACGTTCCTTTGTTGATCCCGATTTCGACGGCTTTGAAAGAAAGAAGGGCTATATGCCTTTAACCTACGTATGTATGACTCAGTATGATGAGACCATGCCTAACGTAAGTGTTGCTTTCCCGCCCGAAGAACTTAAGATGACCTTCGGTGAATATCTTGCAAGTAAGAATATGACTCAGCTTCGTATTGCTGAAACTCAGAAATACGCTCACGTTACATTCTTCTTTAACGGCGGCGAGGAAAAGACCTTCGAGGGCGAGGACAGAATACTTATTCAGTCTCCCGACGTTCCTACCTTTGACCTTCAGCCTGAAATGAGCGCATATCCCGTTTGCGACGCTGTTTGCGAACAGATTTTATCCGGCAAATATGATGCAGTTATCCTTAACTTTGCTAACTGCGATATGGTAGGTCATACAGGTGTATTTGATGCCGCAGTTAAGGCTGTTGAAGCAGTGGACACCTGCGTTGGCAGAGTAGTTGAGGCAACAAACAAAATGGGCGGCGTAACCTTTATTACTGCCGACCACGGAAATGCCGATTGTATGATAGGCGAGGACGGACAGCCCTTTACTCCCCACACTACAAATCTTGTTCCTTTCTGTGTTGTAGGTTATGACTGTGAGCTTAAGGAAGGCGGCAAGCTTGCCGATATTATTCCCTCAATGCTTACGGTTTTAGGTCTTCCTAAACCTGCAGAAATGGACGGCGAATCCCTTATAAAATAAAGAAATTAAGCCAATTAAAAAAGCATCTGAAATTCCTCTGAATTTCAGATGCTTTTAGTTTTTTGTGCGGTTATTGTCCTGAGGTTGTGTTTTGGGAAGTGTTCGTATTATTGTCTGTTTCGTTGCCTGTTTCGTTTGAACGCACACTACTGTAGTAAACCACGATTTTGTCGTCGGGGCTTAAGCTGTCACCCGATTTGGGATCGGATTTAACCACGTAATGATAGCCTACAGAACTATCCTCTATTTCATAGAAGGTTATATTTTTATAACTGAAACCAGCTTTAAACAGAGTGATTAAGGCTTCTTCGTAGCTTTGACCTTCAAGGTCAGGCATTATAAGAATATTAGGGCCAAGACTAAGGGTAACGTAAATTGTGGAATCGCGTTTAACCTCACTGCCCGGCTTATAGTCCTGATCAACTACTATTCCCGCTTCTTTATTTGAATACTTTTTGCCCAGCACTTCGAATTTGAATTCGGGGTAGTTGGCTAACAGGTCTTCAAAGGTAAGTTCGCCCGAAGAAAAATCGGGAACGGTTATAAGAAGTTCATCCTTTTGAGAAGGAACGGAACTGCTTTCCTCAGAGGAACTGCTTATTGTACTGTCAATATCACTACTGCTTGCTGTACTGCTTCTTGACGGTAAAAATTCAACAAAGAGCCATACGATAAAAACAATAAGAAGTATTGCGGCTGCTGTTATTACTGCCGCAAGAACAGCGGCTTTTTTAGCGGAATTATCCTTCTTTTTTGATGAAACCTGAACGGGAACGGCTGTTTTAACGCCTTTTTCCTTTTCTGCTTTTGGCGCAATGGCTGTAAAGCTTGTGGTCATATCAATGGCAGGGGAAATGTCAATTTTCAGTTCATCCATATTAGCCGTGCGGTTTTCTTTTGTAATCTGCAGAGCATTGGCAAGGGTGGTAAGAACGGGGGCGGGTAATGTTTCCGCTACCTTTGAAGGTACGTTCATCTTGTCGTCGGTAACCCTCTCATTAGCTTCGGGAAGCGCAGAGCCGATAAGTACGCGGAAAAGTGTTGATGCAAAACCGTAAACGTCAGTGGATTCATCAATTTCGCCGTCAAAAAGTCCGTACTGCTCGGCGGCGGCATAGCCGGGGAATACCTGAGAGTTTATGGGACTGCCTGCTTTTCGCAGTTTCAGTATAGAAAAACCGCTTAATCTGAGTTTTCCGTCTCTGCCCACAATAACCGTTTCGGGAGAAATACCGCCGTGAATTATTCCTGCTTTATGAAGGGCGGATATTGCGGAAACAAGGGGCATAAATAAGGATTTTGCCTGTTCCCAAGAAAGAGTTCCGCCGTTTCGAAGTAAAAATTCACGCAGAGTTATGCCCTGAGCCGCTTTTGAAATTACGTATGCTGTATTATTACATTCGATAATATCGCATATCTGGGGAGCGGCGGCAACCTTTAATTCCTTTAGTTTTTTTGCAAGGTCAACAAAGTCAAGCAAAGCGGCGTTATAATAATATTCGTTGCCTTCGGTTATAACGCACTTTAGGTGTTCATCTCTTTTAGCAAGTGGAACAGGGAAGAATTCGCGGATATTTATAATGGAGTTGGTTTCGCTGTCCCAACCGATATAAGTAATACCTTCGCCGTTAATTTCAAGGGCTTTGCCTATTATGTATTTGCCTTGGATACGGGATTTGATAGGTAAAGTTCCAAAAGGATTGAGGGTAGATGCGTTGTGGGAGCAGATAGGACATATTTCCTCTCCGCCGTTATCGTTCATACAACCCATACAAAGTCTGTCGAAAGTCAGCATAAAATGGTTCCTTTCTGAAATTTGAGTTTAACTTTAATACAATTATATCATAATCCGTAACTTTATTCAAGTGGGATTAGGCTTTTAAAGACACAGGAGTGCTTTTGGGTAATCATTCTGTCCTCGTGAAGAGAACCGAAATACCAATGCTTAAAAACACAAAGTCGGCTGATTTTGTCAAAGTAGCCGTTAATTTTTGTAATAAGCTCGGTTTCGCCTCGTCTTAACTGCATTGCGCTTTTAACGGGGGAGGGGGGCTCGTGGGTAAGGATATAATCAACGGTTCTGTTATTTTCGTCAAGAAGCTGTGCGCCTTGAGCCATCTCTTCGGGGGTAGCAAGTTCCTCGCGCCACCATTTTCCGCTTTCAACCCTCATATCCTTATCTACACTTTCGCCTCCGCCAAAGGTGAATATTTTTTTGCCTTCAACGGTATATATCTGACCGCGGCACAGATGAATAAGATTTCGGTCAATTCTGTGAATTAGTCCGCCCTTCCAGACGGTTTTTCTGCAACGGTTTATTTGGTCGAAATTATCGTGGGTGCCGTCAAGAAAAGCCACCGTATATTTTCGGCTTCCAAGATATTTAATAACGTCCTTTTCTTCTTTGTCGCCGTTCCATAAAAAACCGAAGTCGCCGCAGACGATAACGGTATCCCCTGCTTTAAGCTTTCGCCATTGTCTGTCAAAAAGGCGGTCAATATCGCCGTGCATATCTCCCGTTACGTAAACCAAAATCAATCACCTCTTTTTGTCTAAAAATACTTTTATTTATGTAGATAATGTAGTATAATAACTATATACAAGGACATTATACTACATTTCGGGAGTTTTTGCTATGAAAAAAAGAATTTTTTCTATAGTTTTAATAATTTGTTTACTTTTTTCGGCTGTTTTACCCGTTAATGCCTTCGAAATCACCTCTTTTGAGGTGCCCGGTGAGGCAGCGGCGTTGGTTAGTCTTGATACAGGGGAAGTGCTTTACGGCAAAAATATGGATAAAAGGGTATATCCTGCATCAATGGTTCAGATAATGACAGCGGTTGTTATTTTAGAAAACGTACCCGACCTTGAAAGCTATAAGGTTACTATGACCGAGAGCGCATATAACAGCATTTTGGGTACGGGCTCTGCAATTCTTCATTTAAAGGTGGGTGAGGAATTAAACGGTAAGGATGCCCTTGCCGCTATGCTTGTTTCTTCGGCAGGCGACGTCATTTACGCATACTGCGAAGCGGTGGGAGGAAGCATTGACGGTTTTGTTAAAATGATGAACGATAAAGCCAATGCTATGGGACTTAAAAACACTCATTTTACCAATCCTATAGGGCTTCACGATAAAAACAACTATACCACTGTAAATGATATTATAACCCTTACGAAATATGCCATTGAAAAATATCCCATATTCAGCGAAATAACTTCAAAGTCACGCTATAAAATGTCTGCGACTAATATGAGGGATGAAAGAACGATAGTTACTACTAACTTCCTTGTAGATACAAGCACAAACTATTATTATACCTATTGCACCGGTACCAAAACAGGATATACCGACGAAGCGGGAAGATGCGTTACCGCTACCGCTTCCTATAACGGTTATAAATATTTAGCGGTGCTTATGGGCTGTCCGTCAGGCAGTACAAGGGTTGAATTTACTGCCGCCCGTCAGCTTTTCAGATGGGCGTTTAACGGCTTTGAATATAAAGCTATACTTGATACCGCATCTCCCGTAGCGGAAATGCCCCTTCGTCTTTCTATGGAGACCGACTACGTAGCCCTTTATCCCGAAAAACAGCTAACCTCCATTTTGCCTAAGGAAGCGGACAATTCCACCATTATAATAAATCCTGTACTTTCCAAAAAAAGCGTTGACGCCCCCGTTAAAAAGGGACAGGTTTTAGGAACAGCCGAAATTGTTTATGCTGAACAGGTTATAGGAACGGTAAATCTTGTGGCAGGTGAGGACGTTAAGGCAAACGGACTTCTTAAATTCTTTGATATAATAAGAAGGATTTTTACTTCCCTTGCTTTCAAAATTATTTTTACCCTTATAATTCTTTGCGCTGCTTTGTTCTTTGCATACGTTGTCTATATCAATACAAAGGATAAAAAACGCAAAAGACGGGTAAAATATATACCGTATGATGAGGAAAAAGAACTTCTGAAAAAACAAAAAAGCCGCCGAAAGAGAGAAAAGGCGGGCAGACCTAAATACAAAGGAGAAACTAGTGATGAATAAATTTTTAAAAGGCATTATAAAAACCCTTTTGATTTTAGTTATAATATTTTTAGAATATTGGTTTATGCTGCCGCCTATAAATTTAAGAAGCACAGCCTTTTATTTCTTTATAATAGTTGCTACCCTTACCGCCTTTATAATAGGCAGAGTAGGCGGTGCGTTTTCTACTGTTAAAGCGGTTAAAGAGGTAAACGTAACTGATGTTAAAGCCTTGAGCCTCGGCGCCTTTAAAAAACTTAAGTTTTCCACCAAAACAACCCTTTCAATATGTCTTTTAATAGTACTTTTGATTATTGTGGGTAATATTATAGGCGCTAAAATTTTTAATGCTTCAAAATACAATACGCTTATTACCTTTAATGACGGCGATTTCGTAAAAGAGGTAAGCGAAATAAGTATGGACCAGATTCCCGTAGTTGACCGCGATACTGCATCACGTCTGGGACAAAGAAA
Source organism: Acutalibacteraceae bacterium (assembly GCA_045537575.1). Taxonomy (GTDB): domain Bacteria; phylum Bacillota; class Clostridia; order Oscillospirales; family Acutalibacteraceae; genus SIG607. The sequence continues at coordinate 7,470 of JAZSPU010000040.1, forward strand.
GCTTGGCGAAATGTCAGACCTTGTTTCGCAGTTTGAAATAGAAGAGCTTTATACACAGATAAACTATAAGGGAAGGCCCGTAAGGGTTACCCCCCTTCGTTACGGTGATATAATAAAGTGGTTTAATAACAGAAAGCAGGGCATACCGGCATATATTACTGTTGATATGGCTTCTCAGGAAACCACACTTAACCGACTTGATACGGGTATAAAATATTCAAAAAGCGAATATTTTATGAGAAATGTAGAAAGAAAACTGCGTTTTGATTATCCTACAAAGATTTTTGATGATATTTCTTTTGAAATAGACGATAACGGCACACCGTATTGGGTGGCTTCTACCGTGCAGTTCAGAATCGGTCTTTTCAGCGGTAAGGATATCGGCGGCGCGGTGCTTATGAATGCGCAAACGGGCGAAAGCAAATATTATCCCTTAAGTGAGATTCCTACTTGGGTTGATCAGGTCTTTAGTTCAAACATGGTACTAAATCAGCTTGATTATAACGGAAAATACCGTTCGGGATGGCTTAACTCCATTATAGGACAAAGGGGTGTTATAGGCACAACCGACGGCTATAACTATCTCGCAATTAATGATGACGTATGGCTTTATACGGGCATTACCTCGGTTACAAGCGATGAATCGAATATCGGCTTTGTGCTTACCAATCTTCGCACAAAGGAAACAAGATATTACCCCGTACCAGGTGCAGAGGAATATTCTGCAATGAGCTCGGCTCAGGGACAGGTACAGCATTTAGGCTATAAGGCAACCTTCCCCATTCTTTTAAATGTAGCAGAGCGTCCCAGTTATTTTATGTCATTAAAGGACTCGGCAGGGCTGGTTAAGATGTACGCTTTTGTTGACGTACAGCAGTATCAGATAGTAGGAACGGGCAATACTGTAGAGGAAAGCCGTATGGACTATCTGTCTAAGCTTAAAAAGAATGACGTTTCTTTAACCGAAGAAAAGAACGATAAAGAAACCGGCAACGTAGCAATGATAGAAAGCGCCGTAATGGACGGTAATACCTGCTATTTTGTAACCCTTGAGGGAAATGAAAAGGTGTTTATTCTTCCCGTAACCCTGTCGGATAAACTTCCCTTCTTAAAGGAAGGCGACAGTATTACGGTGCACTATAACGATAGCGGAGTGGTAAAGGTAGAATTTAACTAAAAAAACGGCTCATATAAGGAGTATAACTGTTTATACTACTTTTGGGGTGAGCCGAATGGTGAATATAACGGCGGCGGCAGAAGTGATTTTGATTTCATTACTTCTGCGCCGCTTTTTAAATTTAAAGGAAAAATTCAGGGAAATAATTACTGGGGTTTTATGCCTTTTTTTGCTGTCTTTGAATATTCTTAAATATGCCGCGCAAAGCTTTCTTGCGGGAAGTCTTAGTATTCCGGTGGAATTTTCGGCTGTAGCCTATTTTGCCGTACCCATTATAATTCTTTTTCGCATTGGCTTTTTAAGGGTGTGGGCGGTATATTCCTCGCTTCTTGCGGGAAGCGGATATTTTTTTGCGTTTGCCCTTTTCGGAGACAAAATTTATAAGAATTACCCCCTTGATAAAATCTTGGTGGCATTACTGTGCCACGGAATACTTCTTTTCATAGGACTAAGTCAGATTTCTTTTAAAAGGTTTTCAGCTTATTCGGGCTGGGTGCTGACTATAGGGCTGTGCATCTGTGTTTTTCACGCCCTTAATATGAGCAATTTTGCCGTAAATCTCAGGGGTGTATTTATGTATGAACTGATTTTTGGCTTTGCCGCCGTTGACCTGTTTGGTGAAATGATATTACCCTTATATTATTTTTTGGTATTTGCAGTTTTCTCTTTTTCGTTAGGGCTTTTTTATAAATTAAATAATTTTTTGGCAAAAAATAATCCGTGATACTTTTGTACCACGGATTTGGTTTTGTTTTTTATACCTTTACGTAACCGAGGGCTTCGAGCACCGAGAAGCCTAGGATAAGAATTATACAAACGGGAGCGATATAGCGGATAACAACGGTGAAAAGCTTTTTGCCGCTGAATTTGCCTGAAAGCTCTGCCTCTTCAATAAGCGCCTTGGGCTTTATAACGTAGCCTACAAAGATGCAGGTCAAAAGGGCTACTATAGGCATAAGAACGCTGTTGCTTATAAAATCAAAGAAGTCAAGGAAGCTAAAGCCTAAGAGCTTAACGCTGTCCCAGACACCCGTTACGCCGTTTCCAAGAGCAGAGGGAATACCAAGGACTATGCATACTAAAAATACCACTATACAAGCCATTTTTCTGTTTAATTTGGTTCTGTCGCAAACAAAGGATACAACCGTTTCCATAAGAGAAATAGAAGATGTAAGGGCAGCGAAAAGAACCATTACAAAGAACAGAATACCTATAACAATGCCTCCTGGCATATTGTCAAATACCTTGGGAAGAGTCATAAACATAAGACCTGCGCCTTTGTTTATATCTCCTGCGCCCGAGAAGGCGAATACACCGGGAACAACCATAAGACCTGCAAGAAATGCAATGCCTGTATCGAAAATTTCAACCTGATGAACAGCAGAGGAAACATTAACGTCCTTTTTCATATAAGAGCCGTAGGTTATCATAATACCCATTGCAAGACTCATTGAATAGAAAAGCTGTCCCATTGCCGCAAGAACGGTAGTGAAGGAGAATTTTTTAAAGTCGGGAACAAGGTAATATTTAAGACCTTCCATAGCGCCGGGCATACAAATTGTATATATTGCAATAAATAAAATAAGTACAACAAGGGCAGGCATAAGTATTTTGCTAACCTTTTCGACACCCTTTTCAACGCCTAAAAGAACAATAAGCGCTGTAATAGCAAGGAATAAAAGGAACCAACCGATAGGCTGCCCAATTTGTCCCATATAGTTAATAAAGTAACTGTCATCAGCAGTTGCCTTTGCGCCGCCCGAAATAAATGCGAAGAAATATTTAATAATCCAACCGCCTATTACGGAATAGTAAGGAAGAATAATAACGGGCACAAGGGCTGCAAGCCAACCTACAAAGGACCACTTTTTGTTAAGTGTGCTAAAGGCTTTAATAGCGCTTTTCCCTGTTTTTCTGCCTATAAGAATTTCGGCGCAGGAAAGAGCAAAGCCAAAGGTAATAACCAAAATAAGATAAACAAGCAGGAAAATTCCGCCGCCGTGTTTAGCCGCAAGATAGGGGAAACGCCAGATATTACCAAGACCTACCGCACTTCCTGCAGTGGCAAGAACAAATCCTAATTTTCCCGAAAAGCTACTGCGATTTTCGCTCATAATTTCTCAAACCTTTCAAATGAATAAATATATTAGTATTATGCCATATTTTGCCTAAAAAAGCAAGGAAAACTGATTATATAAAAAAGTAAATTACAAATAGGCAAGATTTATTATCTTTTTGTTCTTACTTTTTGCGTAGTTAATGGTTTTATAGGCACCGCCCTCATTGTGTTCAATGTAGCAAATAATAAGGTCTGCCCTATCCACCATTTCGCGATTGCGTTTAACTATTGCTGATTTTGGGTGAGATTTTGATGCCGTATAAGAAATTTCTATTTCACTATAAAACTCTTCAAAATATTTTATGTTGTTATTATACTCTGCGGTTATATATGGTAAGACTAAAACCAGCGAACTGTTATCGCTTCTATAATTTTTTCTAACGCGACATATTGAAGAAGCCGCGCATATATCAAAATCGCCGTTTCTTCCTACCAAAAAATCTACATATTCTTTTTCGTTTATAAGTTTTCGTATCTGTTCTTCAAGTAAAACTTCGACCTTATACTGTTCGGGGATGACTCTGTGTCCAAACAAAGCAACTGTAAAAATATTTAACATAACTTTCACCTAAATTACTGATTATAGTTTGATATTTATATTATATTATACCGCTAATATCGGTAATTATCAAGTGTAATCGGTAGTTTCAACGTGAATATTACCGCTTTAATTATTATACAATAACAAAGGTGAGGTGTTTACAATGGATTTACAGTTTATAAGAGACAGAATTTCAGTTTTAAGAATAAAAAAGAATGTATCTGAATACAGAATGAGTACAGATTTAGGACATAGCAAAAGTTATATTCAAAGTATTTCATCGGGCAGGTCTGTTCCGTCTTTAGGTGAATTTCTTTATATATGTGAATATCTCGGAGTGACACCGAAAGAATTTTTTGACGAAGATATAAAAGAGCCACAACTTGTCAGTAAATTATATGAATTAACTAAGAATATGTCAGAAAAAGATTTAGAAGTGCTTATCAGTACTGCTAAACGACTTAATGACAGATAAAATGGGACGATGTGGGCATCGTCCCCTACTAATTTCCTATATGTTTTTGTCGAAATTTGTGGTATAATCTCCTAGAACTTAAAAATCGCACTTCCTTTATAGAAGTGCGATTTTTTTTATAGCTTTTCTACGTCTTTGTCGGTGATAATGTGGAAGCCGTTTGCTTCAAGGGCGTTTTCTGCCTTTTCGTTATCGGCAACGCGAAGAACGACGTAAGCGTGTTTTTCGGTTCTTGTCATAAATGCGTAAAGGTATTCCATATTTATATGGTTTTCATCAAGTACCTTTAAGGCAACTGATAGTTTTCCGGGGGCATCGCCTATTTTAACGCCTACAACGTCGGTGGTTTTAATAAGATAGCCTTCATCCTTTAGGGTGTCAAGGGCTGTCTGCGTATCGTTTACAATAAGGCGGAGAATTCCGAAATCCTCGGTATCTGCAATTGAAAGGGCGCGGATGTTTACGTTGTGCTTTGCTAAAGTATCGGTAATTGCTACCAAAGAGCCCTGCTGATTTTGAACAAAAACAGTAAGTTGTTTTAATGACATAATCTATTCTCCTTTTAATGTAATTTGTGCTTATCATTAACGCGTACAGCCTTGCCTTCGCTTCTTGTTATGCTCTTAGGCGGAACAAGATGAACGGCAGGGTTGATACCAAGCATAAGCTTCATTGAATTTGAAAGCTTCTTTTCAAGGCTTGTTATACCGCTTACGGTATCGGTGAACTGGTCGGGATTCATTTCAACGTTAACGTCGAAGGTGTCATTGTTACCTACTCTGTCAACGATAATCTGATAGTTAGGCTGATAGCCTTCGTTTAAAAGTACTGTTTCTATCTGGCTGGGGAAGACGTTTACACCGCGGATAATAAGCATATCGTCGGTTCTGCCCATAGGCTTTGCCATTTTTACAAAGGTTCTTCCGCAGGAGCATTTTTTACGGCTTAATACACATATATCACGGGTTCTGTAACGAAGTAGAGGGAATGCCTCTTTATCAAGGGCGGTAAATACAAGCTCACCCTTTTCGCCTTCGGGAAGAACTTCTTCTGTATCAGGGTCAATAATTTCGGCAATAAAGTGGTCTTCATTTATATGCATACCGCTTTGCTCACAGCATTCAAACGCAACACCGGGGCCGCTTGTTTCGGTAAGACCGTAAATATCATAAGCCTTTATGCCTAAATCTTTTTCAATATTTCTTCTCATTTCCTCGGTCCAAGGCTCTGCGCCGAAGATACCTGCCTTAAGGGGAATCTGATCGGGAGTCATTCCCATTTCCTTTAAGGATTCGGCTATATAAGCCGCATAGGAAGGAGTACAGCAAATAATAGTTGCGTTAAGGTCGGTCATAAACTGAATCTGTCTCTCGGTAAAGCCTGAGGACATAGGAAGGGTAAGACAGCCAACCTTGTGAGAGCCGCCGTGAAGTCCCGAACCGCCTGTAAAGAGTCCGTAACCGTAGGCAACCTGACAAACGTCCTCATTAGTTCCGCCTGCGGCAACAATCGCTCTTGCACAGCAGTCTTCCCATAAATCAATATCGTGCTGAGTATAGAAAGCAACCACACGTTTGCCTGTAGTGCCGGATGTGGAATGAATACGAACGCAGTCCTTTAAGGGAGAGCCTAAAAGACCGTAAGGATACGCGTCTCTTAAATCAGCCTTGGATAAGAAGGGGAGCTTGTGCAAATCTTCAATACCGTTAATGTCTTCGGGCTTAACCCCTTTTTTGTCCATTAAATCGCGGTAGTATGCTACGTTTTCGTAAACGTGCTTAACCTGCTTTCTTAGTTTTTCCGATTGAAGCTTTTTAATATCTTCAACGGGCATAGTTTCGATTTCTTTTTGATAGTAGTTTTGTGCCATTTTTGATCATCCTTTCTGTTATTTTGTTTGGTACAAACCTTCGGAATGAAAGGAAAATAAAACGTCCTCTGCATTCCGATTAAGAATACAGAGGACGAGAAAATCGAAATCCCGTGGTACCACCTCAGTTCGCCGCTATCTCACGATAACGACCTTTTCAGGTACTAACATACCTTAGTTCTGTTACGGGAACACCCGTTGCATCCTACTTAAGACTAATCTTGTTCAGCGCACTGCTAACAGAATGAATTCAAAATGGACGCCCTCTTTGTCTCGCACCAACCGACAACTCTCTCCAGAATCTTTCCAAATTTACTTGTTTCTGCTCATCGCATTTAGTGGCGTGTTTTAACACGTTGCCTTATTTTAACACGGCAAATTAAAAAAGTCAATACTTTTTTATCAGTTATTGTATCCAAGCTCAAAGGCTTTTTTGTTCATTTCAATGAACTTAGGAGCAACTGTATTTTCAATAGCCTTTATCCAGTTTTCAAAGGGAATATCGAAATACTTAGCGGCTTTGCCCATTAAAACTATATTAACAGCCTTGCTTGAACCTGCTTTCTCGGCTAAAGAAAGAGCATCAAGAACTTCAACTGCTACACCCTTGTCGGTAAGTTCGCTGAGAACTTCGGCTGGATACTGAGCGGCGCCGATAATTACGGGCATAGGATCTATCTGCTGAGTATTTACAACGATTTTGCCGTCTTTCTTAAGGAATTTTGCATAACGGGCGGCTTCAAGCTTTTCAAAAGAAATAATTATATCGGCTTCGCCCTCGGCAATGATGGGGGAATAAACCTTTTCGCCGAAGCGAACGTAGGTTACAACACTACCGCCGCGCTGACTCATACCGTGAACCTCGCTAACCTTTACGTCAAAGCCTTCATCCATAAGAAGTCTGCCGAGAAGCTTTGAGGCAAGTAGGCTTCCTTGACCGCCTACACCAACTATCATAACACTTTTAGTCATTTTCACGCCCTCCTTAAACTATAGCATCAAATGCACAAAGCTGTTTACAAACGCCACAGCCAACGCATAGCGTGTTGTCGATTTTTGCCTTGCCGTCTTTAAGACTTATTGCAGGGCAACCCAGTCCCATACAGCGTTTGCAGGATTTACACTTGTCAGCCTCTACCTTTAAGGGCGCTTCGTGTTTAACGGATTTAAGTAGTACACAAGGTCTGCGGGAAATAATAACCGAAGGCTCCTCGGCGGCTAATTCTTCCTTAACTGCCAATTCACAAGCCTTAAGGTCATAGGGGTCAACAACCCTTACTCTGTTTATACCAAGGGCTTTGCAAAGAGCCTCTAAATCAACCTTTGCGGCAATTTCACCCTTAATGTTAAAGCCGGTAGTGGGGTTCTGCTGATGGCCAGTCATACCGGTAATGGAGTTATCAAGGATAATTACGGTGGAATTGGTTGCGTTATAAGCAACGTTTACAAGACCGGTCATGCCCGAATGCATAAAGGTGGAGTCACCGATAACGGCAACGCTCTTCTTTTCGGCTTCCTCGCCTCTTGCGGCATTAAAACCGTGAAGTCCCGAAACCGACGCGCCCATACAAAGTGTGGAATCAAGCGCGTTAAGGGGAGCAACAGCGCCTAAGGTATAGCATCCAATGTCGCCCATAACGGTGATTTTGTTTTTGGAAAGGGTATAGAACATACCTCTGTGGGGACAGCCTGCGCACATCATAGGAGGACGGGGAGGAATAACGCTGTCTGCACAAACCGAGTAGTTATCCTCTTTGCCGAATGCCTTGGCAATGGTGCTTTGAGAAAATTCGCCTAAAATGGAGAAAAGCTCTTTGCCCACACATTCAATGCCCATAGCCTTAACCTGACTCTCAATAACGGGGTCAAGCTCTTCAATTATATAAAGCTTTTTAACCTTACTTGCAAAATCTTTAATAAGCTTTTCGGGAAGGGGATTAGGCATACCGATTTTAAGAATACTTGCGGTATCTCCCAAAACCTCTTTTACATACAAATAGGAGCAACCAGAAGTAATAATGCCGATTTCATCACTGTTCATTTCAACCTTGTTATAGATGCAGTCGTTTGCAAATTCGGCAAGAAGCGCAGTTCTTTCTTCAACAACGGGATGACGCTTAATGGCATTGCCCGGCATCATTATAAACTTCTGAGGATTTTTTTCATAATCCTTAAGTACGGTAGGCTCAGCTTCGCTCACTTCAACAACAGACTGGCTGTGAGCAATACGTGTGCACATACGAAGAAGTACGGGGGTGTCGAACTTTTCGGAAAGGGCGAAAGCAGATTTTGCAAAATCATAGGCTTCCTGAGAATCGCTGGGTTCAAGCATAGGAACCTTGGAAGCGATAGCATAGTGACGGGAATCCTGCTCGTTCTGTGAAGAATGCATAGCAGGGTCATCAGCAACGCATATTACCATACCGCCGTTTACACCTGTATAGGAAAGGGTGAAAAGGGGATCCGCCGCAACGTTTAAGCCAACGTGCTTCATAGCGCAGGCGCTTCTTGCTCCTGCAAGACTTGCGCCAAAGGCAACCTCGCAGGCAACCTTCTCATTTGGAGCCCATTCACTCTTTAAATCGTCATATTTAGCTAAAAATTCAGTGATTTCGGTGGAGGGAGTACCGGGATAACTTGATACTACTCCGAGACCGCCGTCGTGCAGACCTGCTGCAACAGCGGCATTACCTATCATAAGTTTTTTCATAAAATGTTTACCTCTTTTTAAGATTTGTTCTGAGAATCAACGAGACCTTCTGCGCCGTAAATTTTACGGAGTTTAGGCTTTTCGATTTTGCCTGTGGGATTACGGGGAACGTCGGCAAAAATAATTTTACGGGGACGCTTATAACGGGGAAGAGCCATACAGAATTCGTTTATTTCCTCTTCTGTGCAGGTCATACCCTTTTTGATTTCAATAATGGCGGCGGCAATTTCGCCCAGTCTGACGTCGGGAAGACCGATTACTGCAACGTCTTTAATCTTCTCATATCCCGCCATAAAGTTTTCTATCTGTACGGGATAGAGGTTTTCGCCGCCCGTAATAATAACGTCTTTCTTACGGTCAACAAGATAAATAAAGCCGTCTTCGTCCTGCATTGCCATATCGCCGGTATAGAGCCAACCGTGCTTTAAGGAATCGTTGGTGGCCTTTTCATCTCTGTAATAACAGGTCATAACACCGGGGCCCTTAAGGCAAAGCTCACCAACCTCGCCCTGCTTTACGGTTTCGCCTTCGGGAGAAACAATTTTGATTTCCCAACCATATCCGGGGATACCGATAGCGCCTACCTTATGTACGTTTTCAACGCCTAAATGCACAGCGCCGGGGCCAATAGACTCGCTGAGTCCGTAGTTTGTATCGTACTGATGGCTGGGGAATATTTCAAGCCAACGCTTAATAAGACTTTGAGGAACGGGCTGAGCGCCTATGTGCATAAGTCTCCAATTTGAAAGGTCATAATCCTTAAGGTCGATTTCGCCTCGCTCAATAGCGTTTAAAATATCCTGAGCCCAAGGAACAAGGAGCCATACAATAGAGCATTTTTCACTGCTTGCCGCTTCTAAAATGCTCTTTGAAGCGGTACCCTTAAGAATAACAGCCTTGCCGCCCACAAGAAGACTTCCGAACCAATGCATCTTTGCGCCCGTATGATAAAGGGGAGGGATGCACAAAAAACAGTCGTCCTTTGTTTGTCCGTGGTGCGCCTGTTCACAAGCGGCAGAATGAGAAAGACTGCGGTGCTTGTGAAGGATCGCCTTTGGGAAGCCTGTGGTGCCCGAGGAGAAATAAATGGCGGCGTAGTCGTCCTCCTTCATTTCAATGGGCGGGGGATTGGAGGAGCAGTAGCTCATCAGCGAAAGACAGTCTTCGGTGTAATCCGGGCCGTTCTTGCCCACAAAGAAGAGCATGCGCGCCTTGGGGATGTCGTGGGCGATCAGATCCATGCGGGAGATAAATTCCGGACCGAAGGCGAGAATTTCCACATCCGCCAGATCCAGACAATACTTGATTTCATCGCTGGAATAGCGGAAATTCAGCGGCACGGCGATGCAGCCTGCCTTGAGAATGCCAAAGTAGATGGGCAGCCATTCCAGGCAGTTCATCAAAAGAATGCCGACTTTGGTGCCGCGCTTGACGCCGCGGCTGAGCAGGAGATTGGCAAAGCG
>JAZSPU010000009.1:0-2857 GCA_045537575.1 Acutalibacteraceae bacterium
GATGCAAGCACCTTGTTCTATTAGTGATTTAATTGTTTTTTCATTTAGTCCATTAGATAGACAAATAGTTGCATCAGTAAATCCAGATTCATCTAATAATTTTCTTGCTTCTTTAGATAAATAAGCTAAATCACCACTATCTATTCTTATTCCCTTAAATTTATATCCATTAGGTACTAAGTAATCATTTGCGACCTTAATAGCGTTTGGAATACCGCTTTTAAGTACGTTATAGGTGTCAACAAGAAGTGTTGTGCTGTCGGGATATTTTTTAGCATAGGTCTTAAAGGCTTCATATTCACTTTCAAAAAGCTGTACCCAGCTATGCGCCATAGTGCCCGACGGAGTAACGTCAAAATCCTTACCAGTAAGCACGCAGGCAGTACCTTTACAGCCGCCGATAATTGCCGCCCTTGCGCCATATACCGCTCCGTCATATCCGTGAGCGCGACGTGAACCGAATTCAAGAACAGGCCTACCCTCTGCTGCTCTTACAATTCTGTTAGCCTTAGTAGCAATAAGGGATTGATGGTTAATTGTAAGAAGTACCATAGTTTCCACAAGAAAAGCCTGCATAATAGGGCCTCTCACCGTAATAATAGGCTCTTTTGGGAAAATCGGAGTTCCTTCGGGAACTGCCCATACGTCACATTCGAATTTAAAGTTTTTAAGAAAATCAAGATAGCGTTTATCAAAAAGATTTAACCCTCTTAAATACTCAATATCACTTTCGCTAAAGGAAAGGTTTTTAAAGTAGTCAATAAGCTGGTTAAGCCCCGCCATTACAGCGTATCCGCCCTCTTCGGGAACACGGCGGAAAAACATATCAAAATAAGCAATGGTGCCTTCCATTGAACTATCCAGTATTCCGTTAGCCATGGTCATTTCATAAAGGTCCATAAGCATACTTAAATTTCTGTTATCCATACCGTACCTCGATTTGTTTTTTTATTTATAATACCCTAAAATTCCCACATTGTCAATGAAAGCAACATAAAAATAATTCTCCGAAATAACTTTTCGGAGAATTATTATATTACAGTTTTATATATGCTCGGTTAAGTCCGTCGCTTTCGGCGTAAAGCTTAAGCTCTTCCTTGGTGCCGGTAAGCTTAACAGCAACACTTATTGCGCCCATACGCATCTGTCTGTTGGGAATGTTTACGGGACTGTGATCGCATACGTCACTGCCTGTTCCCACAATTACGCCCTTTGCATTTGTAAAGAAGCGTACAAAAGGAGCCGCATCGGGAACCACTTTGCCATCTTCATCAACAACGTAGCAGGTAAAGAGCGCTATATCACCGGGGTTCTCAGCATTGTTGTTTTCCAGCTTTAATTTTAATGCATAAGCTTTTCCCGAGGTTTCTCTAATATCCTCTGCCACCTTTTTGCCATCCTTAAAGGCTACGCATTTAAGTTCACCCTTAGCAAAAGGAACCGTCCATTCGCCATGGCCGAATTGTTCAATTTCCTTTTTGCCTAAGGACTTGCCGTTAAGGAAAAGTTCAAGTTCGCTGCAGTTAGTATAAGCGGCAACCTTAATTTCTTCACCCTCCATACCGCACCAATTCCAATGGGGCATAAGATGCACCATAGGCTTATCGGTCCAATGAGAAACGTTTTGATAAAAGGCATCCTTTTTCTGCAGGAATAAATCAATAGCGCCTGCCTGAGAGCAAAGTCTGGGCCAATAGGTTTCACCTCTGTGTTCAAAGGCTATCCATTGATACTCGCCTAACGTCCATTCCCTTTCCATAATGAACTTCCAAGTATTTTCTCTGCCCATAAACCAATAGTTTGTATCATGGTCTATAGAATTTGCATAAGCCGATACTGAAACGTCGGGATTACAGTCATAGTAAAAGCCTCTTGAAGTACTTGTAGCGCAACACTCAGAAGCAAACACAGCCCTATCGGGATAGGTTTTATGAATTTCATCATATAGACGCAAATTATAATTTACGCCAATTACGTCCAGACAGCCGAATATCTTACATCCGTCAGCGTTCGAAACTGCCGCCATAATATATCTGTCGGGGTCAAGTTGTTTTGCTCTGCGATACATAGATTTGTTTATTCTCTGTCCAACGTCGGTTTTGTGATGAGGTTCTTCATTTCCAAGGGACCAGAAAATAACGCTTGGACGGTTTCGGTCACGCTTCATAACCATTTCCATTTGAGCAATGCCCTCTTCGGTTGACTCCGTCCAACGACATTCATCCATAACCAAAAAGCCCATTTCGTCAAGAGCATCCATAGTAGCGGTAGGATGAGGATAATGCGAGCAACGGTAACCGTTAGCACCCATTTCTTTAAGCAGTTCTACCTTATGACGAAGAATATTATCAGGCACCGCAAGACCTGTAAGACCGAAGTCCTGATGAGCGCAAACACCCTTGATTTTTACGTGTTTACCATTTAAGAAAAAGCCTTTATCGGCATCACAGTAAGCGGTTCTGAACCCTATTCTGTCAGTTACAGTATCACATTCCTTACCGTTTTTAATAAGGGTTGTTTCAACTGTATAAAGGTTAGGTTCATCAACATCCCAAAGAGCAGGATTAATAACCTCTGCTTCATATTTAGCAACGGCTATTTCTTTAGCGCCTACAAGAACGTTTCCCTGAGCCTCGGCAACAATATTGCCCTCTTTATCCTTAATAACACTTTTAGCGGTAATACGTTTTGCTCTGCCATCGTAATTTTCGTTTCTAACGGTGGTTTCAAACTTAACTGTCCATTGACTCTCATCAACCTTTAAGGGACGGGCATATACGCCGTATAAATCAACACATACCTTATCGGTCTTTTTAAGCCATACGTCACGATAGATACCGCCGCCCTGATACCACCA
>JAZSPU010000022.1:0-34964 GCA_045537575.1 Acutalibacteraceae bacterium
TAAAAAAGATAAATTTTTAGTGGGATAACAGACGAAAAGACACGGTAATGCTGACGCATACCGTGTCTTTTTAACACATTAGACCGCAAAAATTTACTTTTTTAGGCGGTTTATCCCTAAGTGAGCGCTCCGTTAGTCGAAACTTTTTTTCTTTATAATTAAAAGTATAAATCTGAGTATTAAAGCTAAAACGGTAATGCTTAACAGCACAATAATAAGAACCTTATAAATCTTAGTATTGTCTTGATCATTTTGGTTATCGGGTACCAAAGTCTGCTTTTCTTCATCTGACACAGAGGATGACGGTGAGCTTGAAGTTACGATACTCGAAGTATCCTCGCTTTCGGTTTTTTCATCTTCCGGCGGTTTTTTATCTTCTTCAGACTTATAAGAAATCTTTATATTTTCGCAGCCTTCAAAAACTCCGTCACCTTGACTAACCCCTTTGGGCAAGGTGATTTTTTTGAGAGAAGTGCAACCCTTAAAAGCGCCTTCACCAATAGTTTTTACATTTTTAGGAATATTTATTGTACTAAGAGAAGAGCACCCTGCAAAAGCGTGTTCACCGATATGAGTAACCGTTTCGGGCAGAACTATCTTTTTGATTTTTGAACAATCGTAAAAGGTATTTCCGGGGATAGCTTCAATATCCTTTAAAATAACAGTTTCGATATTTGAAGGCATTACGTCACCGAAAATAGAAACAAAGCCTGTAGAAAACTCTCCGTTACGCTCGGTGCCTATAAAATTAATCGTTACACTTTTAAGATGTTTATTTCCTGCAAAGGCGCCCCACTGAACCTTTTCAACCGTTTTGGGCATAATGAACGAAGCGGCGGTTTTTCCTGCGGGATATTGATAAAGCTCGGTAACGGCTTCGTTATACAGTACGTCGTCAACCGAAGAAAAATACATACTGTTGTTATCAACGTCGATTTTTTCTAAAGCGTTACAGCCTGAAAAGGCATCGTAACCAATATGATTAACAGACGATGGAACCAAAACCTCTTTTAAAGAAGCGCAACCGAAAAATGCGCCCTCTCCTATAACCTCAAGGGAGTCGGAAAATGTAACGCCACTAAGCTTTTTGCAGTTTCTAAAGGCAGAAAATTCAATAGTCGTTACTCCGCTGAGATTTATCTTTTCTAAAGCAGTACAGCTAAAAAATGCGTTACCGCCTATTAAGGTGACGGTACCCGAAAGTTTAATTTCTTTAAGGGAAAAGCACTGAGAAAAGGTATCTTTTTTAATTTCTTTAACACCCATAGGAATATTGATTTTTTCCAGCTTTTCACAATCCATAAACGCGCCTTCGCCAATATAGGTTATGCTATCGGGAAGCTTTATGCTTTTAATATCCGTTTCTCTGAAAGCATATTCAAGAATGGAAACAACAGGAAAACCGCCTAAGGTATCGGGAATAATAACATCATCCTTAACACTTTCGTCAACCGCTTCAATAAGCGCCTGATTTCCTATTACGGAATACTTTATGCCATTTTCTGTGTCTGCCGACACACTAAAGGAAAAAACCGATAATATTAACAATAAAGAAATAATTAAACCAATGCATTTTTTCATAATTTTCTCCTTTTTATTATGTGTTTTATATTTTCGCTCGTTCTTTTCTGTACTGTGTAGGTGACATAAAGAATTTTTCTTTAAAACGTCTTTCAAAATTCGCATAATCACAAAAGCCCGATTCAAAACATATATCAGTAATAGTCATATTTGAGTACTCTATCAGCTTTTTAGCATAATCATATCTAATGGTACTTAGATACTCCTTAAAATTTATGCCACACTCCTTTATAAACAGACTGCTCATATACGCCGGGGTTACTTCAGCGTTTTTTGCAACATCAGAAAGTTTAATATCATTTCTGAAATTATTCTGAATATAAAGCATACCTTTTTGTACTTTAGACATACAACTGTGTTGATTAATTTTGCTGATTTTACATATTTTTCCAAGAATACTGTTCAATAGATAAAAACTGTATTTATCATCATTTTCATCAGCAGCAATATTAAGTTCGTGCATAAGCGTAGCAAGATACTCCGCCTCGTTATCTGAAAGCTTAACGCTATCAAAATTAAAGGCCGATGAAAGCTTAAACAATATATCGCTATCACAAACTTCACCCATAAACATTAGGGTAATAACCTGTGAAGCGTTAGTTATTACTTTGTGAAAATTTACAGGTGTCATAAAAAACAGCATATTTTTTTCTATCTTACGCTCTACCCCGTCTATTATGTAAGTGCCCTCGCCCGATATAATCAATTCTATTTCATAAAATTCGTGCCAGTGCGTAGGATAACTGCTGATGGTTTTTTCTTTCACCATAACTTTTTCATTTTTAATTTTCTGCAGTTTTGTATATCTATCTATCAAAACCTATCACCATAATAATTTTAAATCAAAATCGTAAAAAAAGCAATGTTTTTTTATAAAACTGCAATGCAAAATATATAATGGGTACTATACTGTAAAAGTAAAATAAAAGGAGGTAAATAAAATGAAACTATTTATTGACACCGCAAATATCGAAGAAATAAAAGAGGCTAATGAACTTGGAGTAATATGCGGAGTTACAACAAACCCGTCGCTAATTGCAAAGGAAGGCAGAGATTTTAAGACTGTAATAGATGAAATCGCCTCTATAATAGACGGTCCGATATCAGCCGAAGTAATAAGCCTTGATGCTGATTCTATGGTCAAAGAGGCAATTCCGCTTGCAAAAATAAATAAAAATATTGTAATTAAAATTCCTATGTGTAAGGAAGGACTTAAAGCGGTAAAAATACTCTCCGATATGGGAATACGCACTAACGTAACATTAATTTTTTCTGTTTCTCAAGCATTACTGGCCGCATGTGCCGGAGCAACTTATGTCAGTCCATTCTTAGGAAGACTTGACGATATAAACTCTGACGGAATGCAACTTATTTCCGACATTGTTGATGTTTTTTCTGCACAGAAAATCAGCACCGAAATTATATGCGCAAGTATAAGAACCCCCAATCATGTAACACAAGCCGCAAAGCTAGGTGCTAATATTGCAACTGTTCCCTACAATATAATTATGCAGATGATAAAGCATCCGCTTACTGATGCCGGAATAGAAAAATTCTTAAATGACTGGGAAAATCATTTAAACAAATAATATAAAAATACTTCAAAAAAGGCTTAAAATTCTTGGTGCATACCTACCAAATTCATAAAAATACACAAAATTTATGATTTTTCCACTTGTTTAACAGTACAAAACGAAAATTATTTAAAGGGCGGTTGACAAAGAACCGCCCTTTGTTTATAATTATAATAATATTTAAATATCAGAGAGGAAGGAAATTATGGCTTTTTATTTTGAAGAAGTATCTCATACCTTTAACGAATACCTTTTAGTACCCGGATATTCCTCCGAGCACTGTATTCCTGCAAACGTTAGTTTGAAGACTCCCCTTGTTAAGTTCAAAAAGGGTGAAGAGCCTGCAATTACAATGAACATCCCCCTTACCAGCGCTATTATGCAATCGGTTTCAGGTGAGCGTCTTGCAGTTGCACTTGCAAAAGAAGGCGGTGTTTCCTTCATATTCGGTTCTCAGACCATTGAAGAAGAAGCTGCTATGGTTGCCAGAGCAAAGAACTATAAAGCAGGTTTTGTAGTAAGTGATTCCAACATCACTCCCGATGCTACTCTTGCTGACATTATCGCTCTTAAGGAAGCTACAGGTCACTCCACCGTTGCTGTTACTGATGACGGTACCTGTTGCGGAAAGCTACTCGGCATTGTTACAGGCAGAGATTACAGAGTAAGCCGTATGGACAAGGCTACAAAGGTTAGCGAATTTATGACTCCCTTTGATAAGCTTATCTGCGGTGAGGAAAATACCACTTTAAAACAGGCTAACGATATTATCTGGGATAATAAATTAAATTCCCTTCCCATTATTACTAAAGACGGACATCTTAAATATATGGTATTCCGTAAAGACTACGATACCCACAAGGAAAACGTTAACGAGCTTCTTGATGCAGAAAAGCGTTATGTAGTAGGCGCAGGTATCAACACCAGAGACTACGAGGAAAGAATTCCCGCTCTTATTAACGCAGGTGTTGACGTACTTTGTATCGACTCTTCCGAAGGCTTTAGCGAATGGCAGAAGCGTACTATTGCATTTGTAAGAGAAAAATACGGTGACACCGTTAAAATCGGCGCAGGTAACGTTGTAGATAAAGAAGGTTTCCTTTTCCTTGCAGAGTGCGGCGCTGACTTTATTAAGGTTGGTATCGGCGGCGGTTCTATTTGTATCACCCGTGAAACAAAGGGTATCGGACGCGGACAGGCTACTGCTCTTATCGATGTTTGCAAAGCAAGAGATGAATATTTCGAAAAGACAGGCGTATATATCCCCGTTTGTTCCGACGGCGGTATCGTACACGACCATCATATGACCTTAGCACTAGCTATGGGCGCTGACTTCCTTATGCTCGGCAGATATTTTGCTCGTTTTGACGAAAGTCCTACAAACAAGGTTAACATCGGCGGTAACTACTTTAAGGAATATTGGGGCGAAGGCAGTAACAGAGCAAGAAACTGGATGCGTTACGACCTTGGCGGAGATAAGAAGCTATCCTTTGAAGAAGGCGTTGACTCTTACGTTCCCTATGCAGGTACACTTAAGGACAACGTAAACCTTTCTCTTATGAAGGTTAAATCCACAATGTGCAACTGCGGCGCTCTTACCATCCCCGAGCTTCAGCAGAAAGCAAAGCTCACCCTTGTTTCTGCAACAAGTATTATTGAGGGCGGTGCTCACGACGTTATTCAGAAGGACACCACTGCTAACAAAATAAAATAACAGTACTGTAAAAAAACACATAAAATATATCATTTTTTTCATTTTCAAATTTCCCTTTATACTGTATAATGTTAAAGTAAATACAGTATAAGGGGAATTTTTATGATTATCGAAAAACGTATAAAGGAATTTGAAAAGCTAGGCTTTGGTATGTTTGTTCACTTTGGACTTTACAGTGTAATAGGCAAAGGTGAATGGGCTAAAAAGGATTTAGGCATTCCTTGGGATGAGTATTTAAAAACCTTAAATACCTTTAATCCTAAAGAAAACTGGGCAGATGAGCTTGTTTTTAATGCAAAAAATGCAGGCTGTAAATACATAACCCTTACCACACGCCATCACGACGGCTTTTCTCTTTATGACACTAAGGGGCTTAACACCTATGACGCAGTTCACATTTGCGGCAGAGACCTTATAAAAGAATTTGTTGATGCCTGCAGAAAGTATGACGTTATCCCCTTCTTCTATCACACCCTTTTAGATTGGCACGAGGAAAGTTACAAAGAGAATTTCAAAGAATACCTTGTTTATTTAAGAAAAAGTGTTGAGATTATATGTGCTAATTACGGTAAAATCGGAGGCATTTGGTTTGACGGAAAATGGGATAAGCCCGAAGAAGACTGGGAAGAGGACGCTTTATATTCACTTATCAGAAGTTATCAGCCCGATGCTATGATAATAAATAATACAGGACTCAGCCACCGCGGTGAACTCGGTCACATTGAACTTGACAGCGTAACCTTTGAACGCGGAAGACCGAAGCCCATTAACCTTGAGGATTCTCCAAAATATATTGCAAGTGAAATGTGTGAAACCTTGGCTGACCATTGGGGATATGCCGAAAATGATTTTAACTTCAAATCCACCGCAAATCTTATTCAGAGCTTTGCAATTTGCCGCAGATACAGATCAAATTTCCTTCTTAACGTTGGACCTAAGGGCGACGGCAGTCTTCGTACCATCGACAAAGCTTCCCTTGAAATTATAGGTCAATGGTCAAAGCTTAACGACGAAGCATTACACAACCCTGCTCCCACAGCAATAACTGTTAAGGATAAGCCCAACAACTACATTTTGAAGGAAGGAAACAACTATTATCTTTTCTTCTTCGACCTTGGCTCAAACGGAGATTCCAATGTTTCCATTAACCGCGACACTAATCCCGATAATATTTTTTCTTTTGATGAGAAAATTAAATCTGTTCGTTGGCTGGATAGCGGTGAAGAGCTTTCCTTTACTCAGGAAAACGGCATTGTAAATATTCAGGCAAAACCCTACAAATACGGACAAAGCTTTGTTGTAAGAGTAGCAAAGATTACAGTTTAATTTAAAATAATCGTTCCCGAACTTGTGGGAACGATTATTTTTTGTATTTTTTTGTAACTTTCTATTGACAAAACCATAGGTTTAGTGTGATAATATAATATATATAAGTATATATAGGAGTTTTGTTATGCGTGTTATAACCGGAAGTGCAAGAGGTGTCAGACTTCGCACTCTGCCGGGAAACGACGTACGTCCTACCACCGAAAAGGTAAAAGAAGCTGTTTTCAGCGCAATTCATTTTGAAATTGAGAACAGCCGAGTGCTTGACCTTTTTGCAGGTTGCGGACAGATGGGAATTGAAGCATTAAGCCGAGGTGCCGCTTCTGCCGTCTTCTGCGACAGTTCTAAAGAATCGGTTGACATTATAAACGAAAACCTTAAAAACTGTAAACTTTCAGACTTAGCCAAGGTTATAAGAAGCGATTTTTCGATTTTTCTTGCTAACACTACCGAAAAATTCGATTTTTGTTTTCTTGATCCGCCCTACTTTGAGGGGCATTACGATAAGGCTTTAAGTCTTTTAGGCAAGGTTATGAAGGTTGGCGGCAAGGTTTTGTGCGAACATCCCGACAGCGTAAAGTTACCCGACAGCTTTGGAAACTTCAGAAAATTAAAGGACTACCGTTTCTCAAAGATTATAGTCACTAAATATGTTTTGGAGGTGCCCGAAAATGAAAAATGACGTAGCTATTTATCCGGGCAGCTTTGACCCCATTACAATAGGCCACCTTGATATTATTCACCGTGCCGCAAAGCTTTTCGGCAGTCTTATTGTTGTAGTAATGGTCAACCCCAAAAAACAATGCTCCTTCTCCCCCGAAGAGCGTGTTGCACTTATAAAGGAAAGCACCCGAGACCTTCAAAACGTAGTTGTTGAGTTTTCCGACGGACTCCTCGCCGACTATGCCAAGGAAAAAGGCGCTTGCGCTATTATAAAAGGACTTCGCGCACTTTCTGATTTCGAGTACGAATTCCAGATGGCACTGACTAACAGCAAGTTAAACCCCGACGTTGAAACACTTTTCCTTACTACAAGGGCTGAAAATATGTATTTAAGTTCAAGTATGGTAAGGCAAATTGCTTCCATGGGCGGTGACATCAGCGGCTTCGTCCCTGATATCATTCACAAACAAATAATTAAAAGATTGAAAGGATAGGTAACTTATGAATCTTGAAGAATTACTTGAACAGTTTGACGAAGCACTTGACAGCGGACTTAAAATGCCCGGCAAAAAAGCTCTTGTTGACATCGAAAAATTAAGAGCTGTAGTTGATGACATTCGTCTCAACATCCCCAACGAAATTAAACAGGCTCGCGGTATCGTTACCGACAGAGCAAACATCATCAGCAGCGCAAAGCAGGAAGCAGACAACCTTCTCCGCGCAGCTGAAGATCAGGCTAAAGCAAAGGTTGCTGAGCAGGAAATCGTTCGTCTCGCTCAGGAAAAAGCACAGGAAATCATTGCCAGTGCTCAGGCTAAGAGCCGTGAAATGCGCAAAGCCGCTCAGGACTTTGTTGATGACATTATGCGCAGAGCAGACGAAAATCTTACTGCTAACCTCGGCGAAGTAAGAAAAACAAGAGCCGCTCTTAAAGCACAGCTTCCTCAAAAACAGGACTAATTTAGTCAAAAAACACGAAATCAGCAGTTTTCATTATTGAAAATTGCTGATTTTTTTAATTTTTATTAGTTGATTTTTTCATTAAAAAGGTTTAAAATCTTAGTGGTGAATTTTATGAAGAAAATATGCATTATATTTTTAATGATTATCTTTACTCTTTTAACGGGATGCGCCCAAAAGTCCGAATTTTCTCCCCCGCCCTATGCTATTATCGAAGAGCCTACAGATTATACGGTAAGCACAGCAGACGGCTACAGAGATTATAACTATAAAAAAGAAGAAAAAGAAATCATTTATTACGCAAATAAAAGTTCCAAAATCTTTCATTTCAGCGACTGTATGTATGCTATGAAAATAAAGGAAACCTCTATTATATTTGACCGTGACAGAAACGCTCTTATTTCTAAAGGATATACTCCTTGCAGTCAGTGTAAGCCTTAATTTTAAAATAACCAAAAGCCGTGGTTGTGCGAGTGCATACCACGGCTTTTAAATACGTTATTTTGCAAAACCGACTTTTATCCGTGCATACGGAAGTCAAGAGTCTTGGGCAAGGGATATTTTTCTAATAAAATCTTCTGTACTTCTTCCTCATCAGTAATACCTGTATCACGCTTAATAATAAGCTTATAAAGGTCGAACCAAATCTGAGAAACAGAAAGCTCACCTTCCTTGATATCAGCCATCTTAAAGTCGGGAGTAAGCATTGCTGCCGCCTTATCAAGTTCGCCAACGTTAATTAGAGAAAGGATTTTAAGAAGATTAAGTCTTCCGTCTTCTCTGAGAACGGGGCTCATAGTCTCGAAAATTTCAAGCCACTCATTGTGTCTGTTTGCAGCCTGAAGCATCTGAGCAACTTCAACGTAAAGACCTCTGAAATCCTTATAGAGTTCAATAGATTTAAGCATATAATGAATACCGTCTTCAAGACGATTTCTCTCTTTATATAAAAGCATACCTAAGTTTCTTAATGCCCAAGCGTTAGGGGAAGCTTCAATAGACTTTCTGAAAGCTTCCTCGGCATTGTCGATTTCTTCGGCAATATAGTAGTGAACACCAAGCTGATTATAAGCATACCAACGCTGTTCTTGGCTACCCTGTGTAGCCTTGATAAGAAGGTCACGCCAAAAAGCGTTGGATACATAAGAATGAGGACGGGTATCAACGCTGTATGCAGGGAATTCGCCATTTTCAAGCAGATATTTCCAAGGAGCCTGATCACAATCGGTATTGTTCCAATCTTTAATAAATTCACTAATGGGAGCTTTGCCTGTGAGTTCTCTTATCTTGTTTTCAACTTCGCCCCAACCGGAACCGTACCAAAGCTGTTCGTCCTTAACAATTTCACCATCGGGGAACAAGCCATACATAGCCTTGTCGATATCGGTGGTATCAATAAGAGTAGAAAGCTGTTCTTTTACTGCATCCTGAGCAGTATGCCAATCGTTATGGAGTTTTTCGGGAGCGCAGTCAAGAGGAGTGTAAGCCTCGATAAACTGCCATGTATCCTTAGCTTTCATAGGAATATGTTCAAGCTGAGTATGAGCAAGACCTGCCTGAATTTCAATATAAGGACGGTCATCCTCGGTAAGCCAACTGTTCCAGTTTCTACCGCCGTTAGCCTGTCCCCAAAGGAACATTTTTCTGCCTATAAATTCATTTGTAGAGAAATGGAGAAGACCGCTTCCGTCAGCATTTGCAGATGCAATCCACTTGTTTTCTTCCTTGGGTATCTTGTAGAAGAAGTCAAAGCAACGGTGGGAATTTTCGGGATAGGTGGCATCAAAACCCATACACTCGGGAAGGGGAACCTTATCAAGAAGATATCTTCCCTCATCATATAAGCTGAGGAAGGATTCATCGGTAGGAACGATAACTCTTATTCCCTTCTCTTCTGCAACAGCAATGTTAGACCACCAGTACATATATTTGTCGTCATCACTTGTGTTTTCAATTCTGTTCTTTATGTAAAGAACCTTACTGTCTTCGGGAAGATAAGCGTTAATGGAGTAAACAACCTCTCTGATACGCTCATATTCATACATACATAAAACTTCTTCCCCGCCCTTGTAGGTAAGCTTTTTAGCAAAAAGAGAAGAACAGGTTAAAGGATTATGTCCCTTAATACCTACGTTAAATTCAACACCGCCGGAAAACCAAGCATTACGAAGCGCAAGGTTACAGGGCTGATATACACAGTTTTTATAAAGAACTTCTTTGCCTGTGGTCTTGTCTTCAAGCGACCAAAGACGTCCGCCAAGCTCGGGAAGAAAAACCGCCTTTATGTATTTATTTTCCAAAATTGCAGCATTAAATGCTCTGTCATTTCTGTTTCTGTCATAGTTATCCTGATTGGTGTAAGGGAGAAGAGTGTTAATTTTGCCTCTGCCAAGCCCCACCCTTTCTTCTTCGCTTACTCTGTCGGTAACGTCAAATCCTGCATGGATATAAGAAACGTTCTTAATATCAGGCAACGGATTTTCTACGCCTAAGGATGCGCTTCTGATAATATATTTTTCAAACCTAATCATAAATACTTCTCCTTTATTTTAATTCGGAATTAAGAAGAGATTTCATTATATCCGATAAGTCCTCTCTCTTCACGGCACCGAAATTTTTTATCATTTTTGCCACTCTGTATTTAATGGCTCTATCAGTAAGTTTCAGCTTCTCTGCCATTTCAGTATATGTGAGATTTTCAGTAAGACAGTAAAGAATATCTCTGTCGATATCGTCACAATTTTCAAGAAAAGCTTCAATTCTTATAATGCTCTGAACATCAGGATCATAATAATAGGCTTCGTTTCCATCGTCGAAATCATAGTCAGGTTCAGGCAAAGGATCATTTAGATTAAAGTTTGCGGTAGAACCTCTTATAATAAGTTCGCAAGGAAGCGATAAAGTAAGTCGAGCAGAAACGTTGTTTTTTCTGACAAAGCGCCATACCCTTATTGCCTGACGTCCCATTTCGAAGTAATCAAAATTCACCGACGTAATGGGTATATCGTGACGCTGTCCGAGGTTTGAATTGCCAATTCCCACAACCATAATATCTTCGGGAACGCGTATTCCTACAGCTCTGAGTCTGTTTATAAGGAAAATAGCCACGGTATCGTTTACACAAAGGACTCCGTCATAACGGTTTTGTTTATAGCTTTCAATAAAGTCGTCAACACAAAGAGAAAGTGACTTTTCGCAAACAAAGACATCGCAAGTATCCTTCCTCATAGAAAGAATAGTCTTTTCCTTTTCTCTGTCTGCTATAGAACTTCTGTTAACACCCAAAAGGGCGGTTCGCTTACAGCCCGCCTGCTCAAGATAAAAAATGACGTGACGAACGATCTCCGTAAGTTCAAAGTCAACACCGTTACAGTTTTCCTTTAAATCAGGATGAAGACAGGCGCCAACGATAATAGGCTTTCCGCCGTATTTCACAACCGTTTCAGCCATAGCCTTAACCCAACGGTAAGTGTAACCCACTATTAAAATAGGCACTCCCTTGGCTGTTTCATGAATAGTAGATTCATCTACATAACGTAAAACACATTCCTGACGGGCGGCCATTTTAAGCATACCGCTGAGTATATTATTTATCCAGAAAAACTCTTTTTCACTGGGCTGAACAGTAACGCAAATCTCATTTTTTTGCATACCTTTTCCTCCATAGAAAAAATACACTTTAATACATTTTAATTCTAACACAAACACATATGATTAACAAGGAAATATATTTACTTTTTTTCTATGAATTTGTTCCTTTATATTGTAAAAAAATCGAAAATATGATAAAATGACTTAAATAAAACGAAAGGAAATGATTTATGAGACAAAAAAGCAACCCTTATCTTTTCTTTCTTCACGCAAAAAATCAGCACAATTTAAGGCTTTTTACCTTTATAGCCTTTGTATTTTTGGCTTTTGAAAAAATAATTGCAGGCGCTTCGGCAACCTATATCGATAAAAATCTGCTCTTTTATTTTACCCTTTTGCCAACCGACCTTTTATGTATCGCAGTTTACCTTTCGGTTGCCGTACTGCTTGTTGCAAAGGTTAAATACAAATACCTTTTAATCCCCGACTTTTTCCTTTTATTTGTTAAGCTTTATCACTTTACAACAAGTATAATTCATCTTGTTAACGAAGAGCTTACCAAAACCGATAAGCTTATTTACACTTCAAAGCTTATAGAAAGCTTTTTGTTTTCTATGTTTTTAATATTTTTGTTTACGGGAAAGCTTATGCATCACAGCAAACAGTATTCAAAAACCTATCCCTTTGTTTGTATGCGACTGCTTATTGCCTGTTTCCCAGTAACCATACTTTTTGAAATTTTAAAAGTCTTAAGCCGAATAGAAGCCCATACACCCTCCCTTTTAATTTTTCTTTCGGTTTGCGAAAATATAGTTAACGAAGCTTTCTTAGACCTTCCCTACTTTTTATTATTACTTTTAATGGCATTCGTTCCCGAAAATAAATATTAAAAATGACGGCTAACGCCGTCATTTTTTATGCTGGTATCTTATTTTTAGGTCTGACAGTAAACTGAAGTATAAATATAAGTGCCACTAGTGCAAGACCTATAGAGTCGGTAACAACTCCGGGATAGATAAGGCAAAGTCCGCCTGCTGCGCTGATAATTCTTTCAAACCAGAACATTTTGCGTTTAAAGTAGCCTTCAAGCGAAGCTGAAACGGCAAACATTCCGAGAAGTGAAGTGATACAAATAAGCACTACTTCCCAAACGGTTGTATCTATAAACAGCATTGCAGGACTAAGGGCAAATACGTAAGGCACGATGAATGCACCGATAGCAAGTTTGGTTGAGGTAAATGCCGTCTTCATTGGGTTAGCCCCTGCAATAGCCGCACCTGCATAGGCAGCCAAAGCAACGGGAGGAGTAAGGTCGGCAACAATACCGAAATAGAATACAAAGAAGTGAGCGGCAATCATAGGAACGCCCATCTGAACCAAAATAGGAGCGCAGGTAGCCGCCATAATGCAATAGTTTGCAGTAGTGGGAACACCCATACCAAGAACAATACAACAAAGCATTGTAAGGAAAAGAGCAATTATAACCTTTCCTCCTGCAAGTGTAACAATGCCGTTAAAGAGCATATAAGCAAGTCCCGTCGAACCGATAACACCTGCAATAATACCTGCAACACCACAAGCAGCGGCAACCGTTATCATACCCTGTCCGCCTGCCGCAAGAGCCTCTAAAAGACGTTTGGGCGTAATTCGGGTTTCTTTATTAAACATACTTACAACTATAGCCACAACAATTGCGATAGCTGCGGCATAAGCAATAGAACGCTTACTTGTAGCAACAAGATAGATAAGAAGAATAAGGGGTAAAAGCAGATAAGTCTGTTTAAGAAGAGGTTTGAGTCTGGGAAGTTCTTCTTTGGTAAGACCTCTTAGTCCTTCTTTTTTAGCTTCAAGATGAACGGTAATAAATACACCTGCAAAATAAAGCACAGCAGGAAGAATTGCTCTTACAACTATATTGGAATAAGGAACGCCTACGGTTTCTGCCATAAGAAATGCGGCAGCTCCCATAATGGGAGGCATAATCTGCCCACCCGTAGAAGCTGAAGCTTCGGCGGCGGCGGCAAATTCGGGCTTATAACCTGTACGCTTCATAAGAGGAATGGTGACAGCGCCCGAGCCTACTGTATTTGCAACGGACGAACCAGAAACCATGCCTTCAAGAGCAGAAGCTACAACGGCAACCTTAGCCGGTCCTCCCGAAAATCTGCCTACAAGAGCATTAGAAATTTTAATAAAGAAATCAGCAATTCCCGTTCTTTCAAGGAAAGCGCCGAAAATTATAAACAAAGCAATATACTTTGAACACACATTAACGGGAGTTGACAGGATACCCTCTTTAGAATAGAAAAGAACACGTACGTTTTCAGTAATACGGGCAATAATATCAGGGTTGGTAGAACCCCAGATAAGAGCATAACAAAGAAGCGCCGCCGCAACAATTAGTATAGGTAGTCCAACACTTCGTCTGCAAAGCTCAGCAAGGCATAAAATACCCACTATGCCTATAATTACTTCTATCTGAGTAATTTTATATCTTGATACGATTTCGGTAGCATTACAGCAAAAATAAAGGAATGCAGAGGTTCCGAAAATCATCAGTACCCAATCATACCAAGGCATAAAATTAACCTTTTGTTTTCCTTTTTTTGCAGGGAAAACAAGAAAACCAATAAAAACAATAAATGCCATAAAGGAAGTAAGTCTTACTTCATCAAGCCAGGTAGCAAACAGAGTTACGTAAATGCAGAAAACGGAAAACAAAGCAAGAATAGAGCGTACTATCCATTTAGGTGCACCTTCCCAAACTCTTGTGTTTGACTCCCTGTCAAACTTCTTCATAACATCGTCAAGACTAACCGGCCCGTCGGATGCGGGAACAGTTTTTTTCTTAAACAGTGCCATATAATCCTCCTAAAAAAACAAGAATTTGGTTGCAGATATTTCACTGCAACCAAATAAGGAAAAACTTTTTAAATTTTATTTTGCTTCAACAGTAATTCCTTTTTCTTTAAAGTATTTAGCAGCGCCTGCATGGAAAGGAGCAGCCATACCGCTTGTTGCGTTTTCAAGAGAAAGTTCAGCACCCTTTGCATGAGCGGCTGTGATTGCATCTACGTTATCAAAGATAGCCTTTGTAATGTTATAAACGTTTTCTTCGCTGGCTGCTGCGCTTACTATAAGAGTAGCCTTTACGGTTACGGTAGTAACATCTGCGGTCTGTCCCTTATAAGTATTAGCAGGGATTTTGTATTCGGTATAGAAGGAAGAATCGCCTTCCATAAGCTTCTTTGCAATATCACCGTCAATGGGAACGAGATAAGCGGAAGCAGAAGTACAAAGTTCCTGAATAGCAGGAGTGGGAGCACCTGCAACTATGAATGCAGCGTCGATTTTGCCATCCTTTAATGCATCAGCAGAATCAGCAAAGGACTGATACTGAGGAACAATATCATTTTCGGTCATACCTGCAGCAGCAAGAATATCAACAGCGTTGAAGTAAACGCCTGAACCAGCAGCGCCGATAGAAACCTTTTTACCGCGAAGGTCTGCAACGGTCTTAATTGCGGGATCCATAGTAACAAGCTGAACAGCTTCAGCATAAAGACCGCCGATTACACGAAAGGATTCAATCTTTCCCTCTTTTTCAAAAGAACGGGAACCTGCATAGGCGTAAGCCATAACGTCGGACTGAACGGTACCGAGCTGATAGTTACCTACATCAATACCAAGGATGTTAGCCTTACTGCCGTCGGTAGAAACAACGTTTACGGTAATACCGGTAGTGGTTTTAATCTGATTACCTAAAATTCCACCGTAACCATAGTATGTACCAGCAGTACCGCCTGTACCCATGGTCATCATTGTGCTACCGCTGCCGCCACAAGCTGCAAGGGAGAACACAAGAGCAAATGTAAGTAATAGGGCAATTAACTTTTTCATTTTTCTTTCCTCCAAAAATTATTTACATTCATTATACACTAAAAGGGTATTTATTGCAAGAAAAAATATATATAGGATTCGGTTTGACAAAAAAGCTGTTTTAATGTATAATTGAGTAAATTTGTTTTATGAGGCTTAATTATAATGAATTCGTTAAAAATCAAAGGTTATATTTTTGTAATACTTAGCGCCATAATATTCGGCTGTATGCCGCTTATGGCTATACACATATATGCGGACGGCGTAAATTCCTTAAGTCTTGTACTGCTGCGAAACGTTCTTTCAATGCCGATGCTTGCCATTATGGCTTTAATTACCAAAAAGACTTTAAAGGTTCCGATAAAAGCTCTGCCCTCTATTGCTATTATAGGTCTTGCAGGATGCTGTATTACTCCGCTGATGCTTTTTGCGTCATATAATTATATACCGTCGGGAATTGCAACTGTTTTGCACTTTGTTTATCCCGCCGTTGTTCTTGTGATAAACATAATTATAAGCCGCAAATTAAGTATTTATAACCTATTAAGCGTGGCTTTATGCTTTGGTGGTATATGTCTGTTTTATAATCCAAACGACCCTCTCAATTTTGAAGGCGCACTTTTGGCGCTACTTTCGGGTGTCACCTATGCAGTATATATAATTTTACTGTCTCGCTTTAAGTATAAAAAACTTTCAGGCTTCCTTTTCAGCTTTTACATATCGGTAACAAGCAGTATAGTTTTACTTATAGTCTGTCTCTGCCTTAATAAACTCACTATCCCCCAGTCCCCTTCAGGTTGGCTTTTATCCGCTTTTTTTGCCTTTGCGATAAACGTAGGCGCGGTAGTGCTTTTCCAACAAGGCGCAGTTTTAATCGGCAGTCAGCAGTCATCTATACTCAGTACCTTTGAACCCATTACGGGAGTTGTGATTGACGCTCTCATAATTTCGCAGGTTTTACCAAACGTACCTTCCATTATCGGTTGTGTTCTGGTAATAGCCGCAAGTATATTAATAGTTGTATTTGATATTATAAATGAAAAAAAGCATCAAGTTTAAACACTTGATGCTTAATTTTTTTATGCTAAATATGGATCATCCCATAAGAGAAGCTTTTGACCGAGCCCCTTCTTAAGAGCATTTTCATAAAGCTCGTATCCCCAAGCAACGTCCCATACGGGCATACCGCTTGCAATGAAGCATATTCTTTCGTCTTCGCTTTCTCTGCCCGCCTTAGAACCGCAGATTACGTCGCCAAGGCTTACACCATCGGTAATGGGAGGAAGCTTTCCTTCGTACATAAAGCGGTAAATCTGAACGGCAATACCGTTTATAAAGCGTTCGTTTTCGGGAAGTAACATATGCTCGTCAAAATAAACCTCATGCATTTTCGTATTATCCCAAATAACCTTTGAGGAGGTAAAATATTCTTCATCTACGTTTCCTCTGCCCGAGAAAATGAGAAGAGAGCCCTTTTTAAGCCAATCATTTTCAAGCTTTATAGGTTTAACAGAAGAAGCGGCAACACTTACTATATCACCTGCTCTTACGGCTTCTTCAAGATTTACGGTACCTCTTGCCTTTATGCCGTACTTCTCGCTCATCTCTTTAGCAAAAACCTCTGCCTTTTCTAAATAAAGATCGCAAACAACAAGTTCTTCAATATTTTTAGCTTCACACATTATTCCTTCAAAACACGCCATACTTACGGGACCTGCGCCAATACAGGAGCAAACCTTTGCATTTTTATTTGCAAGATGTCTTACGCCAACGCCGGGCACACAGCCTGTTCTTACAGAGCTTATAAGATTGCCTGCCATAAGAGCAATTGGCTCACAGGTATCGGCATCATTAAGCATTACCATAAGAATTGAACGAGGAAGTCCTCTTTCGGGGTTTATAATGTTAGAGCCGTACCACTTTTGTCCTGCCACGTTAAAGCGTCCGCCAACATACGCAGGCATAGCCATAAAACGTCTGTCGGGAGCATCCTTGGGCATATTTGGGAAAGGACTCTCCTTAGGGAACTTCATCATAATTCCGTGAGAATTATGCTTATCGCCGCCCATTACGTAATCGCCTACGCTGAGAAGCTTAAAAACCTCTTCTTCAACGTCAATACAGCGACTGTAATCAAGCACACCGGCTTCTATCATTTCTTTTTCGTTAAGATACAAAAATTCTGTTCTTTTTCCCATTTTTATTCTCCTTTGTATTATTTAATACATAGCTTTATACCGATTATAGCAAAGGTTTTTTGTTTAGTCAACGAATTCTAGCTGTTAATTTTGATACATTTTTGTACTAAACAGTACAAAACCCTTGCCTTTATTTTTCGGCTGTGATAAAATGCTTTTTAAGAGGTGATTTTATGAATATGATGGAAAGAATAAAAAGCGCTCTTGATGATATGACAAAATCAGAACAGCGTATAGCAACTCATTATTTTAAATACCCCGAAGATTTTGCTTTTGATACTTTACATTCCGTAGCAGAAAAAATCGGAACAAGCACAACAAGTATAATTCGTTTTTGCACTAAAGCCGGCTTTGACGGATATAAAGATTTTCAAGACTCTGTAAGAGCTACAGTTAAATTCGGACAAACTTTGCCCGACAAATTTAAAAGAACCGTAAGCGGTGCAGAAAACACTCTCCCCTATTCTAAGTTAATAAACAACACCTTTTACTGTATTGAAAACACATTTAATAATTTAAGTGAAGAAAAAATAAATACTGCAGTTAAAGAGATAAAAAAAGCAGACAGAGTTTTCTGTTTCGGACTAAAAGAATCCTTTGCTCTTGCCCATTATACCTATACAAGGCTTTTAACCATAAGAAGTAACGTTTTTATGCTCTCGGCAGGAAACCGCGGTGAAATCGAGTCCCTTTTAAGTCTAAAAGAAAATGATATTTGTATATTTTTCCTTTTTCACCGATACACTCATCTTTCGGTAAAAATACTTGAAGCATTAAAAAAGCAGGGCATAAAAGTATTGCTTGTTACCTCTGCTCCCTATGACGAAATAGAAAAAAACGCAGAGCTTATATTCCCCTGCGAAGTTAATATTGACGGTATTAAAAATTCTTATGCGGCGCCAATTACCCTTATAGACACCCTATGTAACAGCCTTGTTATTGAAAGCGGCGATACTGCGCTGGATTATATGAAAAACTGCGAAGTTCTTTTTAAAGAGTTTACCTTTTAAAAATCAAACGGACAATTTGAAAATTGTCCGTTTTTAATTATTTATAATCTTCGGGGGTATCCTGTTTACAAACCGTTTGCTATTTTTATATCAAGTGCGTGTTCGGTAGATGTTAAGAACCTTTTCCACTCACTGCTATCGGCAACACTTTCTCCTAATAAAACTTTTTTAAGTTTTCCTACTGTATCATTTTGTTCAGGATGATTGCCTAAAACAACATCTACATTTTCTTGAGCAACCGAGTGAAGACTTTCCCTAAATACATCTCTGCAAGTGAACGGCAAATTATATTTAGTTAAAAATTCTGTTGTCAGCGTGTTAAATCCAACACCGCCGTACATTGCGGCAATATAAGAGTTTTCTTCTGCTTCTATATTTATAAAAAAGGAAAGTACACCGTCTGTATGTCCGGGGGTAAGTCTGCACCTTATAGTTGTGTTACCAAAGGAAAATAGGTCACCGTCTTCAATAGTCACATCACAGTCAAAAGCGGGAAGTCTTTCGTATCCTGTTTCTTTTGCCCATGAGAGATCCAGTTTACCATTAACAATATCGTTATCTATTCGACTGATATATGTTTTTGCTCCGCTTAACTCCTTGAATTTTGGCGTACAACCAACGTGATCAATATGACCGTGCGAATGAAATATAGCACAAATATCTAATGGGTTAAGCCCGAGTTTATTCATACTGTCAATGATTTGTTCGTACATATCAGGGAAACCCGTATCAAGCATAACAAGTCCGTCTTCTGTTTTAATAATATGAACAGATACTCTTGTACTTCCGACAAAATAAATATTTTTACTTATTTCAAAGGGCTGTATATCAGATTCGAATAATTCACTCATATTGCGGCCTCCTGTAATTTTCTTACAATTTCATCGCCAACTTCACTTGTTACAGCATTTCCTCCAAGGTCATTAGTTAATACCTTGCCTTCTGTAAGCACCTCTTCGATACAATCAATCAAACGCTCTGCCCAATTTGAATAGCCGAAAAAGTCAAGCATCTGACTTGCCGACCAAACTGTAGCAAGAGGGTTCGCCTTCTTTTGTCCCGCAATATCGGGAGCGCTGCCATGAATCGGCTCAAACATAGAGGGGAAACGACCTTCAGGATTCAGATTTGCTCCTGCAGCCAATCCCATTCCTCCTGCTATTGCAGCTCCAAGGTCGGTAAGGATATCTCCAAACAAATTAGAGGTAACAACTATTTCAAAACGTTTAGGATCTTTAATCATAAACATACTTGCGGCATCTACCAAGTAAGAATAGGTTTTTACTTGAGGATAGTCACGTCCGACCTCTTCAAAAATCTGATCCCAGAAAACCATTGAATAGTTGAGTGCATTTGCTTTGCTGATGCTTGTAAGGGTTTTATTTTGTGATTTAGCAAGTTCATACGCATAGCGAATAACCCTTTCACAGCCTTTTCTTGAAAATACACCGTTCTGAATAACAACTTCGTTTTCTTTACCCTTATACAGCCAACTGCCGCTGCCTGCATATTCTCCCTCGGTATTTTCTCTTACAAAAATCATATCAATATCTTTAGCTGATACGTCTTTTAATACTTGCGGCGCTCCATTTAACAGTTTTACGGGACGAAGATTTATATACTGATCGAAACTCTTTCTGATAACCAAAAGCAAATCCCAAAGTGAGATATGATCCGGAACGCCGGGCGCTCCTACAGCACCTAAAAATATCGCATCAAACTTCTTTAATTGCTCTATTCCGTCATCCGCCATCATTTTACCGTTTTCTTTGTAATAATCACAGCCCCATGGGAAATATGTGAATTCAAAGCAAAAACCGCCGTCAAGTCTTGAAACCTCATTGAGAACTTTGATACCTTCCTCAATTACCTCCGGACCAATACCGTCTCCGGCTATTACAGCTATTTTATGTACTTTCATTTGTTATACCTCCGTTTTTGTTTTCATTATAATACCCCTATTGGTATTTGTAAAATACATAGTTCGTTGACAAATATAGAATAAATCTATATAATATTTACGAGGTGATACTAAATAAATTTAAGCCAGTTAAAGTATTTCTATACTATATGTATATACGGTTCTCTTTCAGAGGCATCGGAATATCTCTATATATCACAGCCTTCCCTTTCATCTGCAATAAAAGCATTAGAAAATGAATTTGGAGTAGTACTTTTTAATCGACATCACAAAGGTATGGAATTAACATTTGAGGGCAAAGTGTTGTTTGAAATGTGCAAGGAAATAATTCCTCGCACCGAGCAAATGGAAAACATTATGAAAGATTTAGGAAACGAACGCAAAAAACTAAGGCTGGGTGTTCCACCCATGATCGCCTCGCTTATACTTCCTCATATTTACCGTGATTTTTATAAGCTTTATCCTGATATCACGCTTGAAATTATTGAGGACGGACGAAGCGGTCTTTTAGATAAACTGTCAGAAAACTATCTTGATATGGTTTTTTTGCTTGACAATAACTCTTTGGATGCTAAGTTTGTATCAACCAAAGTCGCTGAACTCGAAATAGTATGTTGTTCTTCCAAAGACAATGCAATTGCCAATTTCAAATCGGTCACGCCTCAGCTTTTGAAAGATACGCCGTTGGTTTTGTTTGAAAACTCCTTTTT
The DNA here is from genome assembly GCA_045537575.1 of Acutalibacteraceae bacterium. Taxonomy (GTDB): domain Bacteria; phylum Bacillota; class Clostridia; order Oscillospirales; family Acutalibacteraceae; genus SIG607. Next base: position 21,128 of record JAZSPU010000022.1, read on the forward strand.
TCAAACAGAAAAGATAAAAAAATGGTTTGCCGACCAAAAGATAACTCCCAATATTATTCTGCAAACCAAACAGCTCTCTACCATGTTAACTATGATTTCAAGCAATACTGCTGCCGGATTCACATTCAGAGAATTGACAAAGACTAATGAAACATTTGTTGCGATTCCCACCAAGCTTCCTATGTATGCGAATGTAAATCTTGTATGGAAAAAGGAATCCTACTATTTAGGCTCCATGGAAAAATTCAAGAAATATATCAATAAAAAAAATCCCTTTGATGCTATAAAAGTATAACTAAATATAACTAAAAAAGCACTGACAAAGTCGATGCTTTTCAATTTTTTGACCTATGTGTTCGAACCATTACATATTAAATCACGGCGAAGCCGTGTATATCATCAATTTCGAAGGAATTGCATATCATCAAAGCGGAACGCTTTGTATATCATCATTGCGAAAGCTTTTTCGATACACGCTTCGCGTGATGATATACAGTCCTGACGGACTGATGAGATACAACGATAGCGTTGCTATCGTTGATGATATGCCATTGCTTTCGCAATGGATAAAAAAATTCGACAAGTTTTGACTTGTCGAATTTTTTGGAAAGGGTGCACGAATTAGATGCCCTTTTATTTTTTGACCTATGTGTTCGAACCCCTACATATTATTCAAACCATATTCTTGTTTTTTCTATATCTATTATATCATATTTTGCAAAAAAGAACAAGACTTGTTCTTTCAAAGCGGGTTTGATATACTTTGGGTAAAAGTATCACGTTGGAGGTATGATCATTGGTTGGCAACGAGTTGAACGATATTTTGTATTGGGAGGATTATGAGCTGTTTGCACAGTTTATTAGTAATCTCGATCAGAAATATGATTATAAAAACCCTTCGGAGTATCAACAATGGAGTCAAGAAATAGGCGCATTTTATTGTCGCACAATTCCAACAAAAAATGACTTTGTTAAGCGGTTTGAACGATATACACTTCTTGGCAAACCGCATTGGGTCAACGGTCATCACAAACTAATCAACGAATTAACTAACAGAGATTTGTTAAAATCATATCATTTTGCTTCGGATGAAAACGGTGCAGAACGTGTCGCTGTTGCCGAAAAATCCCGCTTGGGATGGGCATCGCAGCATTTACCGTATTACGCTGGTAAGGTAAGTGCTGTTACAAATAAACCTTATCATATTATGGAAATGACCGTTGGTGCCGGTGTCGGTACAAATTCCGTTGTGCGCTCAATGACAAGCCAGATGTATTATATCGGTGTGGATATTGATTTTGTTTGTGCTAAAAATGCCGATGCCATCGGTCGATTCTACCATAAGAACGCACTTGGTATGTGTGCTTCACTTTGGCATTTGCCGTTTGCTAACGACACGTTTGATGTAGTATGCTCGCATTTAGGATTGGATGAATGCCGAGAAATAGGTGCGATTCTTGACGAGGCATCCCGTGTTCTTAAAGCAGGTGGTAAGCTTGTTTTGGTGTCACGCCACAACTCATGGTTACGTCATCATGCCATCTTTGAAAAATATGATATTGATAAGGATGAAGCACTTGAACTGATGAGACAAGTACGCCTGTATGCAGATTTCGATCAGTTGGATTATCTAGTCACCGAAAGAGGATTTTTAAAGACGGATTATGTTCCATTTGAAAAGTGGTATGTGGTAGAGTATCAAAAGTTATAATTAAATTGCAAAGCAGAAGAAAGGGTAAAATATTGATAAATCGGCAATAAATCAATGCGGAGCATTGTATATCATCATTGCGAAAGAATTTCTGATACACACCTAAAGGTGTGATGAGATACAAGGGCGGTTTTGCCGCCCTTGATGATATACAGCCTAATGGCTGATGATATACCATTGCTTTCGCAATGGATAAAAAAATTCGACTTGTCGAAACAAGTCGAATTTTTTGTCTATGGACTACAAAAAAGATATTTTTGGCAGCTTTGCGTATGAATTCGAACTCTTACAGAAATTCAAATCATCCGCAAAGCGGATACCTTTACTTCTTCACTATTCACTATTACTTATTACTCCGCCCGTTTTCCTTGTGTCATATCTTTCTTCTTGCGTAATTCTTTGATTTGAATACCTATATGCTTCAAATATATCAACCCTTTCGGTAATTTAATAAGCGAGCTCTGCTTTCGTTAATAGGATACAACTAACAATAGAAAAATACAATAACTTGTTTTTTGAATAAAACTCGAATGGGATTCGAGTTTTACAATAAGACGGTTTTATATCTATTCCTGTCTTTTTATGTATATATTCTTCTTATCATCCGGATCGATCAAACCGCTATCCTCAAACTCCATTGCAGTCCAAAACGGAACGCCTGTTACAGAATCAGGACACAAATAAAACTTTGTTGCTCCGTCAGCACGTAGCGTTTCCTCAATGTGTAACCAAAATTGTTTCCCAAAACCACATCTTCTGTGTTTTGGGTGTATATAGAAGCCCATAACCGTTCCATATCCTTTTTCCAACAAACCATACACCGTACCGAGGTCTATAGCAAACATAGCAATTCCAATCGGTGCGCCATTCAAAAACGCAATCTCGAAATGCATATCTTTGCGACTGCCTTGAATATTGACCCTTTTTCGAAAACCGTCCACAATTTGTTCTAATTCTTGAGTTTTTCCTTCGTTTGCATTTACTTCATTTATAAAGTCAATCCATAATGTTTGTGCTGTCAAACAAAGTTTTTCGTTTTCTTTGTCAAGCTGAATGTAATTAAGTTTTTTCATATAAGTTCCTTTCTGAATATAAAAAATCGCCTCTGATAAAATCAGAAGCGACTATATATCCAATAAGGAGCAGTTATATGGACAAAACGGCTTTCGATTTTATCAGTATTAAAGTAGTCATTTTGTCCACCTCACTTTCGTGTTGTTTTTAACATTATAACATTAAGTATAACATTTGTCAATCAACTAAAAGTAGATTATTGATGTTGAAATGATGATGTAGTAAACGGAAACGTTGCGAACAGAACGGAACAGATGGGAAAATGATGCCCGAGTTGAGCATCAAAGTGGGATTTAGTGGATCGTTGCACGCAAAAAATGAAAAAGTAAAATCGACAAGTCTCTGTCGAAACTTGTCGATTTTTGGCAGGGGTAGAAGGACTCGAGCCCTCACAAACGGTTTTGGAGACCGGGGTGCTACCATTGGCACCATACCCCTATGTATTGAAATTACGTGGCGGATGCGGACATCCACCACGTCTGGTGGAGCATCAGGGACTCGAACCCCGGACCGACCGGTTATGAGCCGGGAGCTCTAACCAACTGAGCTAATGCTCCAAATCAGCAACAACTATTATACCACATTTTCTTTATTTGTCAATACAAAAAATCATTTTTAAAGTATTTTATTTTAATAATTGATTTTTATTTTTTCTTTGATAAAATCTTATATGACATATTCTCGCGCATAATAGTTACACACAAACTCATATTTTTTTATTTTATTCAAAATTTAGCCCTTTACCGTTTTTAATTTTTGGTTTTTGCAACCAAAGGTTGCTTTTTTGTAACTTATCGGTTGGTAGATATATAAAGTGTTGTTTGTTATCATACTATTAGTATAATGATTTTATAAAGAAAGGCGGAATTACAAATGACTATAGGAGAAAAAATTTCAAGTTTAAGAACAAACATCAATTTATCGCAAGAGCAGTTAGCCGAAAAGCTTGAAGTATCAAGACAATCGGTTTCAAAATGGGAAATGGACGTTGCCCTTCCCCAGATAGATAAAATTTTACAGCTTTGCGAACTTTTCGGAGTATCTACCGACACTCTTTTGAAAAAAGAAATTGCAATCACGCAAACTAAGAATGATAACTCCCTTAAATACTTTGGCACAGACGGTTTTCGCGGTGAAGCAAACGTAAATCTCACATCAATTCAGGCTTATAAAGTAGGCAGATTTTTAGGTTGGTATTTTGCTTCTTCCCTTTCGGGTTGCAGAGAAGCAGGCTACAAGCCCAAAATTGTAATAGGCAAAGACACCCGTCGTTCAAGCTATATGCTTGAATATTCTATTGTTGCGGGAATTACCGCTTCGGGCGCTGATGCTTATATGCTTCACGTAACCACCACCCCAAGCGTTTCCTTTGTAACAAGACAGGACGAATTTGACTGCGGCATTATGATAACCGCTTCCCATAATCCTTTCTATGATAACGGAATAAAGGTTATAAACCGTTACGGCGAAAAGCTTGATGACGACACAACAAGGCTTATTGAAGCTTATATCGACGGAGACCTGAAGGCGCTTAATGTAGATGGAGAGGATTTGCCTCTGGCAATCAGAGACAGAGTAGGTCAAATTATCGACTACGTCTCAGGCAGAAACAGATACGTAGGTTATCTTATTTCTTTAGCTTCCAATTCCTACAAAAAATTAAAAATCGGTCTTGACTGTGCAAACGGCGCTTCGTGGATGATAGCGGATAGCGTGTTCTCTGCTCTGGGCGCAAAAACCACCGTAATAGGTGCTGAGCCTGACGGACTTAACGTAAATAAAGATTGCGGTTCAACGCATCTCGAAAAAATCTGCGCTTTAGTCAAAGAAAAGCATCTTGATTTAGCCTTTGCCTTTGACGGCGATGCTGACAGATGTATGGCAATTGATGAAAATGGTAATATTATTGACGGTGACGCCATAATGTATATTTTGGCAAAGCGTTTAAAGAATAGAGATATGCTTCATAAAAACACTGTAGCAGTAACGGTTATGTCAAACAGCGGTTTTGTAAAAAGCCTAAAAGAAGCGGGAATAAACTGTGAAGAAACCGCCGTAGGTGACCGCTTCGTATATGAATGTATGCAGAAAAACGGCTATTCCTTAGGGGGTGAGCAATCGGGACACATAATCCTTAAAAAGTATGCCACTACGGGTGACGGAATACTCACTGCGATTATGATTACCGAAGAATTATGTGATTCAAAATTAAGTCTTTCTAAGCTTTCTGAACAGGTTACACTTTATCCTCAAAAAACCGTAAACGTTAGAGTAAAAGATAAAACTGCCGCCTGCTCCGACAGCGAAGTATTAAAGGAAAAAGCGCAAATAGAAAGTCTTATAGGAGAAAACGGCAGAATTTTGCTGCGAAAAAGCGGAACAGAGCCCGTTATACGTGTTATGGCTGAAGCCGAAACGAAAGAAAAATGCGAAGAATTTGTTCAAAGACTCAAAAATAAAATTATTGAAAGAGGTCACAGCGTTGATTAAAAATACCGAACTTTTTGATTTTAAAAACAGCATTGCAGCTTCACTTTTTGAAAAATATGAGTATCCTTGGGAAATATTGCCCGATATAAAAGAATTTATTTTAAAACTTATTGAAAAAGGACTTGAAGGTTACAAAGAAATAGGGCATAATATATATGTTGGTGAAAACGTTAAAATTGCTCCTACCGTAGTTATTGAACCGCCCTGTATTATAGGACATAATACCGAAATCAGACCCGGCGCCTTTATTCGAGGCAGTGTAATTACGGGAGAGAATTGCGTTATAGGAAATTCTTCTGAAATAAAAAACGCAATACTACTTGATAAAGTGGCCGTTCCGCATTATAATTATGTAGGTGACAGTATTTTAGGAAATCACTCCCATATGGGTGCAGGTTCTATTTGCTCAAATTTAAAGTCGGATAACACCGCTGTGGTTATTCACGGCGAAGAAGACTTTAAAACGGGGCTTCGTAAAATAGGCGGCATTCTCGCAGACGGAGCCGATATAGGCTGTGGCTGTGTACTCAATCCCGGAACGGTTATCGGAAAAAACACAAGCGTTTATCCCCTCACAATGCTCCGTGGCGTTTACCCAAGTGACAGCATAGTCAAGTCAACCAATATTATTGTTAAAAGAAATACCTGAAAGGAACTTAGTTTATGAAATTTATAAAAGTCAAAACCTATGAAGAATTAAGCAAAAAAGCGGCAGATATTATTGCTGCCGAAATTATTCACAAAGAGGACTGTGTTTTAGGTCTTGCAACCGGATCTTCCCCCGTTGGAACCTATGATAAACTCTATGAATACAATAAAAACGGCACAATCGACTTTTCTAAGGTAAAAAGCGTTAACCTTGACGAATACGTTGGTCTTGACGGAGAAAACGAACAGAGCTACCGCTATTTTATGAACAAAAACCTTTTTGACAGAGTAAATATCAATAAAGAAAACACTTTTGTTCCCAGCGGTACTGCTAAGGATATCGAAAAAGAAGGCGAAGAATACGACAAGCTTATTAAGAGCCTTGGCGGAATTGATATTCAGCTTCTTGGTATCGGTCTTGACGGACACATCGGTTTTAACGAGCCTGATGAATTCTTCACCGCCGCTACACATCTTGTATCCCTTGACCCCTCTACCATAAAGGCTAATGCAAGATTTTTCGCAAGTGAAGAGGATGTTCCCACTAAAGCAATTACTATGGGTATGATGTCCATTATGCAGGCTAGAAAGGTTCTTCTTATAGCAAACGGCGAAGCTAAAAAAGAAATTTTAGAAAAGGCATTCTTCGGTGAAATCACTCCGAAGGTTCCCGCTTCCATTCTTCAGCTTCATCCCGACTTAACAGTAATATTCAGCGAAAACTAAACAGAAAAGCTCCGAGAAATTCGGGGCTTTTCTGTTTCGCAAATTTTGTCAATACCGCCTATTGACTTATTATTATTAATATGTTATTATTTTATAAGACAAATTGTTGGAGGTCATTATAATGAAACACATTGTTACTATTGAAACACGTAATCTTTGCGAAAGCGCTAAAAACGGCGGTTGCGGCGAATGCCAGACTTCTTGCCAGTCTGCTTGTAAAACAAGCTGCGGTATTGCTAATCAGCAGTGCGAAAACAAAGAAAGCAAATAATTGCTAAAGCAATGATTAACGCCGCTGAGAGCGGCGTTTTTTCATAAAGGAGTATATATGATTCACCAATATAAACAAGGTGGTTATAATATTGTTCTTGACGTAAGCAGCGGCTCAATACACGTTGTTGATGACGTTACATACGATATTATTGCCGATTTTAACGATAACGACAAGGCTACCGTTTTAAACAACGCAAAAAACAAATACACCAATATATCTTCACAAGAAATTGAAGAGTGTTACGGCTTAGTAGAAGAACTAAAGGAAAACGGAAAGCTTTTTTCAAAGGACAGCTTTGCTGATATAGCAGGAAAGCTGAAAGAAAAAACTGCAGGGGTTGTAAAAGCCCTCTGTATTCATATTGCCCACACCTGTAATTTAAACTGTGAATATTGCTTTGCAAGTCAAGGAAATTACCATGGCGACAGAGCATTAATGAGTTTTGAAACAGGCAAACGTGCTTTGGATTTCCTTGTTGAAAATTCGGGAAGCAGAAAGAATCTTGAGGTTGACTTTTTCGGCGGCGAACCCCTTATGAACTTCGACGTAGTAAAAGAAATGGTTAAATATGCCCGAAGCATCGAAAAGGAAAAGGGCAAAAATTTTCGTTTTACTCTAACTACCAACGGTGTGCTTATTGATGATGATGTTATTGAATTTTCCAATAAGGAAATGAGCAATATTGTTCTTAGTTTAGACGGCAGAAAAGAGGTTCACGACCGCTATAGAGTAGATTATGCAGGAAACGGAAGCTTTGATAAAATTGTGCCTAAATTCCAGAAATTCGTTAAGGCAAGGGGCAACAAAAACTACTATATGCGCGGTACCTTTACCCATCAAAACCCCGACTTTTTAAACGATATAAAGGCGATGCTTGATTTAGGCTTTACTGAACTTAGTATGGAGCCTGTAGTATGCGCCAAAGGTGATAAAAACGAGCTGACATATGACGATTTACCCATTGTTATGGAGCAATACGAAAAGTTAGCCGAACTTATGCTACAAAAAGAAAAGGAAGGAAAACCCTTTACCTTTTATCACTATATGGTTGACCTTACCGGCGGTCCTTGTATCTATAAGCGTATTTCAGGTTGCGGAAGCGGTACTGAATATATGGCTGTTACCCCTTGGGGTGACCTTTACCCCTGCCATCAGTTTGTGGGCGAAGAAAAGTTTAAGCTTGGCGATATATGGAACGGCGTAACTAACACAAAAATTCAGGATGAATTTATGGCATGTAACGTCTATGCTCACAAAGAATGCGCAGACTGTTGGGCGCGTCTTTACTGCTCAGGCGGTTGTGCCGCCAATGCCTATCACGCAACAGGCAGTGTAACCGGCGTATATGAATACGGCTGTGAGCTTTTCAAAAAGCGTATGGAATGTGCAATAATGCTTAATATTGCAAGACAATTAGGAAAATAGACTTATGAATACTCCTATTTTCGATTTTATCATTAATTATGCAAACAGCACCACAGAAAGACTTCATATGCCTGCTCACAAGGGCAAAAAACTTTTAGGCTTTGAAGATTTAGATATTACGGAAATAAAGGGTGCTGACAGCCTTTATGAAGCAAATGGCATTATAAAGAGCAGCGAAGAAAATGCCTCTACCCTTTTCGGCTGTCCTACCTTTTACAGCACCGAGGGTTCTTCGCTAAGTATTCGAGCAATGCTTTTTCTTGCCAAAATGCAAGGGGTAAAAAAAATACTTGCGGGTAGAAATGCCCACAAAACCTTTATTAATACCTGCGCTTTGCTTGATATAGAGGTCCAGTGGTTATACAGTCAGTCTTATCTTACATTGGATATCGTCCAAGCTTTATTAGAAGAGGACATCAAAAAAGAAAAGCCTGATGCTCTTTTTATCACAAGTCCCGACTATCTCGGTACTGTTGCCGATATTAAAAGTATTAGTGAGCTTTGTAAAAAATACGGTATTTTACTTTTGGTGGACTGCGCTCACGGAGCATATCTTAAATTTTTGCCCGAAAGCCTTTATCCAACCGACCTTGGCGCCGATATGTGCTGTTCCTCTGCCCATAAAACCCTTCCCTGTCTTACGGGCGGCGCCTATCTTCACGTAAAGGATAAAGGGTTAGCAAAATACGCAAAGGATGCGCTTGCGCTTTTCGGCTCCACAAGTCCTTCCTATTTAATTCTTGCTTCCCTTGATAAAGTAAACCATTATATTTCTTCGGGATATAAAGAAAAACTTACGGCTTTTATTGAAAAAACCGAAAATTTAAAGAAAAAACTAAGAGCAAAGGGTTTTACACTTTTTGGTGAGGAAGCATTAAAAATCACAATTTGCGCCAAAGCATACGGATATACCGGTGAGCAGCTGGGTGAAATCTTAAGAGAAAAAGGTATTGAGCCCGAATTTTGTGACAATGATTTTACGGTGCTTATGCTCAGCGTTGAAAACAGCTTAGAAAAAATAGAGAATGCTTTGCTTTCTATAAAAGCAAAAGCACCTATTACAGTTTTCCCGCCGCTTATGACAAAATGTGAAAGGGTTACTTCCTTTAAAGAAGCTCTCTTTAGTATAAGCGAGGAAATAGAGGCTAAAAACAGCCTTGGCAGAGTTCTCTCAACCGTTTCACTCTCCTGTCCCCCCGCTGTTCCCATAATTATGTGCGGTGAAAGGGTTAACGAAAACACGCTAAAATGCTTTGAATATTATAACATTCAAAAAATTAACGTAATTAAAATTCCGTAATCTTTAATTTGAGGTGACTTATATGAAATTTGCTAATCTTCATTTACATACTATTTATTCCGACGGTGCCCAGACGCCCGACCAACTCTTTGCTAAAGCAAAGGAACAAGGCTACGGCGCTCTAGCCATTACCGACCACAACACCGTTACCGGTTGGGATGATTTTAAAAACACCTCCGAAAAATACAATATGGATTATATTTTGGGTATGGAAGCCAACGGCATATACGCAAACGGCAATTTCCACTTTACTTGCTTTGACTTTGACATTACCGACAATAAAGTAGCCAAATATCTTAAATACCACCACGATATTATGCAGGTTAATGCAAAGGCTAAGTTTGATTCTTTAATAAAAAATAAGCTTATTCCCGAAATAACCTGGCAAAACGTAATGGATGACTGCGGCGGTAACGTCTGGATGTGCAACGAACAGATTTTTTACTCTCTCGTCAAGCGTACAGATATGACTCAGGCAGATTATCGTAAGTTCTTTTTAACCTTCCGCGCCGCTCCCGTAGAAAAAACCGCTGAAATAGTTTATGACTCTGCTGAGGACGTTATTAAAATGATAAGAAACGCCGGCGGTGTTATCGGTCTTGCCCATCCCCACTGCATAACAAAATATCTTGACGAACTTTATAAAATCGGTATAAATGCAGTTGAATACGACCACCCCGACATTGATGAAAAGGATATTCAAGCCGTTTTAGATTTTGCTAAGGATAAAAAGATTTATTTATGCGGCGGTACTGACCACACTGGTATGCTTTCTAACTTTCCTCTTGAAAGAGAAATCGACCCTGAGGACAGAGACCCCGGCTTCCTTGTTCCCCTTTCTACAGACGTGCGAAACGGCGTTACAAAAGAAGAATTTTATAATCTTAAAAACAGAATATACGGATAAAAAAATGGACTCGAAAGAGTCCATTTTATATAGGGAAAATACAGTTTAATAATCAATGTGGAAAATTTTTAACCATAATAGCGACAAATTTCCACTAAAATTACAGAATTCTTACCAAATCTCTTGAAAAAGAATATTATTTTATGTATAATAAAATCAAGAAAAACAAGGAGATAAAGTAAATGAGTTTTGAATTTTTAGCAGGCGACCCCAGAATAAGAATTTGCCTTCCTCTTTATATTTCTACCTACTGCTCCGATTTTCCTCAGCACAAAACCGAATATCCTACCGGTGCGCCCAACCACCATTTTATACTTACCCTCTTTGGAGAAGGAGTATTTACAATTAACGGTAAAAGCAGGGTTTTAAGCAAAGGCGAGCTCCTGTTTTTCCGAAAGGGTATCCCCTGCTCCTATACCCCCATCACAGAGGAATGGCGAACCTGCTTTATAAGTTTTAACGGAAACAGCGCCGACAAGTTACTGGAATATTACGGTTTTAGGGAGGCAAATTTGTTTGACGACGAATTTCTTTCAGAATTACTTATTAATATCTGCAACAGCGCCGATAAAAGTATAAACGAAGAAAAACTCTCGGAACTTCTTTACAATTTCATCAACGAAACAGGCAGTTCTATTTTAGATATTTTCAGACCTAAGCCGTTAGTGAAAGCATTAAGATATATAAAGAATAATTATACTCGTTCAAGTCTTACGATAAACGAAATAGTAGAAATTTCCGGAACTTCAACTACAAAGCTTTTTAAAATGTTTAAACAAATGGAAAACATTTCTCCCGCTCAATATCTTATAAGCCTTAGAATGAACCATGCCAAAGACCTTTTGCTTTCTACTCTACATACGGTAAGCGATATTGCGAAAATAGTCGGATATGAATCTGCCAACTATTTTTCTTCCGCCTTTACTCATCACGTAGGTTTGTCACCTCTCTCTTACAGAAAAAAATATTTCGGAAAAACTTTAGATGAAGTCAACAATGAACTGCGAAAAGGCCCCAGTGATGAGGAATTATTAAAAATTATAAATCAATGCAGCTCTTATGAAGAAATCGAAAAATATATAAAAGAAAAATACAATATGAATATGAATGATACTTTATGAAATAAGCGGAGTCTTGCGACTCCGCTTATTTTTACATATTATCGAAGGTTTCTTTAATAGCTAATAAGAATTCCTTACTGTTTACGCCCTTCTTATTTTCAACGGTAGAAAGAGCTAAAAGATCCTTTGTCATAATACCGTTTTCAATGGTCTTAATGGTTGCTTCTTCCATCTTGTCTGCCCAAGATACCAGCGCGTCAATGCCGTCAAGACTACCTCTCTTACGCATAGCGCCTGTCCAAGCAAATATGGTTGCAACAGGGTTGGTGCTTGTTTCCTCGCCTGCTCTGTACTTGTAGTAATGACGGGTTACAGTACCGTGAGCTGCTTCATACTCATATTTTCCGTCGGGTGAAACAAGAACACTGGTCATCATAGCAAGACTTCCGAAAGCGGTAGCGAGCATATCGCTCATAACGTCGCCGTCATAATTCTTACAAGCCCAGATATATCCGCCCTTACTTCTTATTACACGGGCAACTGCATCATCAATAAGGGTATAGAAATATTCAATTCCTGCTTTTTCGAACTTTTCTTTATATTCTGCTTCATAAATCTCAGCAAAAATATCCTTAAAGCGATGGTCATAGGTTTTGGAAATTGTATCCTTGCTTGAGAACCATAAATCCTGATTTTTATCAAGAGCATATTCAAAGCAGGAACGAGCAAAGCTTTCAATGGATGCATCAATATTATGAAGTCCCTGAACTATACCGTCGCTGTTTTTAAAGGTAAGTATGGTCTGTCTTCTTTCATTTCCCTGTTCATCTTTAATAACAAGCTCGGCAGTTTCGCCCTTATTAACCTTAAACTCTACGTTTTTATATACGTCGCCGTAAGCATGACGGGCAATAATAATAGGCTTTTCCCAATTTGATACAACGGGTTTTATGCCCTTTACAATAACAGGCTCTCTGAAAACAGTACCGTCAAGAATAGCACGAACAGTACCGTTAGGACTCTTCCACATTTCCTTAAGATTATACTCTTCAACACGCTGAGCGTTAGGAGTAATGGTAGCACACTTTACGCCTACACCGTATTTTTTAATAGCCTCGGCAGCATCTACTGTTACCTTATCGTTGGTTTCATCTCTGTAAGGAAGACCTAAATCGTAGTATTCACTCTTAAGGTCAATGTAAGGAAGAATAAGAATATCCTTTATCCATTCCCATAAAACTCTTGTCATTTCGTCGCCGTCAAGCTCAACTATCGGCGTTTTCATCTCTATTTTTTGCATTATATTTCCTCCTTGGACTTTTTTAACCATAATATTATACCATATCAATCACAAAAAATAAAGACTTTTTTATATCTTTACGCTAAAATCCAACCCTTATCGGTTGCAATTTTCTTTTCCTCTTCGGTAAGCTTTGCAAGATTGGTTGCGCCTAAAGTGAGTGTTTTTGCGGATGTAACTTCTTTTGCGGTGGTGATTACTAAATCAAAAGTATCACCAGATATATGCTTCATTTGAAAGGTTTTAATATTGTTTACATCATCTTCACTAATTTCAATGCCATAAACAATCATAGTTCCCTCACCCAAACCTTCTAAAAAGCAATTAACTGTCAATGTCGTACCGCTAAGAGAAGCACTCGACACATTCCATACAAAACCTCTTGGGTCAGTATTTAAACCGTTGCAATTATATTCATAACTACCATCAGGATAAGTTAAAGTTTTTCTCTCTGCAAAATCCTTCAAAGCATTTATAATACTCATAAGGCTCTTATGGGTTAACTTTGTCGAAGCACTTAAATTCAAGCCATTTTCGGTTATCACGCCTTCAAAGGTTACATTTTCCAATTCGGTACATTGTGTAAAAGTACCATTAAATTCGCCGCTCGTACCAGTTTTTAAAATAATTTTATCAATAGTCTTAAGTCTCTTACAATAAGCAAAAGTATTGTCTAGAGGTTTTGTATTAGTAGAACCGCTAACATCAATTACACCTACCCTTTTAAACATTGAATTGTTAAAAAGATATTGTGTATTTATTGCTTGTGAAAAATCAATAGTTATACCTAAATTTTCAAGATATTCTACTAAATCTATTTCCATTAAATTTGTTCTAAAAATCATATAAGCATTTGTCGGTTTCATATCATATTTAGGTTTGAAAGTTTCGGCAGTCCACCCTTCACCAGCAAAGGCGTTA
>JAZSPU010000013.1:0-56065 GCA_045537575.1 Acutalibacteraceae bacterium
CGAGAATACGACTGTGGCAGGCGGCAAAGCCAACCACTAAACCTGGAAGCAGCATCATACTGAACATTCCACCGACAGCGCTCCACAACTCGTTCTCCATCAGTGACTTAAATACGTACTCCGGCAGCAAGTGTACACCGCCCGCCGCAAGCAAGAGTATTACCATCAGCGCTGTGCCGACTATGAGGAAAAATCCTTTTTTTACGTAAATCATAAGGCATTTCTCCTTTATAAATATTTTTCTATTATATCAATATCGTATGTTTTACCTCACTTATATTTCTGATAGAGACAGTCCTTTATGATAGAGAATATAAAATTCCCCGAAAATAAAAAGTGCGCCCACCGAAGCAGACGCACAAAAAACGCAAACCCCGATAGTCGCCAAACTAACCGAGTGTGAAATGGGGCGTAAAACGCACACATATACAAACATCGCCGGAATTTGCATTTTTATCAAATTCATACAATGTTTGTATAACCAAAAATAAGCGTAATAATCCCTATAAAAAAGAAAATACACCCAATTTCACACAATATTCAGTTAGTTTGGCAATATTAGTTTAACACATTGCTTTAAAAATTGCAAGATATAAAAAAAGGCTCCCTCTGACGAGGGAGCTGGATTTTGCGAAGCAAAAGACTGAGGGAGAGATTATTATTTTCTCTCCTTCCACCGCAAGCAATCCCCCTCCCTTTAGGGCAAGGGAGGCTCTAATTTACGAAGCATCTTTTAGTTTATTGTTTTCTGAAACACTTTGTGCAGTTTCCAGCATATTTTCAGCAAAGATACCATAGCCCTTTTTGGGATTATCTATAAGCACGTGGGTAAGTGCTCCCACAAGTTTGCCGTTTTGGATTATGGGGCTGCCGCTCATTCCCTGCACTATTCCGCCTGTAATTTCTAAAAGTTTTGGATCGGTAACAGTTACCGTCATATTCTGTACGGTATCGTTTACTGCAACGTTGCCGAGATTAATTTCACAGCTATAAGCCTTTGGCCCTTCACCATCTACAGTGCAAATTATTGTTGCTGTTCCATCATTAACGTCCTGTTTATGCGCTATCTGAGTAAGATTTTGGGTATCAACTATACAGGTAGCAGAGCCGTAAACTCCGTTAATGCAATTTTCGTAAAGTTTGCCCAGCGAATTATAGGTAAGACTGCCTTTAAGTTCACCGGGGATACCGCTTGTCCCCTTTACAACCGAATTTATTTGAGCGCCTACAAGCTCACCTCTTCTGAAGTTCAAAACAGTACCCGTATTGCTTTCGTACATAGCATGTCCAAGACCGCAAAGCATATCATTATAGGGGGAATAAAATGTAAGGGTTCCCAGCCCCGCCGTACTGTCTTTAACCCAAAGTCCTGCTTTATAAGTACCGTCTTGGCTTGACAAAGCAGGATTTAGGGTTACTGTTTTTAAAACATCATTTCGCCTTATAGTAAAACTCAAGGCTTTGCCGTTGCTTTTTTCTACATATTCTGCCACGTCTTCATTGGTAAATACTTCAATTCCGTCTATGCTGATTATATAATCTCCTGTTTTAATTCCTGCATCTACTGCAGGATTTTTATTACCAAGGGCGGTTTTAATAGATTCCATATCAATTACCAAAACGCCGTCGGTGAAAATCTTTATACCCACAGGGCTTCCGAGAACCGCAACGTATGATTCCTCTACTACCTCCAAGGTAGTGCTTTTAATAGGAATAACACCAAGTAGTTTTATATCCACCTTAACTCTTGAGCCTACTACATTTATTTCTCCGCTTTCTCCTACTCTTACTCCCTTATACTGTGTAGTAACAGGAAGACGCGTTTCAATATTAAAGCTGCTGCCTTTAGAAATTTTATAATTATTATCAATGCTGTGTGAGTAATAAAAAAGCACTACACACAGCATTGTAACCGTCACACACAGCGTTATATAAAATCCGCAAAAAATATATTTTAAAGCCTTCACTTAAATCACCCTAAGTAGTGTTGCCTTTAAAATAGACCTAATTCATTAAAAACTTTTCCTTTTTGTGCTTTTAAAGGCATACGCTCCTTTAACAAGCACCGTTTCATCGCCTATTACTTCGATATTTGACCAAGGAATCTTTAAATCTTCTTCCCTGCCCAACGCTCCCAAAAGACGAGAGCGTCCGTATATAACTAAATTTGCCACAGTTCCGTTATCACAGTCAATTTCCAAATCGCCTATAAACCCAAGAACCATTCCGTTATCTACGCTTACCGCTTGTTTATTTTTAAAGTCTGTTATTGTATAAAGCATATAATCACCAATAATATATATGCTTTATATTATTTAATCATTACCCTTTATTTTATCAATAGCATTTTTTTCAAGACGGGAAACCTGAGCCTGAGAAATACCTATTTCCTTTGAAACCTCGGTTTGAGTAAGTCCTCTCATAAAACGAAGGGTTAGAATATTTTTCTCCCGCTCGTCCAGTCGGGTTATAGCTTCTCTAAGCGCAATTTCATCAAGCCACTGCTCTGCAGAACTGTTATCGCCAAGCTGGTCGAGAACGTAAACCATATCAGAGCCTTCCGAAAAAACGGGCTCATAAATGGAAATCGGCTCAACAATACTTTCAAGAGCGATTACAACTTCACTTTCTTCAATATCAAGCATTTTGGCTATTTCGCTAAGCTTTGGTTCACGCTGATGCTTATTAATATATTCTTCTTTTGCCTTCATAGCTTTATATGCTGTATCCTTTATAGAACGGCTGACTCTTATGGGGCTGTTGTCTCGAAGATGCCTTCTGATTTCTCCGATTATCATTGGCACAGCATAAGTGGAAAATTTTACCTGCTGAGTAATATCAAAATTGTCTATAGATTTAATGAGCCCTATGCAACCCACCTGAAACAAATCGTCCATATTTTCACCTCTGCCCGAAAAACGCTGCACAACGCTTAAAACCAGCCTTAAGTTACCGTTTACAAGGGCATCTCTTGCCGACATATCACCCGCTTTATATTTTCTTAAAAGTTCCTCTTTTTCTTTTTCCTTTAAAACCGTTAATTTTGTTGTATCAACACCGCAGATACTGACTTTACCGCAAAAAATATCAGACACCTCCAATAATTCTTAATAGAATTATTGCCAGATGTCTGAAAACTAAACCTGAATTTCAAAATTTTTAAAGTTGCGCAAGAATACTTTGATAATATTCTTTCACTTCTCGCTCTTCTTTATCAATAGAAGCAATTTTCTCTTCACTGCTTAAATGAGCGTCTATAAGTGAAGAAATTTCGTTTTTAGCCACCTCGGTTCTGCCGAGTGTTAAATTTAAAAGTTCTTTTTTATCGGGACTATCGTTAGATGCAAGAACACAGCCGATTTTTACCGATTCAGTAATAATTCTGCTTATTGCCTTAACAGCATAATCGTTTACGTCTTCTTTGCTTACTTCAGCGCTTTCTTTAGCAAAATCGAAATCTTCATACTTCATTTTGAGTTTTTCCGGCTCGTCTTCGCTAACGATATGATTATCTTCCGGTTCATCCACCGATATCTCGGGAACGGGTGCGACTTCGGCTAATTTAATTTTTTCATTAAGGCGTCTGATTTCTTCATCTCTATCAAGGACTTCATCCTTAAGCGCTTTTATAGCTTCATCAGCTTCAAGAATTTTTTGGGTAAGACTTTCAATTTGCTTTAAAAGATGGCTTTTTTTCACCTTTTCTACACCTTCTTTTCTTTTAGTAAAAATCAAAGCGATAAGTAAAACAACTACAATGCCCAAAAAAGCGCCGAGGCTGTCAACACCGATATCTATAAGCTGAAAACTTCTGCCCATAGAAAAGGTCTGATGATATTCGTCACTAAGGGAATAGAGAACGCAAAACAAATGGGTGAAAATCAGTTTAAGGTAGAATTTTCCCTTAAAAGTAGCCGCAAAACCGCCACTGCATACACCCAGAGCACCAAAAATACAAAAATGCGCCAAAGTTCTGACAACGTCCTGTAAAGAAGAAATATATTCTTTCTTAACCACTTCGGTCATTTCTTTGTAGGACGGCACAAAGGTTTCCACTACAGTTTCTATTATACCAGCGCTAGTCTGACTTGAAACCTCTGCTGATTCAGCAGACAAACAAAAAATACAAGTCATCAACGCTAAGGTCAGTATAGCAAATAACACTCGGAACACTATTTTGAGCCCCGAGTGTCTGAAATTTTTATCTGTCACTGTTTCTGATATTGGAACTTCTTAGGATTAACTTTAGTTCCGTTAACTATAGTTTCAAGATGCAGGTGGTAACCTGTTGACCAACCTGTAGTACCAACCTTACCAATAACCTGCCCACGCTTTACATACTGTCCGTTTTTAACAAGAGCGGTTTTCATATGAGCATAAAGGGTTTTATAGGATTTTCCGTCACTGGCTTTACCGTGGTCAATTGCAACATAGTTACCATATCCGCCACCGCAACCGCAGGAATAATTCTTACCATAATTATGCGTACAAGAATTTTTAACTATATAAACATAGCCATCATCACAAGCAACGATATCAACAGAACGTCCGCCTGTAGAAATATCTATACCCTTATGATTGCCATTATGTACGCTGTCATTACTCTGCCAACCTGCAGAAATTTTGTAATAACCCGGTACCGGCCATAAGAACATAGTAGGATTAGCAGTGAGATTACTGTTACCCGAAGCCTGAGGTGCGCTGAGTTTATCAATTTCTTTACCCGCTGCGTCGTAATCCTTTTGCGCCTGACTTATATCGGAATTAATATCTTTCAATATTGCATTAACCTCAGCAACCTGAGAATTAAGATTTTTCTTTTGAGCATCAAGTTCTGCTTTGATTTCATCCTGTTCATCAGCTATTTTCTGAATTTCAGCCTTTTCAACTTCAATTTTATCAATAGAAGCGATTATCTTACCGATAAGGCGACTATCTTTAGCGGAAACAGATTTTGTCATTTCCGAAAGAACGAGATATTCAGAAAAGTCCTCAGCGCCGAGAAGAATCTGAAGATTGCTGTTAGAACCGCTCATATAAATCGCTCTAACCCTCTTTTTAAAGAGCGCCTTATCATCAGCCATATCGTCATTGAGCTTATCGATTTCGT
This sequence comes from Acutalibacteraceae bacterium, assembly GCA_045537575.1. Taxonomy (GTDB): domain Bacteria; phylum Bacillota; class Clostridia; order Oscillospirales; family Acutalibacteraceae; genus SIG607. Next base: position 5,111 of record JAZSPU010000013.1, read on the forward strand.
TTTGCTTTTCAAGAATTTGAGCATTATACTCATTAAGCTTATTCATACATTCATCAATAAGCGTCTGTGTAGCCTCAATCTGCTTATCAAAAGCATTCTTGATTTTCATTTTATCGGCTTTTTCTGCCTTTAGTCTATCAAGTTCTTTTTTAGCAGCAGCCTGATCATTTTTATAATCCTGTAAAGTTTTAGCGGCTTCTACAGGAGTGGACGCTGCTACTACAGAAAATATTAAAGCAAAACAGCAAAGCGTTGCCAGAATTTTTACAATAATCTTTTTGTTCATACATTCACCTTTAAATATTTATATGGCGGCAAACTCGCTGCCTTCACGTTTCAAGTACTTACTTATCATTATTACACTTCCGAAAGTACCTGCAACAAAACCAATTGCAGCAAATACGCCTAAAAGCAGAAGCGCCTGTGAAGAGAAAGGAATAAGTTTAACTTCACCAACAGCAGATAAAATAGCTTCAATTGCTACTCTATAGCAACTATAAAGAATACCTAAAGACAATACTGCCGAAATAAGACCTATTGTCACACCCTCAACAACAAAGGGTATTCTTACAAAACTGTCGGTAGCGCCTACAGCCTTCATAATACTGATTTCAAGTTTTCTGTTATACATTGTTACACGGATAGTGTTGGAAACGATAACAAGCGCAATTATAAGAAGAATAGAAATTATTGCTATACCGGCAATAAATAATCCGTTTTTAATAGCAGTAATCTTTTCGGCAAGACCGTTTTGCGACTGAATTGAGTCAACACCCTTGACAGCGGTAATGTCTTTAATGGTTTCGTCAAATTTTTCAAGGTCAACCATTGTAACCTTAGCGCCGTCTGACATGGGGTTTTCACCGTCTTCCTCAAGGATTGAAAAATAGTCAACATCCTTTTCAGGAAGTACGTTTTTTGTCATTTCAAGTGCTTGTTCCTTTGAAACAAATTCAACACTTTCTACATTGTCTATCTGTTCAATAAGTTTGCAGACATTTTCAGCTTCTTCCTTATTATGAACAACATACATATCATCACAAATTCCGTTTTCATCAAGTTCGGCGCCATATGGAGCCTGTCTGTCCTCGGAATAAAGAGCGGCATTATAATCATCAAAGAAAACAAGAACAACGTTTTGATTTTCAAGGTCACCTATCATTTTGTTTACGTTAAGTGACAAAAGCAGAGCGAGACCGATAAGTACCATACAGGCAACAAGTACGCCTATAGACGAAAGAGACATAAGACGGTTAGTCCATACACTCTTAAGACCTTCTTTAGTAAGATATCTGACACTACTGATTTTCATTTATCTTACCTCCTGCATTATCAGCTACGATACTACCCTTATCGAGCATTATTACTCTATGTTTAAAATCACGAACAAGGTCATGGTCGTGTGTTACCATAAGCACCGTTGTTCCTCTCTTATTGATTTCGGTAAGAAGAGAAACGATTTCATAAGACATAGCAGGGTCAACGTTACCTGTAGGCTCGTCCGCAATAATAAGACTTGGATTATTAACGAGAGCACGTGCAAGACCTACACGCTGCTGCTCACCGCCGGAAAGCTGATTTGGCATAGAACGTGCCTTTTCACCAAGACCGACAAGTGAAAGTGCCTTTGTAACCTGAAGACGAATATTTTTTGTTTCAGCGCCGATTACGTGCATAGCAAAAGCAACATTATCATAAACGGTCATATTGGGAATTAGGCGGAAATCCTGAAACACAATGCCCATTGTTCTTCTGAAAAACGGAACCTTTTTATGTTTCATTTTGGGAAGATTATAGCCGTTAACGATTATACTGCCTGTGTTCGGCTTTTCTTCACGCATTATAAGCTTCATAAAGGTACTTTTACCTGCACCCGAAGCACCAACAATAAAAACAAATTCGCCTTCATTTATGGTGATATTTACGTCATTTAAAGCATGGGTGCCGCTGTTATACACCTTCGAAACACCCTTAAACTCAATAACAGGTTTGGCAGAAACTGCCGCTATTTCCTGTGTTTCTTGCATTTTAAAATTCACTCTTTCCAAAAATAATTAATATTTAATAGGATTAGATTTAAGATATTTATTTACCATAAGAGCAATCTTGAAAATGATAGCATGGTCAAATTCTCTAAGGTCGAGACCGGTAATCTTCTTAATCTTTTCAAGACGGTAAACAAGAGTATTACGGTGAACAAAAAGTTTACGAGAGGTTTCGGATACGTTAAGATTATTTTCAAAGAATTTCTGAATAGTGAAAAGCGTTTCCTGATCAAGACTTTCGATAGAGCCGCGCTTAAACACTTCCTTTAAGAAGGACTCACAAAGTGTGGTAGGAAGCTGATAAATAAGACGGGCAATACCAAGACTGTTATAGCAAACTATAGTCTTGTCGGTATCGAACACTTTACCTACTTCAAGAGCAACCTGAGCATCTTTAAAGGACTTAGCAAGGTCCTTAAGATTATCAACGGTTGTGCCGACACCTATTGTTGCGTGAGCATAGAACTCACCGGTAAGTGTGTCAGCGATAGTAGAAGCAAGCTGTTCAATATCCTTTGAATCAATGCCGGGCTTTGTTTCCTTAACAAGAGCGATATCGGTTTCGTTAATATTGATAACAAAATCCTTAGATTTATCGGGGAAAAGATTTTGTATAATATCATAAACCGACACGTCACCCGGTTCGTTAACACGAATAAGTATTACCGTACGCATAACGTCGGAATTGAAATAAAGTTCTCTTGCCTTAAGATAAATATCCCCAGGAAGAATGTTATCAAGAATTATATTCTTAATAAAATTACCTCTGTCATATTTTTCATCATAATAGAACTTGATGTTCATAAATGCAACAGAAATAACAGAACAATATTTTTCAGCAATAAGGTCGTCACCCTCAACAAAAACAACATAATCGCTGTTTTGTGCAGGATTTACAGCCTTGAATGTATAACCCATTGACTGCACACAGCTTTCAGAGAAAGTAAGATCAGCAGGAACATTTAGTGCCTCGCCTATTCTTCCAAGCTCACTACAAGCAATAATAGTACGGTTTTCATCAATAACACCGAAGGTTTTGTCAATAGAGTCCTTCATCTGATGAATTACTCCCTGAAACAAACGATTTGACATATTGCGCATCCCCTCATAAATAATTATATATTCACATATACATTGTACTAAAAAATAACCAAAAATTCAAGTAAAATTTCTAAAAAAGTTACAAATTTATTACAAATAAAAAAATGCGGCTGAAAAGCCGCATTTTAATGTAATTATTAGTTGGTGATAGTCTTCTCGGTATCCTTATCAAAGAGGTGAATCTTTTCGGGTTCGAGAGCGATTTTAATGGTATCACCGGGACGTGCAGTATTTGTAGGAGCAACACGTGCATTGATTGCGTTTGTCTCGCAGTCCATATAAAGATAAGTTTCAGCACCCATAAGCTCGGTAACTTCAACCTTAGCTTCAACAATACCGTCAGCATAGGTAACAAGAAGATCTTCTTCATTGTGAACGTTTTCAGGACGGATACCCATAATAACTTCCTTGCCTGCATAAGCTTCAAGACAGTTATCCTTGTTCTTGGACTCAGGTAACTTAATCTTAAACTTAACACCTGCACGAGTCTTGGTATCTTCAGAACCGAATTCTACATAGTAACCATCTGCTTCCTTAAGAAGCTTAGACTCAATAAAGTTCATCTGGGGAGAACCGATAAAGCCTGCAACGAAGAGGTTGCAAGGATAGAGATAAAGGTTCTGAGGAGTGTCAACCTGCTGAACAAGACCACTCTTCATAACAACGATTCTGGTACCCATGGTCATAGCTTCGGTCTGGTCGTGAGTTACGTAGATAAAGGTTGTACCAAGTCTCTGATGGAGCTTAGAAATCTCGGTTCTCATCTGTGCACGAAGCTTAGCATCAAGGTTGGAAAGAGGTTCGTCAAGAAGGAATACCTTAGGTTCACGAACGATAGCACGACCTAAAGCAACACGCTGACGCTGACCACCGGAAAGAGCCTTCGGCTTTCTTTCGAGAAGGTGTTCAATGTCGAGGATACGAGCAGCCTCTTCAACACGACGACGGATTTCATCTTTAGATGTTTTACGGAGCTTAAGTCCGAATGCCATATTATCAAAAACAGACATATGAGGATAAAGAGCGTAGTTCTGGAAAACCATTGCTATATCTCTATCCTTAGGAGCAACGTCGTTAACAAGACGGTCACCGATATAAACTTCACCGTCAGAAATTTCTTCAAGACCTGCTACCATACGGAGTGTTGTAGATTTACCGCAACCTGAAGGACCAACGAGAATAATAAATTCCTTATCCTTAATTTCAAGGTTGAAGTCGGATACTGCTACTACACCACCGGGGTACTTTTTATAAACGTTGCGAAGTGATAAACTTGCCATTTTTTAGACCTCCTAATAGTGAATGACATTTTAGTACTAAGATATTATATCAAAGTCCGACCAAAATTACTATAGTTAAAATAGAAAATCTTGGGACGGTTATTTTAGTTATATTGCATAATAATATGAATTTTTCTTAATTTTTTGTTAATAATTGGGGATCAATTTTACAAAACTGTCCTTCTTTAAGTTCTTTTGGTAAAGTAAGTTGGCCTATTCGTTCTCTATGAAGTGAGTTAACACCAAGGGAATAAACCCCAAACATACGCTTAATCTGATGATATTTTCCTTCGGTAAGGATAACCCTTGCGGTAGTTTTGTTTATTCTTTCGCAAACGGCAGAAACACACTCCTCGCCGTCAAAAAGAGTAACTCCGTTTTTAAAGCCCTCAATCACTTCATCGGTGATTTCGCCGTCAAGTTCAACAACATATGCTTTTTCTATATGATGCTTGGGACCGGTTATTTTATGGGCAAACTCTCCGTCGTCAGTCAAAAGCAACATACCCGTAGAATCCTTATCAAGCCTTCCCGCCGGAAAAATATTCCGCTTTTTATAAATATCGGGAAGTAAATCTACAGCCGTTTTTGCTTTTTTATCTGTAGTAGCCGATAAAACTCCCTTAGGCTTGTTCATTATCAGATATACAAATTTTTCAAATAATATATCCTCTCCGTCTAAAGAAACTCTGTCAACAGCCGTATCAATTTTAAAATCAATTTTACAGACAGTTTCTAAGTTAACCTTTACCCTGCCCGTAAAAATGGCTTTCCTTGCATCATTTCTGCTAAGCAGCGTTTGATTAGATATAAATTTATCCAGTCTTGTATCGGTCATATTTTTCCCCAACCAATTTATCTTCGTCAAAATTAAGGCGAATTATGGTTTTATCCTTTGTTATATATGTATATTCCGTAAAATTTTCACCGTTTTGCACAATATTCTTAACTGTAAACGGTTCGCTAACGCTATATCCTTTACCTTTTAAATAGTTTTCTCTTGATATTTCGTTTTCAATAATCGTATATGACTTTGCGTTACCCGCTATAGCCAAAACCGAAAAAGAAATAAGCGCAAAAAAGCACAAGGCTAACGCATAGCCAAAAGACAAAGAAACATATACTTTCATTTAATCACCCATAATATTTTATGAGCAAATTATTAATATTATTCAATAAGACAAACGCAGTGACAGGCAATTCCTTTCAGCTCTCCCGTAAAGCCAAGACCTTCTTCGGTAGTGCCTTTAATATTGATGCTATCAATATCTACTCCTAAAATTTCAGCAACAGTTTCTCTCATTTTCTCAACAAAGGGAGAAATTTTAGGCTTTTGTGCAATAACGGTAGCATCTATATTTACTACTTTAAAACCCTTGCACTTTATTTTTTCGCAAACCTTTTTTAACAATATTTTACTGTCAATACCTTTAAACTGTTCATCGGTATCGGGAAAATGTTTTCCTATATCTCCCATAGCCGCAGCCCCAAGAAGAGCATCACAAATAGCGTGAAGCAACACATCGGCATCTGAGTGACCGAGCAGTCCTTTTTCATAAGGGATTTCCACACCGCCTAAAAACAGCGGTCTGTCCTCACAAAAGCGATGCACGTCATAACCGTGTCCTATACGCATCAAAATTCCTCCTTTAAAAGAACTTCAGCCAGTTTTAAATCAAGGGGGGTAGTAATTTTTATATTACTCTCTTCCCCGTCGATTATTTCGGTATTAAAGCCGGCGCTTTCCATAACAGAAGCATCGTCGGTAAATTTGCTTTTATCTTCTATAGAAGAAAGCAAATCTTTATACTTACTAAAATTTACCGATTGTGGAGTCTGAACGGCAATCATCCTGCTCCTGTCAAGAGTTTTAAGAAAATCGCCTTTTTCTTTTATTGTGTCCTTCAACGGCACACCGCAGACTGCACAGTCATAGGTTAAACTCGCCTTAGCCATTTTTTCAATCAGCATTTCACTAACCAAGGGTCTTGCGCCGTCATGAATCATTACGCCCTTTGTGTCGGCATCAAGTACAGAAAGTCCGTTAAGCACCGAACTAAGTCGGTCACTTCCTCCTTCGGTCACAGCAGTTAACTTAGAAATCATATATTCTTCTTTTAGGCGCAAAACATCCGCTATGCTTTCTTTTTTAGTCACAACAACTATTTCGCTGACATAAGGACTTCTCTCAAAATTAAGCATAGTTCTTGCAATAACAGGTATTCCCGAAAGATGAGTAAACATTTTGTTTATACCGCCCATTCGCGAAGACGAACCTGCAGCAACAATTATTACGGGAACGGCGTTTTTATGCGGCGCCACTTCTACACTGTATTCTATTTTAAATTCTGTTACCGCCATAAAATACTCCTAAAACAAAAGCATCCAAACGGATGCTTTTGATGTTAATTATTATTCTTCGTCGTTGTCTTCTTCAAGGTCAAATTCAAGATTTGTTCCGCAATTGGGACAGGTAATTCCCTTTTCCTCAAGCATTTTATCATCAACATAAATTACGTCGTGACAGTTGGGACATTCAACCTCGTAAAGCTCATCATCTTCATCGTCGTCATAATCGCAACAGGAACAGCCTTCGCAATCATAATCGTCTTCTTCATCTTCATACTCTTCGTAAACAAAGTCCTCAAGCTCAGCAAGGTCTTCATCAACGGCAGTAATCTGCTCAGCAAGTTCTGCGCAAGCATCTTCGGTATCTTCGATATCAACAGCGATGTCAGAAAGTAAATCAATAATAGCATTAAGGATTTTGCCTTCTTTAGTAGAAGCGTCTAATTCAAGACCTTCAGCCAATCCTTTAATATAAGCAGCTTTTTCAGTAATAGTCATCACTTTAATTCTCCTTAATTATGCTCTTTCCATATATTCACCGGTACGGGTATCAATACGGATCATATCTCCTTCATTAATAAAGAGAGGAACTCTGATTTCTGCGCCTGTTTCAAGAGTAGCGGGTTTAGTTGCATTGGTAGCAGTATCGCCCTTGAAACCGGGTTCGGTTTCGGTAATCTGAAGTTCTACGAATGTAGGAGGCTCCATACCGAATACCTTTCCTTTATAGGAAAGAATTTTACATACCATAGTTTCCTTTACGAACTTAAAGCCTTCACCAAGTTCAGACTTGTTAACAGGAACAAGCTCAAAGGTTTCGGGATCCATAAAGTAGTAAAGGTCACCGTCATTATAAGAATATTCCATATCCTTACGCTCAACATAAGCAACGGGGAACTTTGCACTGGGGTTATAGCTCTTTTCAATAATAGCGCCGGTAATAACGTTTCTGGTCTTGGTTCTTACGAACGCAGCACCTTTACCGGGTTTTACATGCTGAAATTCTACAACCTGAAGTACGTTGCCGTCCTCTTCAAAGGTAAGGCCGTTTCTGAAATCTCCTGCACTTAACATAATTTTTCCTCCAAAAAAATAGAAATTAAATATTTACTATAAAATTATAAGCGTTTTGGGACAATTTGTCAAGTTTTCTCTTTCATTTTCCTTAACAAGAATCATATCTTCTATTCTTACGCCGAACTGTGACTCCAAATAAATACCCGGTTCAACAGTAACTATCTGTCCCGATACAAGTTTAGCGTCGTTTCTGTTTGACAAATTGGGATATTCGTGAATACAAAGACCGACTCCATGCCCTGTGCTGTGGCTGAAATTTCCGCCGAAGCCTGCTTTAGTTATAATATCTCTTGCTACAGCATCTACGTTTTTACAGGATATGCCTGATGCAATTTTATCAATTGCGCTGTTTTGAGCCGATAACACAAGATTATAAACCTCTTGCATTTTATCGGTTGCATATCCAATAGCGAGAGTTCGAGTCATATCGCTGTGATAACCTTTATATATAGCGCCGAAATCAAGAGTCAGAAAATCCCCTGCCCTTAAAGGCTTATCTGTAGGTACACCGTGAGGCATTGAAGAATTTTCACCCGAAACGGCAATAGTTTCAAAGGATACTCCTTCGCTCCCCCTTTTTCCCATTTCATAATCAAGAAAAAGCGCTATTTCTTTTTCTGTAACGCCTTCCTTTATAAAATTAAGAAGTTCATCAAACGCGCTTTCAGCAATACGTTGAGCGCATACAATATTCTCTACCTCTTCTTTGGTTTTCACGCTTCTTGCTACGAGAATTTCTTCGCTAAGACTTTCCTGCGCTATCACCTTACAGTTAAGAATGTCACAAAGCGAATTAAGAAAAGAAACAGTAATATCTGTTTCGGTATAAATCGTATTAATCTTAAAACGTTCTATAATTTCATTAAGCTGTTTTGAAAGTCGGGTTAAAAGCACAACCTTTACCCCGTATTTAACTGTTTTTTTAGCCATTTCAAAATATCTTCCGTCAACAAAAAGGAAATCACCTACACTTGTTTTAAGAAGATAACCCGCCGAAGATTTAACACCGCTTAAATAAAAACGGTTAACATCGGTACAAATAAGTAATGCTGTGTGCGAAGAAATATATTTATCAAGATTAATCATTTTTACTCCAAAGCCTCGTAATATTTTTTCATACTCAAAGAATCAAGACTCTGAGTACCTGCCGATTCGCATACAAAAATCGGTGAAAGACCTTTTTTATAAATAAGCTCCATTAAAGGCTCAAAATTCGGACCGTATAGGGTATCCTCGAAGGTAAGATGGCGTTTTTCTCCGCCTTCGGTATATTCTATTTTCGAAAAATGAGAATGGAAATTTTTCAGTCTTTCTTCGCCCAAGTCATTTTCTATTCGGTCTAAAATATCTTCGTAAGCTTTATAGGAATTTACCTCGCCCTGAGTTCTTGCATTAAGATGTCCGAAATCAATACAGGGAATTACGCTTTCATCTACTCTGCAAAGGGCAATAACCTCGTCAAGTGTACCCAGCTGATTCATTTTACCCATAGTTTCGGGGCAGATATGAATATGAGAAAGTCCATGTTCCTTTAGAGCATCCAAAGACCAACGAAGTGTTTCAATAGCCTTTTCAAGAGCCTCTTCTCTGCTCATTTTAGAACAGGAGCCAGTATGCACAACTATTCTGTCGCCGCCGAGAAAATTTACCGCCTCGGCACTGCTTAAAATGTAGTTAACGGAGTTTCTGCGTTTTTCTTCTTCAACAGAGGACATAGAAATATAGTAAGGCGCGTGAAGAGACACGGTTTTTTTGGCTTCTTTAAACTTTTCCCCTAATTCAACCGCTTTATCCTTACCTATATTAACACCTCTGCCGCATTGATACTCAAAATGGTCAAGCCCAACCTCCGTTAAAAAAGCCGGAATCTGAAGAGAATTTTTATATCCCTTTTCCTTAAATAAATCGCATGTGCCTGCGGGACCGAATTTAGCAGCCATATCCGTTTTCCACCTTCATTTTTTTAAGTAAAAATCTTTCGATTTTTCTTCTCAGAATAAAGCTTGGTTTATCCTCAGCAAGAATTAAATCAGTAAGTACGATTTTTATTCCGAAAAGTTTTGCGCCCAGCACGTCGGTAAAAATCTGATCACCTACAGCAACAATTTCTTTTCTTTTAAGCGATAACATTTTTTTAACCTTGAAATAGGAGAAAGGCAAGGGTTTACAGCCGAGGGATACGTAACTAAGCCCGATTTTTTCTGCAAAAGGTTTTACTCTTCTTTCCTTGGAATTGGAAAGAACTATAAGCTTTATGCCGTTTTCCTGCATTTTATTAATCCATTCGGCAAGTCCGTCAACCAAAGTCATTCCGTGATGGGTTGACAAAGTGTTATCAACATCAAGAACAATCGCTTTTATATTTTTATTTTTACATAGTTCTACCGAAATATCGGTAACACGATGAAGTTTCATATTAGGTTTAAACATATTTCACCTCATAAAAATCAAAAGCAGCCGTAGTGGGCTGCTTTCATTTTTTAAGTATCACTTATTAGCGGAACTTACGCTTACGTGCAGCTTCCGACTTTTTCTTACGTTTTACAGAAGGTTTCTCATAATGTTCTCTCTTACGTACTTCCTGTATAACGCCGTCCTTAGCGGTCTGGCGCTTAAAACGTCTTAAAGCATTATCAAGTGATTCATTTTCTTTGATACGAACCTGACTCATATAATTCCCTCCCTCCGCCTGATAGCAGGGGTAATATATTTACAGACAGCATTATACTATAAACCTATCCCTACTGTCAAGCCCTTTTATATATTTTTACAAAACTTTTATGTCGCTCTTTAAGACAGCCGGTAATATATTGTAATATCTTTCCCTTTCTTTCCATTAACCTCAAAAATAATTTTCATCAAAAGCACCAATTTTTTTTGCATTTTTTACCCTTTTTTTGATATTGACTTTTGCATATGGGTATAATAATATAATAATATGTAACGAATCCTCGGGCGAAAGTGAAAAAATTTTTCACTTTTGTCTTAAATTTTTCACTAAGGAGCTAAATTTATGGCAATACTGGCTTTTCTACCCATTCTGACAACCCTCATACTTATGATGGTATTTAACTGGCCTGCAAAATACAGTTTACTTGTTTCCTGGATTATGGCAGTAATTTTCGCATTTTTCTTTTGGGATATTGAAATCAAGGCATTACTCGGAAGTTCAATTTTCGGTATGATCAGTTCACTTGACGTGCTTGTTATTATTTTAGGCGCAATTCTTCTTATGAACACACTGAAAGCATCGGGAGCAACCGCCGCTATTAATCACGGCTTTTTGAATATTAGCCCCGACAAACGCGTTCAAGCCTGTATTATAGGTTTCTCCTTTTGTTCATTTATAGAAGCAGCCGCAGGTTTCGGCACACCTGCCGCACTTGCAGGTCCTCTGATGGTAAGCTTAGGCTTTCCTCCCATGGCAGCCGCTATGATTGCTTTGATTTTTGATTCTACTGCAGTATCCTTTGGCGCAGTTGGAACTCCAGTAACCTCAGCACTTGCCGTTCTCGGCAAAAGTGGGGACTCTGCATTTACCGAAGGCTTTGCTTTTTGGACCGCCCTTCCCCATGCAGTAATGGCAATTTTCTTACCGTTAATAGTTTTACTTATGACAACCAAATTCTACAGCAAAGAAAAATCCTTTAAACCCGCTCTTGAGGCTGCGCCCTTTGCTTTATTTACAGGACTAAGTTTCGCCATTCCCCTGCTTCTTATTTCGATGTTTATAGGCTATGAATTTGCCTCTCTTATCGCTTCCCTAATCTCCATAGTAGTTACAGTAATTGCCGCTAAAAATAATTTCCTTACTCCCAAAAAGGTATGGGATTTCGGCAATCCTGCCGAGTGGGACAGCAGTTGGTTGGCAACTACTAAAGTCGCCCCCATAAAAGCTTCAAGAATGTCCCTTATAAAAGCTTGGATTCCTTATATTTTAGTTGCAGTAATTCTCGTTATAACCCGCATACCGCAGCTTCCTATTAAAGCTCTTTTAAACAGCGGTCCTTTTGTTATTAAAGTAAACAATATTTTAAGCTTTGATAAACTTGATTGGGCGTTCAAATGGGCATATCTCCCCGGAACCTTCTTTATCATAGTAGCGTTTATCACAAATGTTATCCACAAAATGAACTTTAAGCAAATTAAAGAATCTTGGTCTGCTACAATTAAACAGGTATCGGGCGCTGCTATGGCTTTGCTGTTCGGTTTAGCATTAGTTGAAATTATGAAATTTAAAAACGCTGCCGACACAAGTATGCTTGACACTATGGCTAATGCTCTTTCTAAAGTCGGTGATAAACTATACATTTTAATTGCGCCTTTCATTGGCGTTCTCGGTGCTTTCGTTTCAGGCTCCGCAACCGTTTCCATGAATTTGTTTTCAAACCTTCAGTATAACACCGCAACAGTGCTTAGTATTCCCACAGTATTCGTTATGGCTATGCAATGCGTAGGCGCCGCCGTAGGTAATATGGTATGCATCAACAACGCTGTTGCCGCAAGTGCTACAATTGGTACTTCGGGCAGAGAAGGAAAACTCATAAAAACAAACGTTATACCAATGCTTATATATTCTTTGGTAACTGTTGCTATTTTTTACATCGTTATGGCTTTAGGAATAAGACCCGTTGAATAACGTTTGGAGTAATAAAGCGTGAGCTTTTTTAAAGAAGGCAAATCAGCCGCTGATTTTAACGGTTAGAAAGAAAATAAACAACAAAAAAATGACTCGGTTATTCCGAGTCATTTTTAACTATTTACCCATACTATTATTCCCTTAATCTTTTGATTTATAGTAAAGCATACAATGGCAAAAGCCCTCAAAATCGGGGTCGGCGATTTGTTCTCTGAATTCTTTACAAATACACTTATTTTCTTCGGTTTTTTGAAGTCTGCAAGGACAGTAACCATCCTTCATTTTTAGTCCTTCTTTTATTTTTTTCACAACTTCTTTATCAGGGTTCAATTTAACAGCCATAATATTACACCTCACTTTCGTTATTTTACCATAAAACAATGTAATTGTAAATACATAGAACTTAAATTCACAATAGCCAAAATTACTTTCTTGACTATTTCTCTAATATATAGTATAATAAAAAAACTAATATTGAAATGGAGTTGGTTTTGTGGATCCACTACCCCGAAGTAGTTGCTTTGGCTTTGAGTTAACTGAACTTCAGCCTGTTTGTAACTCTTTAGGCTACAAAGTATCCTTTGTTGCTTATAACCGTAATTAGCATATACGGAACTTTAAAAAGATTACATTCAAAATTATGGAGGACTCTTAGTCAATGACTATTTTTAAACAACTACTGTTACAGTTGGTTCTGATTTTACTTAACGCTTTTTTTGCCGCTACCGAAATTGCGGTAATTTCTCTTAACGAGAAAAAGGTAAAAGCACAAGCTGAAGACGGTGATAAAAAAGCCGCAAAAATGCTTAAAATGATAGAAGACCCCACACGTTTTCTTTCTACCATACAGATAGGCATTACCCTTGCCGGTTTCTTAGGCTCCGCTTTCGCTGCCGATAACTTTTCCGATAAGCTCACTGCTTATATGGTAAACAAGTTTTCTTTTTTTGCTTCCAACGAAGCTCTTGTCGAAGACATATCGGTTGTAGTTATCACAATTATTCTTTCTTTTTTCACTCTGGTGCTCGGAGAACTCGTTCCGAAAAGAATTGCTATGCATCATAAAGAAAAGGTTTCGCAAGGTTTTTGTGGTATTATCTCATTTATGACTGCGGTTTTGCGTCCTATTGTTTGGCTATTAACCATATCAACAAACGGAATTATTCGCATTTTCGGTATTGATCCTCACGAAAAAGAGGAAACGGTTTCCGAAGAAGATATTGTACTTATGCTTGATGCTGGCGCAGATGAAGGTTCGCTAAATCAAGACGATATTGAATATATCAAAAACGTTTTCAAGCTTGACAGAATGACTGCCGAAGACGTAATGACACCGCGAAAATCAGTATCTTATATTTCTATTGATTCAACCGATAAAGAAATTTTAGAGGTTATAGAAAACGACGGATATTCACGTATTCCAGTATTCAGTTCCGAGCTTGATACCATTGAGGGTATTTTATATACAAAAGAATACCTTTTACACCGTAAAGACAAGGGCTTTAGTTTAGCTGATGCAATACACCCCCCTGTTTTTGTTCCCGAAAGCATACATCTTGATACACTTTTCAAAGATATGCAGACCGACCACAACCACATCGTAATTGTTGTTAATGAATACGGCGAGGCTTCCGGTATAGTTACCATGGAAGATATTCTTGAAGAAATTGTTGGTGAGATTTGGGACGAGGGTGATGAAGCTATTGACGAAATTACTCAAATTGACGAGCATAATTATAACGTGCTCAGCATAACTTCCCTTGATTCATTCTTTGAGTATTTTGATATTACCATTCCTGAAGATATTGAGTCCGCAACCGTTAACGGTTGGCTTACTCAGCTTAAAGAAGGTATTCCCGAAGAGGGCGACACCTTTGAAATTGAAGGTATCATAATTAAAGTTACTAAGGCAGACGACCTTATGACACACGAAATATCTGTAAATACAGAAAACAGAATTAAAGAAGAAATCGAAGCATAATAAAAATGGCAGAATTATATTTCTGCCATTTTTTTATCTATGAATGAATAAAACTGTTTTGCAGAGTCACTTGAGTTTTTATTTTGATAAAAATAAGTCACTCGCCTTTCGTCAAAATCCACAATATCAAGATAAGCTACGTTTTCGCTAAGCTCCCCCTGCCACGAAGTTTCCGGAACAAGCGCAACACCAAAATCAAGTTCAATATATTTTCTCAAATAATAAGGATCGTCACATTCTATTATAATATTCGGTGTAAATCCTGCTTTTTTACAGTATTCTTTTGTAAGTCTGTTCATACCGCTTCCCTCGCACATACTTATAAAAGGTTCTCCGCAAAGGTCCGAAAGCGCAAGTTTATTTTTGCTAATAGGATTATTTTTGCTTACGGCAAAGTGCATTTTTTCGCTAATAAGGGGAATACGTTTGAATGCAATATAATTATCGGAATGACTGTCTATTATAATATCATATTTATCGGTATCGGTAGTATTAAAGTCATGCATAATATGAAAAGCTATATTGGGATAAAGTTTCTTGAACTCGATGATATACTGCATTATAATACGTCTTTCACTTCGTATAAGAATTTTTATTTCCCCTATTTGTTCCGGCTTTGTTTTCAGAGTTGCAACTGCGTCTTCAAGACCTTCAATTGATTTTTTAACAGCGTTATAAAAGTATTTGCCGTTTGAATTAAGATTTATTTTATTACCCTTTCTATCAAATAGAAGACAGCCCAGTTCCCTTTCAAGCTTTTTCACACTAATAGATACACTTGAAGGCGGAACCATATATTTTTCTGCTGTTTTAGAAAAATTTTCATTTTCAGCGCTGTCTAAAAAATATTTCAACTGTAAAAGCTCCATATAATCACCCTTTTCATCCTACCATATATTACAGTATATAGCAACAATTATTTATCATATACTTTACTTTAAAGCACATATTTGTTATACTGTATTTCGTAAAATTTAGGAGGTATCAATTATGTTAGCAGAAATTTTAGAAATTTTTATGATTGTAAGCTTTGGTTTTTCGTGGCCGTTAAACGTTATAAAGTCATATAAAGCCCGTACAGCAAAAGGCAAAAGCCTTGCTTTCCTTTTGTTTATTGAGTTTGGTTACGTATGCGGTATAACTTCGAAACTGGTGAACGAAAACGGCTTTAAATGGTACGTATTATTTTTCTACATATTAAACTTTATTATGGTTGGCATAGACGTCGTGCTATACTTCAGAAATAAAGCTCTTGACAAGAAAAACGGAGTAAAACAATAAATAGAAATGCTTTATTTACAATAAAAAATGCTGAGAAGATAAACTTCTCAGCATTTTTTTATATTGTTTCAGCAACATTGTAAATAAGTTTCTCTGTTTTCTTCCAGCCGATACAGGGGTCGGTAATAGACTTTCCGTAAATATGGTCACCTATTTTCTGACTTCCGTCCTCAAGATAGCTTTCTACCATAAGTCCCTTAACAAGCTTTTTAATATCATCATTATGAGTACAGCTATATATTACATCCTTTGCAATTCTGGGCTGTTCTGCATACTTTTTACCGGAATTAGCATGGTTGGTATCAATAATAACCGACGGATTAAGAAGTCCGGATTTCTGATAAAGTTCGCAAAGCTCGGAAAGGGTTTCATAATGATAGTTTGAAACGCTGCTTCCGTTTTGTCCCGTATATCCTCTTAAAATAGCATGAGCAAGAGGATTACCGTCGCTTTCTACCTCCCAACCTCTATATAGGAAAATATGCTTATGCTGTGCGGCAGAAATTGCATTCATCATTACCGTTAAATCTCCGCCTGTGGGATTTTTCATACCTACAGGAACGTCTATACCGCTGGAAACAAGTCTGTGTTCCTGATTTTCAACAGAACGAGCTCCCACAGCAACGTAAGATATAAGGTCAGAAAGATAACGGTAATTTGCGGGATAAAGCATTTCATCAGCGCAAGTAAATCCATAGTCCTTAAGCGCTCTTAAATGCAAATCTCTTATAGCAATTATACCGCTTAACATATCGGGATTTTTATCGGGATCGGGTTGATGAAGCATTCCCTTATATCCTGCTCCGGTTGTTCTGGGTTTGTTAGTATATATTCTCGGAACAATGAAAACTTTATCCTTAACTTCATCCTGAATTTTTCTGAGACGTTCTATATATTCTAAGACACTTTCGGGATAATCTGCAGAGCATGGCCCGATAACAAGAAGAAATTTATCACTTTCTCCCGTAAAGATACGCTTAATCTCGGCATCTCTTTCTTCCTTGATTTTCTTATCCTTTTCATTTACGGGATATTGTTCTTTAACCTCCATAGGAATCGGAAGTTTTCTTTTAAAATCCATTGACATTATATATTCACCCTATCTTTGATTATAATTACGCCAAGCCCTTCAAGTCGCTCAAAAAAATCGGGCAAACTCTTTCTTACAGCCTGAGCGCCATCAATAACAGCACCTGTTTTAGTAGCAAGAACAGATGTAGCCATTACTATTCTATGGTCGTTATGACCGCAAATTTCTTCTGTAGGAGTTTTAATTTGTGAAGCATACACCTTCACAGAGTTTTCCTCTACATCCATTTTAACGCCGAATTTTGAAAGTTCTTCTTTCATAGCCAAAGCTCTGTCGCTTTCTTTTATTTTAAGACGCGCAGTATCGGTAAAATAACCGCCCTTCCCTACTGCCGATAAAACAAAAAGAATGGGCGCTAAATCGGGACAATCGGCAACAGATATATTTGCATTTTCTTTTTTCAGTTTATCGAAAAGTTCGTTATATACCCTGTCCCCCTGAAGACTTTCTTTATTCAGTCCATTTATCTTAACGTCACCGCCAAGAAAATTTAACGCATCAAAAAAGGCGGCGTTGGAATAATCGCCCTCAACCGTAACCTCTTTATTTTGGTATTGCTGATTACCTTTAATTTTAATATGTCTGATATCGCTGTAATCAATCTGAATACCGAAATCCTTTAAACTTGCAAAGGTGAGTTTAAGATAAGAAAGACTTTGAATTTCGCCGATAATGTTTATCACACTATCTTCTTTTAATAAAGGAAGAGCAAATAAAAGCCCAGAAATAAATTGACTGCTTATACCTCCGTCAATATTAAAGGTACCGCCCCGAAGTTTACCCTTGACTCTTATATAATCTTTCTTCTGTTCAAATTCTATTCCATTTTCGCGGCACAAATCACTATACACTGTCATAGGACGTTGCATAAGCCTGCCGCTTCCCCTTAGAATAAATACGTTACCGCTTATAAGACAAAGGGGCAAAATAAATCTTAAAGTACTTCCGCTTTCTCGGCAATCAAGAACTTTTTCATCGGTATTTTCGGGAGTCAAGCCGCCAATAAATACAGTAGAACCGTTTATATCTACCCTTGCTCCCAAAGCTTTTAAGCAATCAAGAGTCGCTAGTATATCTTCGGAATATTCCACATTATAAACTTTACTGCTTTGACTTAGAGCCGCGCACAAAAGATTTCTGTGCGCCATACTTTTTGATGGCGGAGCAATCATTTCGCCCTTTGCTACACCTTTTTCTATAGTAACCTTCATTTCTTTAAATACTCCAAAAGTTCATCCATAGCCATACAGTATCCTGCTATTCCCTGACCTATTATAGTTTTAATACAGTAATCCCGTATAAAACTGATTTGTCTGAAAGCTTCTCTTGTGGAAACGTCTGAAATATGCACTTCTACTGCAGGAATCGAAACAGACTTTAAGGCATCAAGAATAGCGACACTCGTATGAGTATAAGCGGCAGGGTTTATAACTATACCGTCAACATTGCCAAGGGATTGCTGAATTTTATCAACTATATCACCCTCGTGATTGGATTGAAAACATTCTATATCCACGCCTATTTTATCTGCGTGTTCCTTAACTGTTTGGATAAGTGTCTGATAGGTTTCTTTTCCGTAAATATCGGGCTCTCGAATACCAAGCATATTTATATTCGGCCCATTTATTATAAGTAATTTCATAAATACAAGTCCTTTATTGTTTGCTCTGCAGTTTTCTCATGACATTCAATGTCCTTTAAAATAAAATCTGCACAAGCGTTATATTTGGGATAACGTTCATTATAACGCTTTAAAAGTTCTTCCTTACTGCTTGAAAGAGGTCTGTCTGAACCTATTTCGAGACTTTCAAGAGGACGGTCAATAAACCAAATAAGTCCGTTTTTCTTTAGGTTTTCTATATTTTCATCCTTTAAAATCGCTCCGCCGCCCGTAGCTATAACAACTCCCGAAAGCTTTGAAACCTCACCTATAGCTTCACTCTCTATAATACGAAACGCCCCTTCCCCATGTTCATTTATTATTTGGGCAGGGCTCATTCCCGTTTTTTGAGAAATCAAAAAGTCGGTATCAAAAAAATCTCTGGAAAGACGTTGGGCAACAATTTTTCCAACAGTTGTTTTGCCGCTTGACGGCATACCTACAAAAACAACATTTTGCTTTGAAGCAAGAACTTCTTTATAAACTCCATCCAAAACAGCATCTTCAAATTTTGTATCAAGAAAATATGATGATGCAACTTTTGCCTGAGCCACCAGCATATAAAGTCCGCCAACAGCCTTTATACCTAGTTTTTCGGCTTCTAAAACAAGCTTTGTTTTAAGAGGATTATATATTACGTCAACAACCGCCGTAAGATATTTAAAATCACTCAAATTAATAGGAGCTTTATCTATATTGGGGTACATACCTACAGGCGTTGTATTGATTATAATATCGGCATCAAAATGTATTTTTTGTGCCTCGTCATAAGTAACTGTGTTTTTAGTTTTATTTCGGGAAACAAAATAAATTTCATCGCCGCCCATATCTTTTGACACAGCATAGGCTGTTTTTGCTGTACCGCCGCTTCCTAAAATAAGTACCTTTTTATCTTTAAATGAAATGCCATTTTTTAGACACAACTGCTTCATACCGAAAAAATCAGTATTGTAGCCGTAAAGCTTTCCGTTTTTATTAACCACAGTATTTACTGAACCTATAGCAGATGCTTTATCGTCAATTTCATCAAGATAAGGCATAACCGCTTCTTTATACGGAATAGTTACGTTTATGGCTTTAAACTCTTTTTTTAGTATAAATTCTTCCAGTTCGCTTCGCTTTAGTTCTTTAAGTTCATAAGTATAATCGGCTAATTTATTGTGAATTTCCTTTGAAAAACTGTGGGATAGCTTTTCTGCAATTAATCCGTATTCCATAATTTAACCCTTAAGCCAATCGGTACCGTATTTTCCCACAAGAAAATCAGCAAGAGTAATGGCAGTTATGCTATCGACAACCACCCTTGCTCTATGAACAATACAAGGGTCGTGTCTGCCTTTAATAGAAAGCGTAACGTTTTCGTTTCTTTTAAAATCAACCGTCTGCTGCGGTTTTGCAATGGAAGGCGTAGGCTTAATAACAGTACTGAAATTTATAGGCATACCGTTTGAAATACCGCCGTTAATACCGCCGTTATTGTTCGTCAGGGTTTTAATTTCTCCATTTTCCATCGCGAAGCAATCATTAGCCTCGCTTCCCTTCATATCAGCAAAGGCAAATCCCATACCAAATTCTATTCCCTTAACCGCAGGGATACTAAAAAGACCTTTTGAAAGCACTCCCTCAATAGTATCAAACCAAGGCTCACCAACACCTGCAGGCATACCAACAACCATAGTTTCGAGAATGCCACCAACACTATCGCCCTCTTCCCTTGCTTTTAGTATGTTTTCCTGCATTTTTTCGCCCTTTTCATCACTTAAAACGGCAAAAGTCTTTGTGTTAAGCAAGGCAATATCTTCATATAAATCAACGAAATTTGTATCGGCAACCCCTGCGCACTCTTTGATATGAGTGCCTATTAAAACCCCTTTAGCTTTAAGGGCGTCTATAATAATTGCGCCTGCAGCAACAATAGCGGCAGTTATCCTTCCGCTGAAATGTCCGCCGCCTCTAAAGTCTTCGAAACCTGCGTATTTCATAAAAGCGGCAAAGTCGGCGTGTGACGGTCTTGCTTTACCTTCAATGTCACAGTAATCCTTACTAACTGTATTTTGATTTTCAATAACAATACAAATAGGAGTGCCTGTAGTATAGCCGTTAAATACACCGCTTAATATTTTAAAGCTATCATCTTCGCTTCTGGCAGTAGAGATATTGCCCGAAGGACGTCTTAACGAGAGCTGACTTTTAATAAACTCTTCATTAATTTTAATTCCCGAAGCAATTCCGTCTATAACTGCGCCTATTGCAGCTGAATGACTTTCTCCAAAAAGAGTTAATGTCAAATTATGACCGTAAACGTTTTTCATTTATAAAACTTCTTTCATTCTTAATGCCAATTCTTCAAAGGGAAGTTTTTCCATTTTAAATTGACCTATTTTTTCAACTGTAACAACAGTAATACTGTTTCCCGACATTTTTTTATCGTGGCTCATTGCGTTTATTACGTTATCCACATCAAAAGAAATTTTTGTGGGCAAATTTAGTTTATCAAGAACAGGAAGTATTCGCTTTCTTACTTCTTGACTGCACATTGGAAGCATTCCCACAGCCACACACTCCCCGTGATACCACTGACTTAAAGCCGTATCACTTTCAATTGCATGGGCTACAGTATGACCGAAATTAAGAATTTTTCTTAGTCCCGCTTCCTTTTCATCCTCTTCAACTATCTTTTTCTTAATAAGAAGCGATGCTTCAATAATTTTTTCAATATTTTCTTTTATGTCTTTTGTTTCTATAAGTTCAAATAATTTTTCGTCGCTTGTCAGCGCCATTTTAAGTGATTCAGCAAGTCCGTTACTAAACTGTCTTTGGCTCAGAGTAGATAAAACCTCTGTATCTATTAAAACCTTTTTAGGCTGATAAAAAGCTCCCACAATATTTTTATATCCGCAAAAATCTATTGCTACCTTTCCGCCAATAGAGGAATCTACCTGTGAAAGCAAGGTTGTGGGAATATTATAAAAATCAACCCCACGCATATAGCTAGAAGCAACAAAACCGCTCAAATCTCCAATTACACCGCCGCCAACTGCAACAACACAGTCACTTCTTG
Organism: Acutalibacteraceae bacterium; assembly: GCA_045537575.1. Classification (GTDB taxonomy): domain Bacteria; phylum Bacillota; class Clostridia; order Oscillospirales; family Acutalibacteraceae; genus SIG607. The sequence goes on from JAZSPU010000013.1 coordinate 26,675, forward strand.
TGAAACTGTTTTCAACCATTTTGGAAAGTAAGGCTTTATAGGAATCAAAGCATTTTGTTTTTTCGCCCTGAGGCAGAGTTACCAAAAAGGCTTCTTTACATTGTTCTGCCACCGTCTTCGCATAAACCGACGGAACACCGTCATCAGTAACAACAAGCACCTTTCTGTTAAGATTAAGATATTCTCCCGCTTTGCAAAGCGCTCCCTTTTTGAGAACTATATCATAACTTTCATTTGACATATTTACGGGAATTATCATATTTACACCTCACAACGAAATCTCTTTTTCATAACTTCCCACTACTTTAACGTGATTGCACACGTTAAGCAACTCTTTAAGCATTTTTTCGCCTTTTGGAGTATTTATATTACCTTCACCTTCGGCATAGAAGTAATAATCCCATATAAGCTCCTTTGTAGGACGGCTTTTAAGGGCTCTTAAGTTAAATCCGTTATCACCTATAACCGACAAGGCTTTACCGAGATATCCGCTTTCGTTTTTTACAGTAAAAAGCATTATAAACTGTTTATCACTATTACTGCTGTTTTTAGCAGTTCGCGAAAATACAGCAAAACGCGTAGTATTATTGTTGCTGTCGTTAATAGCTCTTTCAACTACGTCAAGACCATAAATTTCAGCGGCTTTTTCACTACCGATAGCCGCAATATCATTTCTGCCACTTTGTGATACGAACTTAGCGGCAACTGCTGTATTGGAGCTTTCGCTGACGCAATATCCCATACGTTTAATATAGTTTGCACACTGACCAAGCGCTTGCGGGTGGCTTATAACCTCTTTAACATCTTGCGCTTTAACACCTTTTTTAGCAAGAAGATGCTGAGTTACGGCAATATCGTAAACTCCGTTTATATAAAGTGAGCCGAAAAAGGCAATATCCATTACCTGTCCCACGTCACCGTTGTAGCTATTTTCAAGAGGAAGAATAACGCAGTCACATTCTCCTTTAACAACAGCTTCATAAGCACCTTTAAAGCTGTCATATGCTACAGAAGTGCAGTTTTCAAATATCTTTTCTGCGGCAACCTGTGCAAATGCGCCTTCCACTCCCGAAAAAGCAACCCTTAACCCGCTGTTTAACATATTTTGATAATTACGGGATATGGACATATTGTTTCTTAAAAAGTTTATATAATAAGAACGCAACGCTTCGTCTTTTACATAGGCGGAGTTTTTAATTATTACCTCTTCTTCCCTTGCGCTATCCAGTATGGGAAGTCCTCGTTCTTTTTTATACTGAGCTATTTCTTCTACAGCTTCCATTCGCTGACAAAAAAGCTCTGCCATTTCTTTATCAATACTATTGATTTTTTCTCTGGCGTTTTTTAGTTGGTCCATTATTTATACTCCTCGATTAAGGCCTTAAATGAAGGCAAGGAATTTTCGATTTGTTTTGTAGAAACACAGTAAGAAATTCTTACGTATCCGCCCATACCGAAGGAGTCACTTGGCACAAGCAAAAGTTCATATTTTTTTGCTTTCTCGGCAAAGACTGCAGCATCCTTTTCGGGCGACTTAACAAAAAGATAGAACGCGCCGTCGGGTTTTACTGCAGTATAACCATACTGAGTAAGAGCGTTATAAAGGATTTCTCTGTTTTTATTATAGATGCTCACATCGGCAGTTTTTCCAAGATTTTCGGCAACTACACGCTGAAGCATTGAAGGAGCGCAAACAAAACCGAGAGCGCGTCCTGCACCGCAAACTGCGGCAAAAACCAGATTTGCATCCTTACATCTGGGAGATACGTAAACATATCCTATTCTTTCCCCCGGTAAAGAGAGAGACTTACTGAAAGAATAGCAAACTATGGTATTATCATAATATTTTTGCACATACGCCACGGTTACGTCACCGTAAACAAGCTCTCTGTAGGGTTCATCGGAAATAAGGAATATTTTTTTGGAATATTCTCTCTGTTTTTCGCCAAGAAGATTTGCAAGAGCAATAATGGTTTCCTCGCTAAAAACAACACCGGTAGGATTATTGGGCGAATTTATAATAATCGCCTTGGTATTTTCGTTTATTGCATCTTTAAGTGCGTTAATGTCTATCTGAAAATCGGGTTCGCGGCAATTAACCACAACACACTTAAACCCTGCCTTTTCAGCAAATACTCTGTATTCAGGGAAAAATGGAGCAAGAAGGATAACCTCATCCCCTTCATTAGCAAGAGCGTTAAGAGTGATGGTAAGAGAAGCGGCGGCACCGCAGGTCATATAAATATTAGCTGCAGTAGCCTCAACTCCCGATTTTTCCTGTAAGTACTTGGCAATTTTGGTTCTTACGTCCAAATCACCGGGTGCAGAAGTATAGCCGTGAAGAAGGACGCTATCCTCGTTTTCAATAAGATTTTTTATTGTATCATCAACACTTTTAGGGGCCGGAACACTAGGGTTGCCTATGCTGAAATCATATACGTTATCTTCACCAATTTCGGCTTTTCTTGCCTTTCCGTATTCAAAAAGCTGTCTTATGGCAGAACTTGCAGTTCCAAGACCTAACATTTTTTCGTTTAACATAAAAATAATCCTCTACTTTACTACAATAATTTGTTTTTTGATTATAACACTTTAGCACTTTAAAGTCAAGAAGAATTGCGCAAAAAATTAATAAAAAAGACGGTCGAAAGAGCGTCTTTAAAAAGCTTATAAACAATTACTTTATCATTGAATATTATAAAAAAGTCTATAAAAACAATTTCTTTTCTTCATTATAAAGAGCATATCTTAGATACTCTACATAAAATTCTTTGCCGAATTTTTCATTAAATGCCGCAACAATAATCGATGGGTTTACATTGTCATTGCCGGCAGGAAGAACGAGAGATACCTTTTCATCTGTTCTGATAACATCACTGATTTTGTCTTTTACATCCAAAACCTTTATTTCGCCTTTTTTAGTCTTTTTGCTGACAGTTACAGTATCAGACAAAATAAATTTTTCAAACGCTTCAGCAGTTTCTTTGCTTTCAAAGGTAAGTTCAAAGCCTGCAAAACCAATTTTTCCCGCTTTCATAACAGGTTCGCTTATTTTTATAATTTCGATATATTCGGGAACAACACCTTTTAGGATTTCTTCCGCTTCTTTTAAAGAAAAATCATCATCAGTAAGGCGAAAATCCATTATTTCATAATCGCTTTCAAACCCCAAAGACAAAGGAGCCGCAAAGGTAATATATGGATGAGGATTAAAGCCTTCGGTGTACCAAATCGGGATACCGCTTTTTCTTAAAACTCTTGTGAAGAATCTATTCATATCAAGGTGAGAAATGAACTTCATTCTCCCTTTTTTCTTATAAAAAAGTCTAACGTTTTTCAAAGCATACACCCTCCCCATAACAATTTGCTCCGCAAGCGGCACAGGAAATACGGCAATTAGGAGTCGTTTTTTCATCGTGCGCCAATTTATCCTGTTTAATAAAAAATTCTTTACTCACGGCATAATCAAGATGTTCCCAAGGCAGAATTTCATCAAAGGAACGCTGTCTGCAGCTGTAAAATTCGGGGTCAATTCCGCATTTATCAAAAGCATTAAGCCATTTATCAAGGTCAAAACACTCTGTCCAGCTATCAAAAACACAACCGTCCCTAAAAGCTGTTTCAATAACGTCGGCAAGTCTTCTGTCACCTCTTGCAAAAACTCCCTCAAGGAAGCTTGTTGCATAGTCATGCCAAGAAAGAGAAATCTTTTTGGTGGTTATCTGACTGCGAAGGAAGTTTTGACGTCTTTTAATTTCTTCCCTTGTTATCTGGGGTTCAAATTGGAAGGGAGTAAACGGCTTTGGCACAAAGGTTGAAACGCTGACTCCCACATCAACACTTCTGCCCTTAGGTCTGTTTGGTAAGCTATAGTATATATCAACTATTTTTTGAGCAAGATCTGCAATTCCCTTTAAATCTTCATCGGTTTCTGTGGGAAGACCAAGCATAAAATAGAGCTTTACGGAAGTATGACCGCCCTCAAAAGCGATACGGCAGGTATCAAAAATTTCCTCTTCGGTTATATTTTTATTTATAACGTCTCTGAGTCGCTGGGTACCTGCTTCGGGAGCAAATGTAAGACCGCTTTTTCTTATGTGATTTATTTTAGCAAGAAGTTCGGGTGAGAAATTATCAATTCTCAGCGACGGCAAAGAAAGGCTTACGTTATCGTCATCTGTCCAATCAAGCATATTTGTTAAAAGCTCTTCAAGACGTGTATAGTCGCTTGTAGAAAGCGAAGACAGAGAGATTTCGTCATAGCCTGTAGATTTACATAAATCCCTTGCCTGCGAATTTATCGTTTCGGGAGATTTTTCTCTCACGGGACGGTATAAAAATCCTGCCTGACAGAATCGACAACCTCTTATACAGCCTCTGTAAATTTCCTGAACTGCTCTGTCGTGAACGATTTCGATATAAGGCATAACAAATTCTTTTGGGTAATAAGCCTTGTCCAAATCTGTGATAATACGTTTTTTAACGGTTTTAGGGGTTGTCCCTTTAGGAGTAATAGCGGCAATTGTATTGTCTTCATTATATGAAATTTCATATAGAGAAGGCACATACACACCTTCAATAAGAGCGGCTTTTTTAAGAAATTCTTCCTTACTTTCGCCATTCTTTTTACATTCTTTATAAAGGTCAATAACCTCTAAATCAACCTCTTCCCCTTCGCCCAAAAAGAAGATATCAAAAAAATCTGCCATAGGCTCTGCATTGCAAACACAAGGACCGCCGCCTACAACGATATTCTTAAGTTCGTGTCTATCTTTGCTTCTGAGAGGGATCCCTGCAAGATCAAGCATATGAAGTACGTTGGTGTAACTCATTTCGTACTGAAGAGTAAAACCGATAAAATCGAATTCCCTTAATTCATCACGGCTTTCAAGGGCGAAAAGCGGAAGATCATTTTCCTTCATAACCTTAGAAAAATCAATCCAAGGCGCAAAAACCCTTTCGCACCATATATCTTCCCTTTCGTTAAAACAGGAATAAAGTATCTTCATACCAAGATGCGACATTCCCACCTCATAGGTATCGGGAAAACAAAAGGCAAATCTTACGTCCACCTTGTTTTTATCCTTAATTATACTTCCCTGCTCACCGCCGCAATATCTTCCCGGCTTTTGAGCGCGTAAAAACAGTTCTTCAAGTTTTCTTTCGTCCATTTTTATTCCTCGCTGAAAAAAATTATATTTTAATGATACAATATTCTTGCAATTCTTTCAACTACAATTTAATAAAAACAGATAAAATAAGATAAAGAGAAAGCACCAATACAGAATAATTTTTGTTACCTTTAAGCGCTAAAATCATAAAAGTGAGTAAAAATAATACCGCGCCGACAACCGTTATTATTTTCAGTACTTTTTGCGCCTTTATTGCGCCGATTTTTGTACTTATTATTTCTTCGAGAATACTTCCTCCGTCAAGGGAATAAAAAGGCAAAAGATTAAAAATCCCGTAAACAAGATTTATAAACGCAAAGTCTAAATAATAATCAATGCCAAGAACTGATGATGAGAAATAAACCACGGCAAATATTAATATGTTAAGAATCGGTCCCGAAAGAGAAATAATTACAGAATGTTTTTGAGGGCACACGGGACTTACTATTCTGATACTAGCCGGTATTAGCCTTATTTCATTAGGGGCGCATCCAAAATATTTCATAACCAAGAGATGCCCAAGCTCATGCAAAAATACTGCTATTAGCATAGGCGCTATCATTCCTGTTCTGTCGCAAAGCATTAAAACAGAAAGTATAGCGCAAAAAAGAAACGAAACGGTTATATTAATACCAAAAATTTTTATTTTCATCATTCACCCAAATACCACATAGCGTTAACCGCTTTTCCCTTTATACGAATTTCAAAATGAAGATGATTGCCCGTTGACTGCCCCGTGCTACCCACTAAAGCAACAACCTCCCCTGCCTCTATTCTGGCTCCCTTTTCCACAAGAATTTCACTGCAATGGGCATATAAGGTCAAAACGTTTTCACTATGGCTAATCTTAAAATATTTACCGTAGCCGTCATCGTCATAGCCTATATAGGAAACCGTTCCGCCTGCAGCAGCTATTATCTCGGTTCCCTTAGGCGCCGCAAAATCGGTACCCTCGTGTTTTGCTAAATGATTATCAAAGGGATCGTTTCTGATACCAAAGTGCGACGATATTCTCCCGCTTTTTAAGGGATGCAAAAAGCAGTTGCCCGAAAAATTGCTTTTAAGAAAGGTTTCTTCAGAGACTACCGTTTCCTTTTGAACCACAACCGCTTCCTCAACACTTTTTTCCGACTTTTCTTCCTTTGCAAAAACATCAATTCCAAGAAGTAGTACAATAACAGTAAGCACCATTATAAGTTCAAAAAAAATAATTGCAGTAAATCGGTTTTTATTGGCTTTCAAAGTTTTCCCTCCAAAAAGTTCTACAGTAAAATATATTAAAAAAGCAAAAAAATAAAACCGATTTCTCGGTTTTATTTTTTATCAGAAGCATTTTTTAAGTTCTTCGGTTTTATTTAAGTTTTCCCAAGGAAGCGCAACGTCGTTTCTTCCGAAATGTCCGTAAGCAGCGGTTGCTCTGTAGATAGGACGGCGAAGCTCCAGCGCATCAATAATAGCCGCAGGACGAAGGTCAAATACTTTATTTATTGCCTTTGCTATTTCCTCATCATTGTATTTTCCCGTACCAAAGGTATCAACCATTACCGAAACAGGCTTTGCAACGCCTATTGCATAAGCAAGTTGAATTTCGCATTTATCGGCAAGACCTGCCGCTACCACGTTTTTAGCAACCCATCTTGCAGCATAAGCAGCGCTTCTGTCAACCTTTGTGGGATCCTTACCCGAGAAAGCGCCGCCGCCGTGACGTGCCACACCGCCGTATGTATCAACAATAATTTTTCTGCCTGTAAGTCCTGTATCGCCCTGAGGACCGCCCGTTACAAATCTTCCCGTAGGATTAATAAAGATTTTTGTATTTTCGTCCAAGAGATTTTGGGGAACTGTTGGAAGTATTACTTCTTTTAGAATATCTTCTCTGAGTGTGGCAAGATCTATCTGTGCGCTGTGCTGACTTGAAACTACAACCGCTTCAATTCTTACGGGCTTAGAGTCTTCATATTCAACGGTAACCTGAGTTTTTCCGTCGGGACGAAGATAAGGGAGTATGCCATCCTTTCTAACCTTTGTAAGACGGATTGCCATTTTATGTGCTAAATCAATGGTAATGGGCATAAAGGACTCGGTTTCATTTGTAGCATAACCGAACATCATACCCTGATCGCCCGCGCCGTGAAGATTATATTTATCTTCTTCGCCATTTTTTAGTTCAAGGGACTTATCTACACCCATAGCTATATCGGGAGACTGTTTATCTATTGAAGTCATAACGGCAATAGTATCCCCGTTAAAACCTGCATCGGCGGTATTGTAGCCTATATCATTTACAACTTCTCTTACAATAGCAGGAATATCAACGTTAGCGGTAGTTGTAATTTCACCCATTACGGTAACCACACCTGTTGTTGCGAAGCTTTCGCAGGCAACACGGGCGCTCTTATCCTGAGCAATAATTGCATCCAGTACTGCATCGCTTATTTGGTCACAGACTTTATCGGGATGACCCTCGGTAACTGATTCACTTGTAAAAAGCATTTTCGACATATTTATTTCTCCTTTTTTCATCAAAAAAACCGCCTCGAAAGAAGCGGTATAAACTAGCCTCATCTTTCGGTAAAACCGCAGGATTTAGCACCTTGAAAAATCAGGTTGCCGGGCTTCAACGGGCCTGTCCCTCCGCCACTCTTGATAAGGAAATATTAAATTCAGCAAAAATATTATAGCACAGATTTCGGTGTTGTCAAGAAAAAACTAAAAGAAATCCACACCGCCGCCCATTTTCAGAACCAAATAAAGCACTGCGGCAATCAAAACTATTAATGATATTATGAAAAGCAACGCACTTTTAAAACCGAATTTATAGGTATCTGCACTGCCTACGTTTATAAGCTTTGCTTTTTTTAGTGTCTGGGTAACGGGCTTATATATAATTAAAACAAGCGCACCGTTGAATAACGCCTTTATAACGTTAAAAGGAAGCAAGGTAGGAACTATCATTCCTATAACAGCCTGTCTTTCAAGACCTAAAAACAAGGGAGTTATAAACATATTGGCAAGAAGCATTATAGCGGTCATACTGAATATTGCCGCAATAACACCTATTACAGCCCCCGACATAGTGCGCTTGTGCTTATAAATAAGTCCAATAACCATAGAAAAGGCAGCGCTGGAAAGGAAATTCATAATAAGACCGTAGGGCCCTGTATCACTTATGAGAATAAATTCTAAAAAGGCAACCAAGGCTGAGCATATTACCCCTGCCAAAGGACCGTAAATAAATGAAGCAATAGCGAGAATTGCGTCCTTTATATCGAAGGTCAGAAAACCGCCTACTTCAAATCTGAAAAGAAGGACACATAAAAACGCAAGAGCGCAAAGTATTGACATAACAGTCATTTGCTTAACGTTTATTTTTTTAGACGAAGACATAACATAACCTCAAAAAGTATTATTTCATAAGCACATATAATAGTATAATATGCATTACTGTAAAAAGCGGCAACCAAAACATAAATTTAAAATGACGGGTTTTATGACGTATGAATAGCATTGTTATATACATAACCGACGCTCCGCCCAAAAAGCCCCATAAAAGAAGAGTTCTTTCCCTTATTCTTCTTTTACCTTTTTTTGCTCTGATTTTATCGCTGACGGTGATTATAAAAGAAACAGAAAAAACAAAACATAAATAAAGAAAAATATATTTATCCATTATCTTTTCTCCGCACCGCTTTATATTTTTTACGCAAATATTGTACCAAAAAAGCAAAAAAAATGCAACCCTCTTATTGATTTAGTCACAATTTTGTATTATTATTTTTATATATTTATTTTTCCTCGGAGGAAAATTTATGAATTTTCGCTTTAAAAAAATTATACTTTCTATACTTGCCTTAATAATCTGCTTTTCACTGTTTTTAAGCGGTTGCGCGGATAAAGGGTTAAGCGGAACTATAGAAATACATTCATCCACGGGAACGTTTAAGCTTATCGAAAGCTTTTCTCCCGTTGCTTCCGCTTCCTTTAACAGCGGTTCGGTTATTGTAGTTTCGGTAAAAAGCAAGTTTGATAATCTATCGGTTACCGCCGAGCTTGATTCCCAATTAATAGAGCTTACTCTTTCGAAAAACGATGAAGACCAATCGATTAATTACCTTAATAGTTTCACACTTAAAAGTGTTGATACGGATACTGCTTTAGGTCAGATAAAAATAACCTGCACTAAAGATAAAACCACCGAAATATACTATAGCGGAATAATAACCGTTCTTAAAAATACAGTTGATGAAAACACAAAATATATTGCCGAGATTATAGACGTTCCTGCCGAAACCTTTAACGGAGACACCGTTGATGATACTTCCCGTCCCTATAACAGCTATCTTCCTGTAGGAACGGTAGATTATTGCAGCGCATCTTCCATAATCAATGAAGAAAATAAAAAAAATTACCGTCTTTTGAGATTTGGAAAAAGAGTATATGATGACAGCAATATAAAAATATATGAAGGAACCCTTCCTTCAGAAAATCACCTTGCCGTAGATAGAGTAGAAAGTGACGGAAAATATACCGTATTATCCTTCTATACCGACTTTAAAGCACCCTTTACGGTTGAACTTAAGGAACAAGAATATAAAAACACCGATAATGGCGTTTTTGTTACCGAAAATCCAACCTTCACCTACGTAGAAATACGTTTTATGTACTGTACTCAAATTACGGGAGATATTACCTTTGCTAAAGATAATCCCCTATTTAGCGATTCTCAGCTTTCCTTTGAAGAGGACTGTGCGGTTTTAAAGCTTAATCTAAAAAAAGAAGGCAGATTTTACGGTTGGCGCGCAGAATATGACCAATACGATTGTCTGGTGCTTCGCTTTTTAGAGCCTACCCGTCTTTACAGCGAAAACAATAAATACGGATACGGTCTATACGATAAAGTAATAGTAATAGATGCAGGTCACGGCGGTAAAGATTCGGGAGGAGCGGTTGACGGCTACTATGAATCAAATTTAAATCTTTCCTTTGCTTTTACATTAAGAAATGAGCTCGAAGCTGCAGGAGCAACCGTTTATTTAACAAGAGAAGACAACTCTTCTATGAATACATATGATAGATACAGAAAGGTTTTAGAATACGAACCCGATTTTCTCATTTCGGTTCATCGAAACGGCGGTGGCGGTAACGGCTTTGGCGCCTACTATTATAACGCTTTTTCCTCCCCTGCTTCAAAATTTGTGTATGAAGCTACAAATGCGACACAGTTATATAGAAAATCAAGCGGTTCTTCGTGGCATTATTTCTTCCTTAACCGTCTTGGTATATGCCCTTCTATACTTACCGAAAACGGTTTTCTTGATGATACGCAGGACCGTATAAATATGATGGACGCAGACCATCAGAAAGCCTGCGCCCAAGCGATTGTAAAGGGTGTAATTGAATATTTTAAGTATCAGCAATCTTAAAAATATTTATCTGTAAAATATTTTTCTATGGCGCCCAGCATTTTAATTGCAGAAGGCCAAAGCTCTTCTGGGAACATTAGCCAGGAATTAAACGCTTCAAAATTAAGTGTACCGCTGTATCCGTTTGCTTTTAGTTCACTCATAATTAAATCCCAATCCACAGCGCCCAAAGTAAATGGCATTGTATGATTATCTTTAATTCCGTCAACCTCATGAAGATGAACAACCTTAAGATTTTTACCTAAAGTTCTAATGGCAAAGCGTATATTTGCGCTTGTTAGAACTGCGTGTCCCGTATCAAGACAAAAAGCAAAATACTCGCCCCCTGCTTTGCCATTTAAAACCTCTATATACTTATTTACTTCCTCATAATCGTTACAGGTTGACTCCATAATTTTGTTTTTATACTGCACCCACATATTTTCAAGACAACAAACCACGTTATATTTTTTTAATTCATTAATGAACTGAGCATAAAAATCAACGTTAAAATCAAATACTTCTTCTTTGGTATTTTCTGCGCCGTATGGGAAATTGGCGGGATGAATAACTATATATGGACAGTTAAGATAACCTGCCGCCTCTATAGTTCTTTTAATAATTCTTACGATATAATCATTTACTTGCTGCTCTGCTCCAAAAATATATGACGGAAAGGGCGCATGGCACTGACCGATTTTTATACCGTTCTTTTCCATAGCTGATTTTATGCCGTCAAGATATTCATAAAAAGCCTTATCGTCTAACTCGTAAAATTCACTTTTTGCAATAGGGTTTTTCCATAGATTTCCGCCGGTTTTACCGAAAATCGTATCAAAATTAAGGTCAATTGCTCCAAAGCCTGCTTCCTTAAGCAAGGGAAAATTTTCTTCTGCCGAAATTTTGTCAATAATAAGATTAGCGGTTGAAACGCTGTAAATCATAAATATCCCTCCAAATCATTTATTACTTACATAATAATGCAAACATTTGAATTTTTCAAGGTTTTTGCTAAAAACTTGTAACTTTAATAAAAATATGCTAATATTTAATAGTAAACTATTTAAAAAGAGGTGAAAATTATGCAAAAGAAAAGAGGTATCCGTATAAAACTCCGCGTTATTTTAACCGCCCTCGGTCTGCTTACGGCAATAGCGGGAATGTTATGGACGGCTATTTCTTTGCAGCATAATTTCTTAACAATTTTCTCTGCATTCGAAATTCTGGGCATAATTACATCCATTTACATAGTCAATAAACGAGAAAACCCTAGTTATAAAATTACCTGGATAGTTTTTATTCTTACCCTTCCGGTATTTGGTTTATTCATTTATATGATGTGGGGCGGTCAGCGTACCTTCCCTCACCTTAAAAAGAAATTTTTAAAGTGTGAACAAAGATATATGAAATATCTTGAGCAAGACCCTGCGGTCAAACGACTGCTGTGTTACGAGGATAGTTCCCGCACCCGTCAGGCTTCCTACCTTTGCAGTGAATCGGGCTTTCCTGTGTATAAAGACTCTTCCGTAACCTACCTTTCCCCCGGCGAAGTCTTTCTGCCTACCCTTATAGAAGAACTTAAAAAAGCGAAAAAATATATATTTATTGAGTATTTTATTATCGCCGACGGTAAAATGTGGAATGCGGTATATGAAGTACTAAAAGAAAAAGCGGCTTTAGGAATTGAAGTAAAGGTTATTTTTGACGATTTAGGTTCAATAAAACGTCAATATACAGATTTTTTAGTCAGACTAAAAAAAGCAGGTATAGAAGTATCGGTATTCTGCCCCTTAAAGCCCTCGCTTAATATGGTTATGAACAACCGAAATCACCGCAAAATAATAATAATTGACGGCAACGTTGCATTTACGGGCGGTATTAATCTTGCGGATGAATATATAAACGAATTTGAACGCTTTGGTTATTGGATGGACTGCGCCGCCATGGTAAAAGGCTATGCTGTTGACAGCTTTGTAGTAATGTTCTGTACTATGTGGGAATACATTACGGGAAAACAGATACTTATGTCAGGCCATCTGATTTCAAAGCCCATATACAGCGAAGGCTACGTTCTGCCCTATGCAGACAGCCCTATGGACACAAAAAGTACTGCTGAAGGCATTTATCAGCAAATGCTCAACACCGCTCACAGAACCGTTGATATTGCCACGCCCTATCTTATTCTTGACGACACAACCACCACCGCCATAAAACTTGCGGCAAAGGCGGGTGTTAAGGTCAGAATAGTAACTCCCTTTATTCCCGATAAAAAGTACGTTCATCCCGTAACCCAGTACTACTACTCAGAGCTTATGGATTCAGGGGTAGAAATCTATGAATACACCCCCGGCTTCATTCACTCCAAAATCTTTATATGCGATAACGTAAGTGCGACCATAAGCACGGTTAATATGGATTTTCGAAGTTTTTATTTCCATTTTGAATGCGGAGTATGGTTTACATCCGAAGAAACAATAGGGGATATGAAAATGCATTTTGAAGAGATTTTAAGGGACTCTCAAAAAATTGATAAAAACCTTTGGAAAAAACGCAGCATGTTCACTCGCTTTAAACAATGGTTTTTGCATTTGTTTGCTCCTCTTATGTAAAATCAAGGCTGTTACATAGCGTAACAGCCTTATTTTTTGTGTATTTTCACCTTATTTAGTGAACATTTTTAAAAAAATACACACTTTTTTGGTGATTTAGCATAATATTTTCGTGATTTTAACTGCGTAATGCCTATTGATTTTTTTCAGGTTTTAAGTTAAAATAATAATAACACATAAATTTGGAATAATATAACTATAAATAAATGAAAGGGTGAATGGTTATGAGTGGATACAGTTCTACTGTATTAGCAGAAATGATAGAGAAAAAACTTTCTCATAATTTCGGTGTCACTCCCGCACAGGCTTCCGACGAACTTTTCTACAAAGCATGTGCTTTAGTGCTTCGCGATATAATGGGCGAACGCAGAACAAAATTTAAAGAGGAAACTAAAAAACAGCAAAATAAAACTGTTTATTATTTAAGTATGGAATTTTTAATGGGCCGTTCCTTTAAAAATACCCTCTTTAATCTTGACCTTACCGAACAAATGGAAAAAGCTCTAAAAAAATTCAAAGTAAAGCTTTCTTCCCTTTTTGAACTCGAACCTGATGCAGGACTAGGCAACGGCGGTTTGGGAAGACTCGCCGCTTGTTTCCTTGACGGACTTTCTACCGGCGGTTATCCTGCTATGGGTTACTGCATACGTTATGAGTTCGGTATTTTCCGTCAGAAGATAGTTGAAGGTTGGCAGACTGAAATGCCTGATTTCTGGCTACCCGGCGGTGAAGTATGGCTCGAACCCCGTCCAGCTTCTGCAGTTGACGTACACTTTGACGGAAAAATCGTTGAACGTTGGGACAGCCACTTCCATCACGTCGAGCACGTTGACTATACTACCGTTCACGCAATGCCATACGATCTTATGGTTGCAGGTAAGGACGGAAAAACCGTTAATGCTCTTCGCCTTTGGAGTGCAGAATGTCAGGATATAAATATGTCAGCCTTTAATCAGGGTGACTACGTTCGCGCTATGGAACAAAAAGCTATGGCAGAGGTCATAAGCAAGGTGCTTTATCCCGAAGACAACCACGCTGAAGGAAAATCATTAAGACTTCGTCAGCAGTATTTCCTTGTTTCTGCATCTATTCAGGATATATTAAACAGACATTTACGCACCTATAATACTCTTGATAACCTTGCTGAAAAAGTAGCTATTCATATTAACGATACACACCCCGCCTTAACCGTTCCCGAGCTTATGAGATATTTGCTTGATGAATGCGGTTATGAATGGGATAAGGCTTGGAATATCGTTCAGGGCACCGTTGCTTACACCAACCACACAATTATGAAGGAAGCTCTTGAATGTTGGCAGGAAGATATGTTCCGTCACAGACTTCCCCGTATCTATCAGATAGTAAAGGAAATTGACAATCGCTTAAGATTAAAAATCTGGGAAGCCACAAACGATGCCCGTTTGGTTGAAGACACAGCCGTTATTTCAGGCGGTGTTGTTAAAATGGCAAACTTAAGCGTTGTTGCTTCTCACAAGGTTAACGGCGTTTCCAAGCTTCACAGCAAAATTCTTACCGATTCGCTGTTTAACGATTATCATAGACTTACTCCCGATAAGTTTACAAACGTGACCAACGGTATTGCTCACAGAAGATGGCTTTGTCAGGCTAATCCCCTTCTCACCGATTATCTTAGCGAGCTTATAGGCGACGGCTTTATAATGGACGCAAGTCAGCTTTCAAACTTAAGAAAATTTGAAGATGATGCTTCGGTTCTTAAAAAACTTGCTGAAATCAAAAAAGCAAATAAGGTTCGCCTTTCTAACTACGTTAAGGAAAACATCGGCGTTTCTATTGACCCCGACTCTATTTTCGATATGCAGGTTAAACGTTTGCACGAATATAAGCGTCAGCACCTTAACGCTCTTCACATCATTTCCGATTATCTTTACTTAAAGAATAATCCCAATGCTGACTTTACACCAAAAACCTATATATTCGGCGCTAAAGCCGCTCCCGGTTATTTACTTGCAAAGCAGATAATCAGTATGATTTGCAAACTTTCAAAGGAAATTGAAAATGACCGTACCGTAAGCGATAAGCTAAAAGTTCTTTTCCTCGAGGATTACAAGGTTACTTTGGCAGAGCTTATGATACCTGCGGCTGAAATCAGCGAACAAATTTCTCTTGCTTCTACCGAGGCTTCGGGCACAGGCAATATGAAGTTTATGATGAACGGTGCAATTACTCTCGGTACAGAAGACGGCGCTAACGTTGAAATTCACAACGCTGTAGGCGACGACAATATTATAATTTTCGGTATGCAGACTCCCGAGGTTATGAAGCTTCAAAAACATGGCTATAACCCCGTTAACTACTATTGCAATAACGAAAAATTGAAAGAAGCTTTAAACTTTATTGAAAAAGGAATAGGCGGCCAACCCTTCGATAACATCTATCGCACCATTACAGGTGTTGACACCTATATGGCACTTGCCGACTTTAACGATTACTGCTTTGCGCAGGAAAAGGCTTCTTCCCTTTACCGTGATAGCCAGAAATGGAACAAAATGTCCCTTGTTAACATTGCTGAATCCGGTATTTTTGCGGCTGACCGCTCAATACAGGACTACGCGCAAAACATCTGGGGAATTACTCCCAACAAATAAGGAAAATTTATATGCAGTACTATCCTTTTGATTCAAGGAACACTATTTATAAATCAATTTTCGGAGCGATAGCTTCAGAGACTTCTCTGAAGCTTCGCTTACTTTTGCATAAAGACGCAAAGGTACATAATGCTTATCTTTCCATACAAAAAGACGGTGAAGACCTTTGCGAATATAAACTTGAACCTAAAGAGTGGCTCGACGATTATCAATTTTTTGACACTTCCCTTTCCTTTACCGAAGGACTTTATTGGTATTATTTTCGTTACGACAGCGATTACGGTTCATTTAAAGTCACAAAGGGAGAGCACTCTTTGGGAATCGTTTCAAACGACGGCGGAATGTGGCAGCTTACGGTATATGATAAAGATTTCAGAACACCACAGTGGCTGTCGGGCGGTATAATTTATCAGATTTTCCCAGACCGTTTTTATTCTTCAAAAACAGTTAAGGAAAACGTCCCAACGGACAGATATATTGAAGAAGACTGGAACGCCATACCCGAATTCCGACAAGACAGTAAGCCAAAATTTTTAGGAAATGACTATTTCGGAGGAGACCTTTTAGGAATTAAAGAAAAGCTACCCTATATAGCATCTCTCGGTGTTTCCGCTATTTATCTTAATCCTATTTTTGAAGCTCACAGCAACCATAGATACAATACCGCCGATTATATGAAGATAGACTTTATGCTCGGAACGGAAAATGATCTTAAAGAGCTTTGTAATGAAGCTAAAAAATACGGTATAGGCATAATCTTAGACGGTGTATTTTCCCATACGGGCGACGACAGTATATATTTTAATAAATATTCCCGTTATAGCGAAGTTGGCGCTTTTAACAGTCAGAACAGTAAATATTCTTCTTGGTACAACTTCCAAAACTTCCCCCATAAATACAGCAGTTGGTGGGGAGTGCCTTCCCTTCCCGAAGTTAATGAAACAGACAATTCGTTTTTAGAATATATTACCGGAGAAAACGGAGTGCTCCGTTACTGGCTTAAAGCAGGTATTATGGGTTGGCGGCTTGACGTTGCTGATGAACTTCCCGACCTGTTTCTTGATAGACTTAGAAGTGCCGTAAAGGCAGAAAATAATGACGCGTATATTCTGGGCGAAGTGTGGGAGGATGCCACCACTAAAATAAGTCACGGCGGCAGAAGAAGATTTTTAAGAGGCAAACAGCTTGACTCTGTTATGAATTATCCCTTTGCCGAAGCCATAATCTCATTTTTAAAGGGCGAAAATTCAAGAATACTTATTGATAAAGTTCTTGATATAACGGAAAATTATCCCCCGCAATGCGTAGATCTTTTAATGAATCATATCGGCACTCACGATACAGCAAGAATTTTAACCGTTTTATCGGCAAATGAACAAACGGGTGACAGAAATTGGCAAAGCAAACAGAAGCTGAGCGAAAGCCAATACGCTCATTCGGTAAAATTCTTAAAGCTTGCTGCAGCCCTTCAATATACCCTTCCCGGTGTACCGTCCCTTTATTACGGTGACGAAGCGGGTGTAGAAGGATATTCCGATCCCTTCTGCCGAAAAACTTACCCTTGGGGAAGTGAAAATCACGCTCTGCTTGATTTTTATAAAAAGCTCGGTAATATTCGCATTAATAACGATTGCTTTAAGGGCGGCAAATTTATCCCCGTTTATGCCAATATGGGACACATCGCTTATATAAGAGAAAGTCTTGACGGCAAAAATGCTTTACTTATTGCAGTTAACCGTTGGTGCGATGATGAATATATCGACCTGCCCGACGGCTTTAATGATGCCGAAGTTTTAATGGGCAACGCTCCCGAAGGCAATAAACTGAAAATAGGTGCAGAAAATATCTGCATATTAAAAAAGTACATCTAACGATGTACTTTTTTATACTATTATATCGCCATAGTCTGCGCCTATATATTCTATTGCCTTCTTTGTATCTATTTCCACCTGACAGCCAACCTTACCTGCGCTAAAATATATTTTTTCATAGTTTTGCGCTGTTTCGTGAAAGACAGTTTTAAAGCGTTTTTTCATACCTATAGGCGAACATCCGCCGTGGATATATCCTGTAAGAGCCAAAAGTTCTTTTTGCTTAATCATAGCAATTGATTTAACCCCTACGATTTTTGCCGCCTTTTTTAAATCGAGATTTTCGGCAACGGGCACAACAAAAACAAAATGTTCTCCCTTATCCGACACTGTAACAAGGGTTTTAAAGGTGCAGTTAACGTCTTCGCCAAGCGCCAGAGCTATACCCACCCCATCAACAATAT
This sequence comes from Acutalibacteraceae bacterium, assembly GCA_045537575.1. Taxonomy (GTDB): domain Bacteria; phylum Bacillota; class Clostridia; order Oscillospirales; family Acutalibacteraceae; genus SIG607. The sequence continues at coordinate 44,759 of JAZSPU010000013.1, forward strand.
CACCGTCATAAAAATGGGGAATATATTCAATTTTTGCTTTATCAAGCAGTCTCATTACGTTAGTTTTATCTTTCTTATCCATTTCAAGCTCCTATATAGTCATAGTCGGATTCTTTTATTTTTCAGCTCACTGTAGAGCATTTTAGCAATATAGTGGCAATTAGCCGATGCCTTTCCCTTTGCATTTCCCAAAACCGCTACTCCGAGTTTCAGTTTTTTATTTAAAATGATAGAAGAGCGAAAGGTTCCTACTCCGCCTACGTGCCAAAGCTGGTTTGATTTTTTATAGGTATGCCAACCGATGCACATAAGGTGATTATTATTTTTAAGCTTTGAAGCTTCGCATACTGTATGAGCAGAAGCAATATAGGGTTCTTCACTTTCAATCTGCAATGCAATATATTTGAGTATATCCCCGATATTGCTTACCATTCCGCCACCCGCTATATACGGGTTATTTCTTTTCCATACCCAAAACGGCAGTATCTTTTCGCCTTTGACGGCAAGTGGATTTCTTTTCTCTCCGCCAAGTTCGACAAGGGTATCTTTAAGACCGAGTTCGTTATTTATAAAATCCTCAAAAAGTGCAGAAAATGGTGTTTTTGTAACCTCCTCTGCTACTGCAGCAAGGACTGCAGAGGCAAAATCGGAATAGCCGTAGCGAACCCTAGGTTTTACAAAACGGCGGTGTTCAAGGCATTTTATAACTGTTTTTACGGTGCAGTTTTCATAAGGATTTTTTCGGGCATAGCCGTGTAAAATAAGGGACGGCAGGGTTACTTCTATGGGGGTTAAGTGTCGGTATCCTGCAGTATGGGTTAAAAGCTGATAAACGGTGGGATATTTCCCCTTTTTAAGCGGCAAATAGTTATTTACAGTTTTGTTGATATCAAGCCTTTTGTCTTCATAAAGCTTTAAAATAAGATGGGCGGTTACGGTTTTTGTTACCGAGCCGATATCGTAACGAAAATAGTTTTCTTCTTCGGGATTACCAAAAACGTAAAGCTTACCTTGGCAGTAAAGTCCCACAGTTAGTCGGTTATTATCCGATAAAGCAAGATAGTTTTTTATTCTTTGGGCAGTTTTAAAACGAAGAGCGGAATAATTTAATGAAATAATATCCATAGTTTTTAACGCTCCATTTATCTTAATTTATATCTCCCGATTAGCCCTCACTAAAAGTGCGACAGATTCTACGTGTTCGGTATGTGGAAACATATCAACGGGCTGAATACGGCGCACACCGTAGCCGTTACGAGCAAAGTAGCTTAAATCACGTGCAAGAGTTTCGGGATTACAGGATACATACACAACCCTTTCGGGAGAAAGTGTAACAACGCTATCCATAAAACGCTTGTCACTGCCTGCTCTGGGCGGATCCATAATAACAACGTCTGCCCTTTCTCCTGCCTTTGCCATTTCAACCATAAAATCACCTGCATCGGCAGTATAAAAATCAATATTTTTTATATTATTACGCTTTGCATTAAACTTAGCATCTCTTACCGCATCAGCGTTAAGCTCTACTCCTATAACCTCTTTGGCATTTTTAGAAGCAAGTATTCCTATAGTTCCCGTACCGCAATAAGCATCTATTACCCTTTCTTTTCCCGAAAGGTTCATAAATTCTATAGCCTTAGTGTAAAGAATATTAGTCATAACAGGATTAACCTGATAAAAGGATTTAGGTGAAATACGGAAAATAAAGTCCGAAATAGTGTCTTCAATATAACCTTCTCCATAAAGGGTTATATTTTTTTCGCCTAAAACGAGACTCGTAAATTTACCGTTAATATTCTGAACTATGGTTGTTATTTCAGGGTGTCTCTTAGCAAGAGCATTTATAAAAGAACGGCAGGAAGGAAAAACAGCACTGCCTGTAACAAGCACTACCATTATCTGTCCCGTATAATAGCCCTTTCGAATAAGAACGTGTCTTAAAAAACCGCTCATTTGTTTTTCATCAAAGGGCTTTAATTTAAAGGATTTTAAAAGCTTTCTTATGGTAACGATAATTTCATCGGCTTGCGTGTCCTCTATCATACATTTATCAATAGGTACTATGCGATGGGTAGAGGACTGATAAACGCCCGAAATTATCCCCGTTTTATCCTTAGAAAAAGCAGCCTGAACCTTGCATCTGTAGTGAAGAGGATTTTCCATACCGATAATCTCTTTAACATGACAGAATTTGCCGAGAAGCTTTATCATTTTAATTTGTTTAAATTTAAGCTGTTCTTCATAGGTCATATTTTGAAGATGACAGCCGCCGCACTTTTTATAATGGGGACAGCCGTTTCCCTTACCTATGCGCTTTATTACTTCTTCCGTTTTCTTATTGTTAAACGGTTTTTTACCGCTATTTTGCATAATTTTCTCCTTTTATAAGAAGTGCGACAGATTCTACGTGACTAGTTCTTGGGAAAAGGTCAACGGGAGTATATTCTACCAACTTGTAGCCTTTTTCTTCCAGAATTTTAACGTCTCTCGCAAGGGTTGCCACGTCGCAGGAAACGTAAACTATTCTCTCGGGCGCAAAATCATTGGCAACTATAGAAAGAAGCTGAGCCTCACAACCCTTTCGCGGAGGATCAAGAACAATTGCATCAGCCTTTATTCCTTCATCCCTTAAAATCTCAGCCGCTTTTGCCGCATCGGCGCAAATAAAACGGGCATTCTCTACTGCGTTAAGCTTTGCGTTAAACCTTGCGTCCTCTATAGCTTCGGGTATTATTTCAACTCCGATTATACTTTTAGCTTTTTTAGCGAAAGAAAGTCCTATAGTTCCTGCACCACAGTAAAGGTCAAGGATGTTTTTATTTTCAGGCTCTAAATATTCCTCTGCCTTTTTATAAAGAATTTCCGCCATATTGCGATTAACCTGATAAAATGACAACGGATTTATTCTGATTTTATTTTCCCTTAAAATATCGGTAATATAGCCGTCGCCATAAAGCACAATATTTTCTTTACCGAGTATTACGTTAGTTTTATCGGTATTAATATTAAGCACAAAGGTTTTAAAGCTTTCTCCCAAAACCGATTTAAGAGAGTTTATAAAATAATCGGTATTATTTAGCTTTTTAGCATTTATAATAAGCGCTACCATTATTTCATTTGTTGCGGTAGCCTTTCTGATATAAAGATGTCTTATTACGCCTTTTCCCGTTTCCTCGTTATAGGCAGAAAGTGAAAATTTTTGCATAAAATCCTTTAAAGAACGCGCCACTTCACCGAATTCTTTCGGCTGTAAAAGGCAGTCTTTAACGGGGATAATTCTATGGGAGTGAACGGCATAAAAGCCTACTTCTCCGCCGTTTTCAACGGGATATTGCGCTTTATTTCTGTAACGCATACTGTCTGCTGAAAGTATAGGCTGAGCGTTAATATCCACACCGCCTATTCGGTGCATTGTTTCTTCTACACGTTTTTGCTTAATTTTCAATTCACTTTCATAGCTTATATGACGAAAAACACAGCCGCCGCACTTTGAAAAAACGGGGCAATCCTGCTCTATTCTGTCTTTGCTCGGCTCTATAATTTCTATAGCCTTACCAAAACAAAAATTCTTCTTTACCTTTACGATATGTACCTTTACCTTATCGCCTACAGCAGTACCGGGCACAAAAATTGCTAATCCGTCGGCTTTGCCCACACCGCTTCCCTCTGCTGTAACGTCGGTAATATCTAATATAAACTCACTGTTCTTTTGCATTTTGACCTCTTTCAAAACAAAAAGAGTCCTTGGGACTCTTATTGCTGTATGGTAATTTTTCTTGAATCGTAGGTTTCTCCCTTAGACACGTCAAGAGCTTTGGTATCAATAGTAACAATATTATTATCTTCCCAGCCAACCGTTACAACCGACTTGTCAACCGCCCAATAAATATTTTTTTCATCGCTTACAACATTTTCCTTATCGGAGAAGTTAAAGCTTCTTAGTTCCACACGAACAGCGCTTCCTTTAGGAGTATCAATTCTGTAAACCTCTGCAGAGCGGGTATTATCGGGAGACATTGAACTGTATAAAAACTGCCCTTCAGGAAGGTCTTCCATTGTATAAAAGAATCTGTCTTTTACATAGAAGAAAATATTGGTAATAAAAACCGCAAATACCAAAAAATAGTAAATTACATATTTTAAAGACGATTTCATTATGTTCCCTCCTGTTATATGTTGTAAATAGGCGTTTGCTTTTGCGCCTGTCCCGAAAGATTATAAAACGCTACGTTATAGCGGCATTCCACCACATAGGACATTAAAAGATATGGCAAAGTAAAAAGCAGCGGAATAAGTGTAACGGATAAAACAATCCACCCACTAAAGCCTAAAAGATGGGTAAAAAATCTGCTTTTCGTATATCTTCCTATTTCTATTCCTCTTTCAAAGCATTCCTTCGGTTTCATATCTTCATTACTTACAAAAAGGAATGCAGGCAAATAAAGCGAAATAAGATGCGCCGCCGAAAGTACAAGAGCCCCTATATGAAATACAAGGTTCAGGTATCTTAAATTCATTATAAAAAGCGGAATGGAAATACCGAAAAGCTCGTATAATTCATTACTTGTAAAAATATGAACAAGTATAGCGGGAAGAAGTAAAATCAAAGCAACCTTTAACCAATGAAGCAAAATTCTTAAATTATATTTTAAAGAACGCATATATTCTTCTTTTCCCGAAAAATAATAAAAGCATTCCGAAACACCGCTTTTTACACCGTTTGCGCTTCTCCAATAGGTTCGCAAAGCCCCAAGCCAAAGCGGAGCAACCATAAAAGTAAACAAAAGCGCAAAAATTACAAAAGCAAAAATATCACCAAAAGGCAAAGAAAGAAGAATACAGGAAAGGAAAACTATTATAGTTGCAAATACAGGAACCATAGCCTGAGCGCAAGACAGTGCCCAATTACCTCTAAGGGTAATAAGCGCTGTTGATTTCACCGCTTTGGTTGTCACCATACTTTTCTCAACTCCCATAATTTTATGCAATTATTATACCAAACATAAAAACATAATATATTAAAGAACTTTTAATTTTGCAAAACCTGCCATAAGCTTTTTAAGTCCTACACCATTAAACTGAATTTCAAGCAAGGTATCGCTTCCCATGGGTATTGTTTTAAGTATTTTACCCACACCGAAGGTATTATGCTCAACAGTCATACCTGCACTATACTTGCAGGGTTCTTTCTTTGCAGGAGCAGTATAAAAGCTTTTTTGTCCGTAAGAGGAATTAGAAACGGCGGGCGAAACAGAAATTCTTTGAGGCTCTGTACGTTTGACACCGTTTTTGTTACAAAGACTATCGGGAATTTCTTTAAGAAATCTCGACTCGGGATTACGGTTAGTGGAACCGTAAAGCATACGTGTATAAGCATTGGTAATATGAAGTGTCTTTTTAGCTCTTGTTATAGCAACATATGCAAGACGTCTTTCTTCCTCAATTTCCTCGTTACCGGAATATACCGACTGAGTTCCGGGGAAAATTCCCTCTTCCCAGCCAATAAGAAATACATTATCAAATTCAAGACCCTTTGCGCTGTGAACGGTCATCATAATAACTCTGTCAAGACTGCTGTCAAGAGAATCAATATCGCTAACCAGCGCTACTTCTTCAAGGAAGCCCGAAAGAGTGGGCTCATCATTTTCCAGCTCATACTGTAAAATAGAACTCGAAAGTTCTTTTACGTTTTCAACCCTATCCTGTTCAGCAGGGCCTGCGGCAATAAGAGCGTTTACATAACCCGTTTTTTCAATTACTTCCTGACAAAGCTCATGTACAGAAACTGCATCACTTAGTTTTATAAGCTCTTTAATCATATCGGTAAACTCTTTAAGCTTACCTGAGGCGCGGGATAATGAAGGATAGTTTTCGCTCTCACAAAAAACGCTGAACAGCGATATACCAAGACCTTCGGCTATTTCACTTGCTTTATTTATGGTGGTATCACCGATTCCTCTTTTAGGTTCATTTATAATTCGCTTTAATCTGATATTATCGTTAGGATTATTTATAACCTGTAAATAAGCAAGTATGTCCTTGATTTCTTTGCGGTCAAAGAACTTTGTGCCGCCCACAACGGTATAAGGAACACCGCTTCGGGCAAATACATTTTCAAGGGCAGCGGACTGAGCGTTCATTCTGTAAAGCACAGCGTTTGAAGAAGCGTTTACACCGTTTCTCATATTAAAGAACACTTTTTCAGCCACGTATTTTGCTTCGTCTATTTGGTCTTGGGCAGTATATACTTCAATGGGAACACCTTCGCCGTTATCGGTCCAAAGAGTTTTTCCTTTTCTGCCCTTATTGTTGGCAATAACGGCATTTGCCGCATCAAGAATATGAGAGGTTGAACGGTAATTCTGTTCAAGACGGATTACCTTTGCGTTATCGTATTCGTCTTCAAAATTTAAAATATTTTCAATGGTAGCGCCTCTGAAACGGTAGATACTCTGGTCATCATCTCCCACTACGCAAATATTGTTTTCACCTTCTGCAAGAAGTTTAACAAGCATATATTGAGCATAGTTAGTATCCTGATACTCGTCCACCATTATGTATCTGAATTTTCTTTGATAATTTCTTTTTACGTCGGGAAAATTCTTAAGTAGCTGGACGGTATTAACTATCATATCATCGAAGTCCATAGCGTCAAACTCTTTAAGATTTTTAGCATAAGCCTCGTAAATATCGGCAATAACCTTTTTTCTGTAATCGTTGCCGAACTGAGCGCGATATTCTTCGGGAGAAATAAGTCTATCCTTAGAATGAGAAATCTCGTTTAAAACCATTTTAACGGGAAAAGCCTTATCGTCAATATTAAAGCCTTTAATAATTTCCTTTAAAAGACGTTTTTGATCATCAGTATCATATACCGTAAAATGAGCATCATAACCTAAAAGGTCAGCGTGGCGGCGCAAAATTTTGCCGCAAATAGAGTGGAAGGTACCTGCCCATATATCAAGTCCTTCGTCGGTAAGCTTGGCGGTAATTCTATCCTTTAATTCGCCTGCCGCCTTGTTTGTAAAGGTTATAGCAAGAATATTCCAAGGGCTTACAGGGTCAACCGCTAAAATATCGCTGTTAATACTTTCTATATTTCCGCTAAGATAGTCTTGCATAGCCTCGGTTTCAAATTCATTAAAGAAAGGAACAACGTCACTGTTATAAGCATCACCATATTTTACAAGATAGGCAATTCTGTTTACAAGAACCGTTGTTTTTCCGCTTCCCGCCCCCGCAAGAACAAGTACGGGGCCCTTGGCTGTGGTTACCGCCTCAAACTGACGGTCATTCATATTTGAAAATTCCTTGCGGATAATATCTCTTCTCAGTTTAATAAACTGCGCATCTGTCATAATAAAACTCCTAAAAAAGCTAAAAACAATAAATTATTATATATTATTATAAAATATATTGCAAAATATATCAAGTTAAAATTGACCTTTTGGAAATTTAAGTGTATAATAAGTGTATATGTTAATATTTTAGGAGATGTATGTATGAAACGTACCGAAATTAAAGACCTGTTTATTGACGAAAGCGCTTACACAGGTAAACACATTACTGTATGCGGATGGATAAAAACCTCCCGTCAATCTAAAAACATAAGCTTTATTGAACTCAACGACGGTTCTTCCTTTAAAAACCTTCAGGTTGTTTATAACGAGGAAGCTATAAATAACTTCAACGAAATAGCCGCTCTTAACGTAGGCTCTGCAATTTGTGTAAAGGGTACTTTAACAGCCACCCCCGAAATGAAACAGCCTTTTGAACTTCAAGCAGAAGAAATCACGGTAGAGGGCGCATCCTCCCCCGAATATCCTTTACAGAAAAAGCGTCACTCTCTTGAGTATCTCCGTACCATTCAGCACCTTCGTCCCCGTACCAATACCTTTTCTGCCGCTTTCAGAGTTCGCTCTGTAGCTGCTTATGCAATACACAAATTCTTTAATGAACGCGGATTTGTTTACGCTCATACTCCCCTTATCACCACAAGTGATGCCGAGGGCGCAGGCGAAATGTTCAGAGTAACCACTCTTGACGTTGGCAATCCTCCTTTAACAGAGGACGGCAAGGTTGATTTCAGCCAAGACTTCTTCGGCAAAGGCACCAGCCTTACTGTTTCAGGTCAGCTTCAGGCTGAAGCAATGGCAATGGCATTCGGCAAGGTTTATACCTTTGGTCCTACCTTCCGCGCTGAAAAATCCTATACTGCGCGTCACGCTGCAGAGTTCTGGATGATCGAGCCTGAAATAGCATTTGCAGACCTTGAAGACGATATGGAACTTGCGCGTGATATGCTCAAATACGTCCTTTCTTATATTTACGACAACTGTCAGAACGAGCTTGATTTCTTTGAAGCACATTTTGAAAAGGGACTTAAGGATAAATTAAGAAACGTTATTGATTCCGAGTTTGCAACCGTCACCTATACCGAGGCTGTTGAAATTTTACAAAACAGCGGTCATAAATTTGAATACAAGGTTGAATGGGGCTGCGATTTACAGAGTGAGCACGAACGCTATTTAACCGAAGAGGTATTCAAAAAGCCCTTATTTGTTACCAACTATCCCAAAGAAATAAAGGCATTCTATATGCGCCTTAATGACGACGGAAAAACCGTTGCCGCAGTTGACTGTCTTGTTCCCGGAATCGGTGAAATTATAGGCGGAAGTCAGCGTGAAGAACGCTTAGATCTTCTTCTTAAACGTATCGAAGAAATAGGCGGCACCGAAGAGGAATACGGCTGGTACCTAGACCTTCGCCGTTTCGGCGGTGCAAAGCATGCAGGTTTCGGTTTAGGCTTTGAACGTCTTATTATGTACGTAACAGGCATTGCAAATATCCGTGACGTACTTCCCTTCCCCAGAACCACAGGCTCTGCTGAATTCTAATAACCAAAGCAAAATTAAAACTACCGTAGATATTAAAAACTACGGTAGTTTTTTATTATATCAGCAATGCGGTAACTAAAGATACAGCCGCCGCACAAAGCGCCACAACAATAAGGGGCTTTTTAAAATATGCAAGTATTAGCGCAGTAACGGTTCCTAAAAGAGCCGAATAAAACTCTCCTGTTGAATAAAATATAGAAGGAAAAGTCATAGCAGAAAGAACTGAATACGGCACATAGTAAAGAAAGCTTTTTATAAACGTTGATTTTATCTTACGTCTGAATACAGTAAAAGGTATCATACGGATAAGATAGGTTACCCCTGCCATTACCAAAATATAAATTGCAATACTCATTCCTGCGCCTCCTTAATTGGAAACACAAGTGCCGCTACAGCAGAAGCGGTAATCGCGCATATAATTATAGCAAAGCCTGCTGACAGACTTGTAAGATATTTAAAGGTAACACTTAAGGCTATGGATATAAGCGAAGCGAAAAGCACCTTTTTATTTTCCCTTGCAACAGGAACAACAATCGCTACAAACATTGCGTAAAGCATTATGCCTAAAGCGCCCGTTATAACTGCAGGTAAAAAAGAACCTGCCAAAGCACCTACTAAAGTACCGCTTGTCCATCCAACCCACGATATAAATATCATACCAAGCATATAAGCAGCCGTTATGGGTGATTTTTGAGAGTAAGTAAGAGCAAAAATCTCATCAGTAATACCAAAAGCGGTAATCATTCGCGAAGGCACACTAAAGGAAGAATCAAGCTTTTGCGAAAGTGATATTCCCATAAGCGCATAGCGAAGATTTATTATAAGCTGCGTAAGAGCCATTTCTATAAGCGTACCTGCTGAAGCGATTATCTCAATACCTGCCGCTTGACCGGCCGAGGTCAGATTAGTAGCAGAAATAATTGTTGCCTCAACAAAGGAAAGACCGCTCGACACAGCAGTTATACCAAGACCGAAGGATACCGAAAGATACCCAAGAAAAATCGGCAATCCGTGAATAACGCCTTTACCGAAGGAAAGCTTCAATTTCTATAACTCCCTTTCTACGCCACCCAATTTTCCGTATTATAGATAACTCCCGCAATAAGAACATCATTTTCAAAATAGAAAGCAAGAACGTTATTATCTATAGAGCAGGTAAGCTTTCTGCAATTATCAATACTAAATGGCATAAAGAAAAATTCGTCTTCATCGGCAATATCGGCAGTAACCTCTAATTTTTCCTGTTCCAAAGCCGATTTAACGGTATATTCACCTGTTTGGCCTACAGAAAATCCGTACATATCGGTAAAGCCTACGATACAAGAAATACCCTTTTCTTCATTACCAACATTATAGTAATAGTAAAAATCAGGGGCATTATAGTAGTTATAATCGGTTCCTTCAACAAGAACTATTTCTTCTCCCTGACAAAGATTGGCATTTTCTTCATTCGTATGCTTTTCTATCTGCTTTTCAATATCCTTAATAGGAGTTCCCAAAGCAAACTGGGCTTCTTTAACCTGTCCTGTTTTTAAAAAGTATTCAATATCAACGCTATAGCCTTCATCCTTTTTGTTTTCACCGCAACCCACAAGTGTAAACAAAAGTAAAGCAGCGCAAAGTAAAGCAATTATACGCTTCATAATATTCACCATATCCTTTCTACCTATTTAGAATGTTTATGCAAAAGTTCACTTCTCTGTTCCCAAAGCTTCTGAGAAAGATCGACATAATAGGTATGGGGCTTTTCAAAACGTTTTACCTCATCCCACAAAAGCTCAACCTGTTCCTTGCAGTATTTTGCAATTTCACTTACAGAGGGGCTTTCATAAACCTGCTGTCCTTTTTCAAAAATTTTAACCTGAAGCTTTTTAGCCACAAAGTTTTCAACCGTTTTACGCTTCCAGGTATATTCGGGATGGAAAATTTCATAGGGCTTTGTATCATCTATTTTCTCGTCACCCAAGGTCATTACGTCGGCAATACATTTTCCTGTTTCTTTATCAAAAAGACGCCAAGGAATTTTAACACCGGGTATAGTAATTTTAGCAGTATTTTCGCTGATTTTGATTTTAGGAATAATTTTTCCATCCTTTTCAACTGCAACAAGCTTATAAACACCGCCGAAAACAGGTTCTTTAGCGGCAGTTATAAGACGTTCGCCTACACCGAAAATATCAACCTTTGCCCCCTGAACAAGCATATCTCTGATTAGATATTCGTCAAGTGAGTTTGAAACAACGATTTTACAGTCTTCATACCCAGCATCATCAAGCATCTTTCTTGCTTTTTTTGTAATATAGGTAATATCGCCGCTATCAATTCTTATACCTCTCGGGCGTTTACCCATAGGCTTTAATACTTCATCAAAGACCTTAATAGCATTTGGAATACCGCTTTTAAGTACGTT
>JAZSPU010000043.1:0-56269 GCA_045537575.1 Acutalibacteraceae bacterium
CGGTGGCTAAAAGTGTATGTCGCGAAAGAATACCGCAGTAAGCGATACAGAACTGTACCATAAGTTCTTTCTTGGCGTCGTGTGCAATTAAGGCAATATTCATAGTATTACATCCTCTCTTAGTATTTTATATTTTCTTCGCTTTGGGCAGAGGAATATCCTCGCCGTAAAGACGTTTTATTATTCTGTCAATAGCTTTTATGCTTCTGCCTTTTTTGCAAAGCTTACCCTTTGCCTGAGCAAGAGGCAGATTTATGTCATTTGGTATAATACCGATAAGACGGATTCGTGAAGAATCAATAATATCATCAATACCGCTGTATATTCCGCTTTTAATAAAGGAATATTCAAAACGGTTGATTATAAGTCGGTTATGCACCTTAGAATTTTTATAGAGACTGTCAGCCATAAAACCGGCATCCCTTATACTTACAGGATCGGGGCCTGTAACGGTTATAAAACGTGTAGTGTCGGGCATCTGTTTATAAAGACGCATATCAATTCCTGCAGGAAAATCAACAAAAACCGCGTCAAATTCATTAGCCAGTTTTCTGATTAGCTCCCCAAAGGCTTCTTCATTTATCATATCTCGGGAAGAAGGGGCAGCCAGAAGATAAAGATTTTCTCTTTCGGGAATTTTATACAGAGCATCAAAAAGGTCTTCGCCCTTTAAAACATCGGAAATATCGAGCAGTATATCCTCGCTTACGCCAAGCATAACGTCAAGGCATCTAAGACCTTCGTCAAGGTCTATAAGAACCACCTTTTTGCCTAGCTTTTCTGCTGCTGCCGCAAGGCTAGAGGCAACGGTAGATTTACCGACACCGCCTTTACCCGAGGTAATGGCAAAAACATTATTCATAAAGGGCTTCACCTCCGTTTTTTTCGATAGCCATTATATCATAACGGCTATATGTTGTCAATTATCTTAAAGGGGTATAATTGGGAGCATCGTCAACCGATTTTTCTCCCGAGAAGAAATATGCATCAAGCGCCGCTTTAACAATACTACCTGCGGCAAAGCCTGAATTACCGTGCTCTAAAACAACGGCAATGGCAATTTCGGGATTATCAAAGGGAGCAAAGGCAATAAATACACTGTGGTCAATACCTGCGTTCTGGCTGGTACCGGTTTTACCGCCCACCTTTATGGCGTAATCAGAAAATACGCTGCTTCCCGTACCGTCTTCGGTAACCGAAAGCATACCCTTTTTAACAGCGGTTAGGGCAGTATCGCTTATTTTAATCTGCTCTACTGCTTCGCCTTTAGAGGAAAGATAGGTTTCCTTCAGGTCATAGGAAACAACGCTGTTAATAAGTTTTGCCTTGTATCTAGTTCCGCCGTTGGCGAGGGTAGAGGTATAAACGGCAAGCTGCAGAGGTGTAAAGGCGTTTTTCTGTCCAATGGATATCTGCAAGGTGTCACCGCTGCCTTCATTTACGTCGGCAAGAATACCTGCGCTGTCGGAAATTTCAACACCCGTTAAAGAACCAAGACCGAAGGAGCTGAAATAATTGGTCAGTTTTGTGGCGCCGACACGTCTGCCCGTTTCAAAGAAATAGTAGTTACAAGATTTTGCAAGTGCGGTAGTAAGTCCGATGGAGCCGTGTACCTTCATACAGGAAGGGGTATAATCGTGGAAATATTTATACTTACCCTGACAGGTGATGTATTCAGCGGGGTTTAAAACAGAATTATCAATACCCGCAATGGCAACAAGGGGCTTTATGGTAGAGCCTATAGGATAAATACCCTGAAAAGCTCGGTTGATAAGAGGATTGTTGGGAGCATCAAGAAGCGACTGATAATCCTCGGAATAGGTCTTCATATCAAAGGTGGGATGATTTGCAGAGGCATAAATTGCCCCTGTCTTTACATTCATAACTACCGCCGCGCCGCCGGTACAATGGCCGCCGCCGGCATTTAGATTTACTATTGTGTCGCTGAGAGCCGATTGAACGTTATCCTGAATGGCTTTATCAAGATTTAGAATAACCGTTTTTCCCGGAATGGGTTCTTTTGTTATAACGCTGTCTATTACATTTCCCTGTTCGTCTATATAATAGGTAATTTCACCGTCGGTTCCGTGAAGGGTTTCTTCGGCATAGGATTCAATACCGCTTTTGCCTACTTTATCGTTATAGGAATAGCCTTTGTCCTTAAGCTCTTCCCATTCCTCTGCATAAATTGAGCCTACGTTACCAATCAGATGGGGGGCAAGGTCGGTATCTACGTATTCTCTAAAGGGTACCGTTTCCACCGTAATGCCGTCAAGCAGAAAACGAGCTTCGCTTACCTTCTGCATAACAAAATCGGGAACGTCTTCGGCAAAAATATAGGGGTTGGCTATGGAAAAATCCATTGCAGTCATACTGTAGCGAACACCCATAATAATACGCGCTTCCTCTTTTGAGTAGGAGGATAAATCATAGGTTTCGGTAAGCTTTGTGAAAACGTTGTCGCTTGTAGCATAATGTGCAAGACCTATGGAACTGAGAAAACTATCTTTAATCTCTTCGGTGTAGCCGTAAGGCGCGGTTTTTGAAAGGGGAAGCTTGTCTGTCCACTCAGTTTCGCTTTCCGAAAGATAGTTGCACAGCACCAAAATGGTGTCATTAAGCTTTTCCTTGTTTATATATGCACTGTTAAAGACGATGTTATATCCCTCGCGGTTTACGGCAATCTCTCTGCCGCAACTGTCAAGAATTTCTCCTCGGGGCGCCTTTAAGACAGCGGTACGCATTGTAACACCGTCGGTTCTCGTTATATATTTATCTGCATTAACTACACCTAAAGAAAAAAGCCTTATGCTGCTTACAGCAATAATCAAAGCAAGGAAATATGCAAGAGCATTTATTCTCACGTTTTTATTCTTGGCAAATGGCAAGGGATTCACCTCTTTTCACAAATAATTTAACTATTTTTTCTCTTTGTGCAACCTTTTTTCAAGGAAATAAAGGGGCACAATAAAAATAATGGTATATACGGCGCAGGGGGTTAAATTCCATAAAAGGTAGTAAACCTTTCCCTGAACGTCGGGAATAATGGCAACAAGAAGCCATTTTACTCCAAAATAACCTATCTCGCTAAGCAGAGTCAGAGCAATAGCGGCAGGCAGATTTCTATTAAAAATACGTTTTGCAAGAAGCCCTGCAATAAAGCCTATAAACATAAAGGCAAGGGTATTAAAAACTGAAGTGGAAGCGGCAACCGCATCCATGGCAAAGCCGCAACAAAGACCGAAAAGCAGTCCCGTCAGCTCATTATAAAACATTGCTACTGCCACAGTAATAGGCAAAAGTATTATGGGCGAAGCGCCCCTGATGGTTATGTCAATAAGTCCCGTATAGTGAAAAAGATAGACAAAAAAGGCTATTATTATTTCAATGTAAGGAACCTTTCGTTTTTTATCTATAAACATAGTTATTCACCAAGCTCGCTACCTAAAGCGCCCTGACCTTCAAACTTTGTTATTACCATAACCTTGTTTATATCAGTAAAATCCACAAAGGGTGTAACACTTGAATAAAGGGAAGAGGTATAGGTGTCGCTTTTTATGGTTTCAACCGTACCGATAAGAAGCCCTTGGGGGAAAAGTCCTTCGCCCGAGGTCACAACTGTATCGCCTACCGCAACCTGACAGTCGCGGGAAAGGTTATAAAGCTTAATTTTACCTTCGGCGGCAAAATCGGCAGTTCCCGAAATAATACCCGCATCCCCCGTTCTGCTATCAGATGCGCCTGCAACAATTTCGGGAGAAAGCAGAGTGGTAACCTTGCTTGTGGTAAGTCCAACCTTGCTGATGTATCCTACAAGACTGTTTCCCACAATAACAGGGTCATACTGCTTTATATCGTGGGTGCTTCCCTTGTTTATTACGAAGGATAAATAAAGGTCATCCTTATCTACAGATATAAGTTTAGCATCACAAAATGTAAAATCGGGATTGTTGTCCTTTATTTCAAGATAATCTTTGTAAAATTCATTCTGTCTTAAGGTTTCGTCTAAATCTGCACTTTGTTTTCTTAAAGCATCGTTTTCTTCCTTTAATTTTTGATTTTCTAAAAGAAGCTCGTTGCCGTCATTATACTTTTTCTCTAGATTGTCAATTCCCCTTGAAATGCTTGTAGCAAGACTCTGAAAAGGGGCAATAATCGTGCCTATCAGTCCCGAACCGGGAGAAAGCACTCCGCCTATTATTCTTATGGCTATTGATAGAGCAAGAACAGCGGCTATAACCGAAAGACAAATCCTGAATTTTTTAGTGCGCAGGAAAAAACGCATAACAATTTATCTCCTATCTGAAGCGTTTTCCGTGACGGAATACGTAATTTTCAAAACCGCTGCTGCCGTCAAGACGCTTAGCTGTGCCTAAAACAACGCAGTCAATGGGATTTTCAGCAACCTGAACGGGCATACCCGTTTCTCTTGAAATAAGCTCTGCAAGACCTCTGAGCATTGAGGTGCCGCCCGTAAGTGTAATACCGCGGTCAATTATGTCGGCAGAAAGCTCAGGGGGAGTTTTTTCAAGGGTGATACGCACCGTATCAACTATCTGTCTTATAACGTCTGCCATAGCATCTCTTACTTCAGCAGAGGAAATATCTATGTTCTTAGGAAGTCCGTCAACAAGGTTTCTGCCTCGTACCTCAATAACCTTTTCGTCCTCATAGGGAAGGGCAGAGCCGATTTCAATTTTAATCTGCTCGGCGGTGCGTTCGCCTATAAGAAGATTATGCTTACGCTTTACGTACTGAATAATAGCGCCGTCAAGGTCGTCTCCTGCCTGACGAAGTGACTGACTGGTAACAATGTCACCAAGAGAAATTACCGCAACGTCGGTGGTACCGCCGCCGATATCGGCTACCATATTACCTGCTGCATCCCAAATGGGAAGACCGGCGCCAACTGCTGCCGCCATAGGCTCTTCAATAAGGTCGATTTCAGCCGCGCCTGCAGTTTTTGCCGCATCGTAAACAGCGCGGCTTTCAACCTCGGTAACACCTGCAGGAATACAGATAACCATTCTTACACGGGAGAAAAGCGAACCCTTAAGGGCTTGGCTTATAAATCTTTTAAGCATTGCCGCCGTAACGTCGAAGTCGGCAATAACACCGTCCTTTAAAGGACGCACAGCAATAATTGAACCGGGAGTTCTTCCTATCATAGCCTTGGCTTCGCTGCCTACCGCTCTTACGGCATCGTTGCGCACGTCATAAGCAACAACAGAAGGCTCTCTCATAATTATTCCTTTACCTTTCACGCAAACCAGCGTGGTTGCGCTTCCAAGGTCAACACCTATATCTCTTGTAAACATAATCTTTTTCTCCCTTATTTCTTTTCTATAGCAGGTACGTTTTTCTTATTTGCGGGAATAAGAAAATCAACAGCGGCATGAAGGTTTTCAATTTCTATTCTTTCTTTTGGAGCAATATGCTCACCGTCAAGGGTCCAGTCAACCTCTCCTGCGTTTTCAAAAACAACCTTTTTAGCTTGGAAAAATTCAATGCCTTTTGCTTTAAAATCCTTTGTAAGCAAAGCGGAAACAGCCGTTTGAAGCTCTATAATATTTGAAGGGTAACGAATAAGCAGTACTTCAAAAAGTCCGTCGCCAAGCTCTACTAAAGCCTCTTTATAGTGAACCACACCGCCTACAGACAAGGAATTTGAAACGGTACCGAAAATAAAGTCGCCTTCCACCTCTTGTCCGTCGCAATTTACCTTTAAGTGAATGGGACGGATATTAACAAGAGTCTTTATTCCTTCAAAGAAATATGCTATTTTACCAAGCATATTTTTGGCTGCCTGAGGCGCTGAGTAGGAGGCTTCGGTAAAGGCGCCGAAGGAAGCGGTATATGAAAAATAATGGTCACCGAACTTGCCTATATCAAGGGGAACAAGATTATCGTCAAGAAGGTCAAGGGCAGCCTTTTTCATATTACGGGAAATTTTAAGACCTGACGACCATTCGTTAAGGGTACCTGCAGGAATGTAGCCAAGCTTAAATTTATTTTCATTCTGCATAAGACCTGTGATAACCTCGTTAAGAGTTCCGTCACCGCCGCAGCATACAACCGTTTCATAATCGCTTGAAAGGGCTGCTGTCTGAAGGGTAGCGTCCCCTCTGTCTGCAGTAAGATGAACGGTAACGTCATATCCGCCGTCGGAAAAAACCTGAACTATGGGGTAAAGCTGAGTTTTTATTTTTCCCGTACCCGAACAAGGATTTGCAATTAAATAAAGCTTCTTTTTCATAATTTTCACCTTAAATCAATGGGCATTGTAGCCGTAGCATTAAGAGATACGTCGGCGGTATTTCCTGCTTTATATTCGTAAAAAGCCTGAATACCCACCATAGCGGCATTATCACCGCAATATTTTAAAAGGGGAGTATAAAACTCATATCCTCTTTTTTTACATTCTTCTTCAAAACGGCTTCGCAGTTCGCTGTTTGCCGAAACACCGCCTGCAAGAACGATTTTTTTAAAATTCCTTTCCTTTGCCGCCAAAAAGGTTTTGTCAATAAGTATATCGCAAACCTTTTTTCTAAGGGTTGCGCACAAAACGGGAACGTCAATATCAAGCCCCTTTTGCTTATTGTTATGAATTAAATTTATAACAGCCGTTTTAAGTCCCGAAAAACTGAAATCATAAGGATCGCCGTTTATTTTAGGGGTTGGAAGGGGGTAACGGACGGTGTCGGGGACAGAGGCAATTTTATCAAGATTTACTCCGCCCGGATAATCCAGTCCCATAGCCCTTGCGGCTTTATCGAAGCATTCGCCCGCCGCATCGTCAAGGGTGCGTCCTATAATAGAAAAGTCGGTATAGTCCTTAACCTCGCATAAAACAGTATTTCCGCCCGAAACGGTAAGGCACAAAAAGGGTGGCTTTAAATCGGGATTAGAAATATAATTTGCCGCAATGTGACTTCTTAAATGATGAACCGCAATAAGAGGCTTATTCAGTGTCAGACTCAGCCCCTTTGCAAAGTTAACTCCCGTAAGCAAAGCACCGATAAGACCGGGATAGGCGGTAACGGCAACGGCATCAATGTCCGAAAAGCTAACCCCTGCCGTATCTATTGCTTCCTTTACTACGGCGGCAATGTTTTCACAGTGCCTACGAGAAGCAATTTCGGGAACAACGCCACCGTAAATACGGTGCTCGTCAATTTGGGTTGATATTATATTTGAAAGCACGTCTCTTTCTCTTGTGACAGCAGATGAAGTTTCGTCACAGGAGGATTCGATACTTAAAATAAGCATTACTAAAACCTTCTTGTCAGTATTATGGCATCCTCTGTGGGATTTTTATAATAATTCTTTCTTCTGCCTTCTTCTTTAAAGCCAAAGGAAGAATAAAGATTTTTTGCGGGGGTGTTGCTAACGCGTACTTCAAGGGAGATAAAGGCAAGTCCTTTTAAAAGGGCATAATCCATAATTTCTTTTAAAAGCGCTTTACCGATACCCCGTCTTCTGCTTTCCTTTAAAACGGCGATATTGTTTATATAGCCTTCGTCCAAGGATTCATAAAGACTTAAATAGCCTAAAAGTTTACCCTTTTCCCTTATGCCTATAAAGGTGTTGCCGTTTTTCATCGACTCCCTTATGCTGTTTACACTCCAAGGTTCAGAAAAACATTCCTTTTCGATAAAGGCGATTTCCCCTGCATCATTTTCACTTAAATATTCAGCCGTAAAGCTATCCTTTTTAAAAATTAAATCAATAGCTGAAAATATTTCGTCGCGGCATTTTCTGTAAGCGGATAAATCCTGCCCAAAGGGATCGCTTATACCCTTTTCAGTTAGTAAAAAAAGCTTTTCCTCGCTAACCCCTGCTGATACAAGGGTTGCCTTGTGGGAGGGAGTCATACAGTAAATTCTGTGGGCATTGTTAACGTCCTCAAGGGTTACGTTATGGGAGATATGACCGTTTGCGTCAATTCCTGCTTCATAAAGCACCGCTTTCGAATTTTCGCTTATTTCACTGCCGTTAGTAAAAAGCCCTGCGCTGTTTGCCTTTATACCGTCTAAATTAAGACTGTTAAGATAATAGTGCGCCATAGGGGAACGGCAGGTATTTCCTGTGCAAATAAAAAGTACGTTCATAGTTTAATCTTTAGCGTCATACCAAGTCTTGCCGCAGTTAGCGTCAGCCGTAAGGGTAACGGCAAGGTTGGCGGCGTTTTTCATTTCTTTTGATAAAATTTCTTTGACTGTATTTGCATCTTGCTCTCGGCATTCAACGATAAGCTCATCGTGTACCTGAAGAATAAGACGGGCATCCTTAACCTCTTTAAGCTTCTCATAAACCTTTATCATAGCGATTTTAATAATATCGGCAGCAGACCCCTGAATAGGAGCATTACGCGCTACCCTTTCGCCAAAGGATAAAATCATATGATTAGAGGATTTAAGCTCGGGAAGATAACGGCGCCTACCGAAAAGGGTGGTAACAAAACCGTCTTCCTTGGCATTTTTAATAACCTCTTCCATATATGAAGCAACCTTCGGATAAGCCGCAAGATAGCCCTTTATATAAGAGTCGGCTTCCTTCCTTGATACCCCTATATCCTTGCCGAGAGAAAAAGCGCCGATTCCGTAAACAATACCGAAGTTTACCGCTTTTGCTCTGCTTCTTAAAGTGGGGGTAATCATATCGGTGGGTAAACCGAAAACCTGCGAAGCGGTCAGAGTGTGAATGTCCTCGCCGCTAAGGAAGGCATTTATCATATTTTCGTCACCTGAAATAGAGGCTAAAACACGAAGCTCTATCTGGCTGTAGTCGGCATCGCACAGAACAAAGCCTTCCTTTGCGGTAAAGAATTTACGCAGACGCTTTCCTTCCTCGCTTCTTACGGGAATGTTTTGTAAATTAGGCTCAAGTGAGCTTATTCTTCCCGTTCTTGTTTCGGTTTGGTTAAAGGTGGAGTGTATTCTTCCATCCTCGCCAATGGCTGTAACAAGTCCGTCGCAATAGGTTGATTTTAATTTTGTAAGCTGACGGTATATAAGCAGTTTTTCAACGGCGGGATGCTCATATTTAAGTCCTTCAAGTATCTCTGCCGAGGTAGAGTAGCCGCTCTTTGTCTTTTTGCCGCCGGGAAGCTTTAAATCTTCAAAAAGGGCAATTCCCAACTGCTTGGGGGAATTAAGATTAAGCTCATAACCGATAAGAGCGTAGATTTCCTTTTGTAATTCTTCACATCTTTCTTTAAGTTCCTCGCCCATCTTTAAAAGACCGTCTTTGTCAACCAAAACTCCGCTTAACTCCATTGAAGCTAAGACTTTGGCAAGAGGCAGTTCGATTTTTGTAAGAAGCTCAGCCTGTCCTGTTTTATCAAGTTCGTCCTTTAAGGCGTCACAAATAGGAGCGTGAAGTACGGCGGTGCGTATAAGAGAGTCGGTGTTTTCTTTTAAATTCGGCTCGGCAACGTGGTATCTTCCCATAAGCCTGTCAATATCATAGGAAGAACCCGAGGCATCGGCAAGATAGCCTGCAAGCAAACTGTCAAAAACCACGTTTTTAAGATTTATACCCTTTGTTATACAGTAACGGTAGAGACTCTTGCAGTCATAAACCCTTTTTTCGTTTTCGCTTTCTAAAATTTCTTTTAATTTATCGCTGTTTACGTTAAAAACCGAAACAAAATCATCCGATAAAACGGCAACCCTTTCGCCGTCAAAGGCAATATCTAAAATTCCCGTTATTTTAAAAGCATCGTTTTCGGTAATTGTTATATTACGGCTTTCGGCTAAATCAATGCTTTCCTGACTTTGACGGGGAGCAATTCCCATACTGTCCATAAGTCTGAAAAGCTCAAGGTCGGTCATAAAGGCGGCAAGACTGTCTTCATCCTGCGCTTTCGGTAAATAATCCTTTAAATTTTTTGAAACGGGAGCATCTCTTGAAATAGTGCCTAAAAATTTACTTAAAACAGCGCTTTCCTTGTCGGCAATAAGCTTTGCCCTTACGCTGTCCTTTATATCAGCGCTGTCAATATTTTGGTAAAGTGTGTCAACCGAGCCGAATCTTTTAATAAGATCGGTGGCGGTTTTTTCTCCTACACCAGACACACCTGGGATGTGGTCGCTTTGATCCCCCATAAGAGCCTTAAGCTCTATCATCTGATTGGGGGTAAGACCGTATTTTTCAAAAAGCGCGGCTTTGTCAAAGTGAACAATTTCGGGTTTACCTGCCTTGGTAGATGAAAGCAGAACCTTTACGTTATCGCTTATTAGCTGTAAGGAGTCTCTGTCTCCCGTAGCAATAACGCAGGTATCCCCATTTTCCTCGGCAGCGTAGGCTAAAGTGCCCAAAATATCGTCAGCCTCAAAGCCGGGAGCCTCTAATACGTGATAGCCGTAGAGATTAAGCCACTCCTTTAAAAGCGGAATTTGTTCTCTGAGTTCCTCGGGCATAGGCTTTCTGCCTGCTTTATATTCGCTGTATTTTTCGTGACGGAAGGTGGGAACCTTTACGTCAAAGGCAACGGCAACGCCGTCGGGAGATTCCTCAGCAACAAGTTTGTTTAAAATATTTATAAAACCATAAACGGCATTGGTATGCACTCCTTTGGAAGTGGAAAGGAGACGAATACCGTAAAAGGCTCTGTTAATTATGCTGTTTCCGTCTATAGCTAAAAGTTTCATAATCTGTACTCCGTAAACACAAAATAAGTCAATATATATTATAACAAGAAATTATATATTTGTCATCAGTTTTTTAAATAAATTTTCAAATTTGACATATTTTAAAAAGATGATATAATTATATCGTTATGAAAATAGGAAATTTAGAAATCGGCGGCTATGCCGCACTTGCGCCCATGGCAGGTGTCGCCGACCGCGCAATGCGTGAAATTTGTATTGATTTGGGCGCAGGCTATACTGTGGGAGAGCTTACAAGCGCCAAGGGAGTAAGCCGTCAGGATAAAAAAAGCGCGGCTCTGCTTTTTTGCGGTCAAAAGGAGCGCCCCTTTGCTTCTCAGCTTTTCGGAAGCGATCCCGTTTCTATGGGGGAAGCGGCAAAATATGCCGAGCAGTTAGCCCCCGATTTTATTGACATAAATATGGGCTGTCCCGCTCCTAAGGTTGCAGGTCACGGCGGCGGAAGTGCGCTTATGAAGGATTTAACCCTTGCGGGAAAAATTATTGAAGCGGTGGTAAATGCCGTAAATATTCCCGTAACTGTAAAAATGCGAACGGGCTGGGATGAAAACAGCCTTTGCGCTCCGCTTCTTGCCGAAATTGCCGAAAAATGCGGCGCAAGTGCAGTAACGGTTCACGGCAGAACACGTCAGCAGATGTATGCCCCCGGTGTCAATATTGATATTATCCGCAATGTTAAGGAAAGGGTAAAGATTCCCGTAATTGCCAATGGTGATATAACCGACTTTGCCTCTGCCAAGAATATGAAGGAAAAAACGGGCTGTGACTATCTCTTGGTGGGCAGGGGCGCAATGGGAAATCCCTTTGTGTTCAGAGAAATAAATGCAGGATTTTCCGGAGAGGAAATTCCCGTTTTTTCCCTTAAAGAGCGTCTGGAAATGCTAAAAAAACAGGTTGAGCTTATGGTGGAGTATAAGGGAGAAAGAACGGCTATGCTGGAAAGCCGAAAACACGCTTCTTGGTACATAAAGGGTATGCGTGGAGCCGCCGCTATGCGAAGAATGTGCGGAGAAATATCCTCTATGAGCGATATTGAAAGAATAATAGAAAAAGCCCTTGAAGTAAGCGAAGGAATGTGATAAAATACTCTAGGCTTTAAAAAAGATAAAATTTCCGAAAGGACTGTAAAATATGTCAGGACACAGTAAATGGAACAATATTAAACGTAAAAAGGAAAAGACCGATGCCGCAAAGGCTAAAATCTTTACCAAAATGGGAAGAGAGATTGCCGTAGTTGTAAAACAGGGCGGCCCTAACCCTGCTGAAAACAGCAAACTTAAAGACGTTATTGCTAAGGCAAAGGCTGCAAACGTTCCCAACGAAAACATCGAACGTATTATTAAAAAGGCTGCAGGCGAAGGCGATGCCAATAACTATGAAGAGCTTATTTACGAGGGTTACGGCCCCGGCGGAGTTGCCTGTATTGTTGAAGCTCTTACCGATAACCGCAACCGTACCGCAGGCGAAATGAGACACTATTTTGATAAATGCGGCGGTAATCTCGGTCAGGCAGGAAGCGTTTCCTTTATGTTTGACCGCAAGGGACAAATCGTTATCGAAGCCGAAGACCTTGACGAAGATACCGTAATGATGGATGCGCTGGATGCAGGCGCTGAAGATTTTTCAGCCGAAGAAGATGTATTTGAAATCATTACCGCTCCTAACGATTTAGGCGCAGTAAGAGATGCTTTAGAAGAAAAGGGCTACTCCTTTGTTTCTGCCGAGGTTGCTTATATTCCTCAGACCATGACCGCCTTGGATGATGAGACAATGTGCGAAAAAATGGAAAAGCTTATTGATATGATGGACGAAAACGAAGACGTTCAGGCATTCTGGCACAACTGGGAAATGCCCGAAGAATAAAAACGAAATAACATATTCACAAGAGACACTTCGGTGTCTCTTTTTTCTTTTTGTGTTCTATTTTTATTTCCTTGGACATACCATATAGTAAACAAAAAAAGGAAGGAAAAATATGAACAGAAAAGACCTTTTAATATTTGAAAAATGCCTTGATTTTATTTCGCCGAGAATAGCGGCGGTGCTTTCCTGCCTTTCGGAACAAATTAAGGCGCAAACACAGGAAATACGCCTTAAAACAGGCAAAAGCGTGTCGCTTACAATAAGGGGAAGAACCTATTTTGTCACCCCCTTCGGCAGCGTGAAAGACAGTCCCGAGGGGTGTCTTACTAACGAGAAAAAAGACCTTGAAGAAGCCTTTAGACTGCTTTGCAGAAATTCTGTTTATTCCCATATAAACGAGCTTAAAGAGGGGTATATTTCTCTGCCCTTTGGCTGTCGCGCAGGACTTGGCGGTACCTATTCAAAGGAGGGCGGAATAACAAATATATCCTCTGTGAATATCCGTATTGCAAGAGAGCTTTTCGGCTGTGCCGAAAGCCTTTTAAACCTTTCGGGCGGAGTTTTGTTTTCAGGCCCTGCGGGAAGCGGAAAAACCACCCTTATGCGTGACTATATCCGCCTTTTATCAAGCGGCAAAACAGGGGAATATAAAAGAATTTCGGTAATTGATACCCGCGGAGAACTTGCCGCTGTTTATAACGGTATTTCCTACAATAACCTTGGTGAAAATACCGATATTTTAAATCTCTTTCCAAAGGGACAGGGCATAGAAAATGCCCTCAGAACCCTTTACCCCGATTACATTGCCTTTGATGAAATGGGCAGTGAAGAATATTCGTCGGTGGAAAGGTGCATATATTCGGGAGTTTCTATTATAACCAGCGCCCATATAGGAGATAAAAACGAAATAGTCAGAAAAGAGCATTTAAGAAAGCTTATAGAAAGCGGTGCGGTAAAAAATATTGTACTTCTTCGCTGTCCTGCGGGAAGCAAAG
Source organism: Acutalibacteraceae bacterium (assembly GCA_045537575.1). Classification (GTDB taxonomy): domain Bacteria; phylum Bacillota; class Clostridia; order Oscillospirales; family Acutalibacteraceae; genus SIG607. The sequence goes on from JAZSPU010000043.1 coordinate 13,532, forward strand.
CGGAGATTTTTTCTGCCGATGAGGTGATTAAAAATTGTGGGCGGTAAAACTAGTCGGCGCATTATTTTTGATTTTTTCCTGCGGTTTTATAGGGCTGAAAATGGCAAACCGCCTTAAAATAAGGGCTAAAACGCTGAGAAGCTTTTTAATCTGTCTTGACAGCATAACCGTTTATATAAGACTTTCCGATTTTCATATTGAAGAAATACTTGATAAGTGCCTTCCCGACGGAATGACGTATGACGGAAAGGGGCTTATTGCAAAGGACTCTTTATGCCTTAGAGAAGAGGACAGACAGTTAATAAACGAATTTCTTTTTGATTTGGGAATGGCAGATATTGACTGTCTTCTTAATAAATGTAAAAGCTACAGAGAGCTCTTTTTAACCGCAATCAGTGATGCTGACAGAGACGTTTCTGAGAGATACCGTCTTTTTGCGGTATCAGGCTTTCTCTTAGGCTTAACCCTTTCTTTCTTGTGGTGGTAGTATGGACGTTGATTTTATTTTCAGGGTTGCCGCAATAGGCATTATAGTAACTGTTTTAAACCAACTGCTTGTGCGTTCGGGCAGAGAAGAACAGGCGATGATGACCACCATAGCAGGTCTTGTGGTGGTTATGCTTATGATAATTTCGGGCATAGGAGAGCTTTTCGAGACGGTAAAAACGGTGTTCGGACTATGACCTTTTTTATAAAAGCCTTGGGGATAGGTCTTGTGACGGTGGCTTCATCTCTTCTCATAAAGCCAAGCCGTCCCGAATTTTCCTTTTTTATAAGCCTGACGGGAACACTTATCGTTTTTCTTATTTGTATAAAAGAAATTGAAAGCTATCTATCCAGCTTTTTGGGACTTCTCTTTGATGCGGGATTTAATGCAGGATATTTTTCGGTGGCTTTAAAGGCGGTGGGAATAGGATATATAACCGAATTTGCCGCCGATACAGCAAGTGATAGCGGATTAAACGGCCTTGCTTCAAAAATTTCTCTTGCAGGGCGAACCCTTCTTTTTATTGTTGCCCTGCCTGTTATAAAAGACCTTTTAAGCCTTGCGGTAAGACTGGTGGAATAATGAAAATTTTTAGAATAATCTGCCTGATTTTTTGCTTAGTAATAATATTTTCCATAAATGCTTATGCCGAGGGGGAGAATAGTACCTATTCCCTTATTCCCGAGGAAGAAAGGGAGATTTTAAACCAATACGGACTAAATGAAGAAATGCTTTCCGAAAGCCTTGATACAAAAGGATTTTTCTCACTTTTAAAAAACTTTTTTAAAGAGGGCATAAAATCGCCCTTCTCGGTTTTTCTGAAAAGTCTGGCAACCGTTATTGTGGCTGCTATGCTGGTCAGCTACTGTGAAGAGGGAAAAACTTCATTAGCGGTGGAAAGTGTATGCGCCCTTTCCTGCGCCCTTGTGCTTACCGTTCCGCTTTATGAAATTATAGCCGCTTCAAAGGAAGCGCTTAAGGGAGCCACCATGTTTATTACCTCTTCGCTTCCCGTTTTTGCTTCAATGAAGGCAGCTGCCGGAAAAAGCGTTTCGGTGACCGGCGGAGCAGGGGTGCTTCTTATTGCCTGTCAGGTATTAAGCTACCTTTGTTCCTTTGTTATAGCCCCCTTTATGAACGGATATCTGTCCCTTGCGGTCTGCTCGTCCTTCGGGGTGCAAAATAAGGCATCGGGCATTATAAACGGCATAAAAAAAGCGGCTATGTGGTTTTTATCGTTGTGCGCTTCGGTTTTTGTTTTTATACTTTCATCAAAATCGGTGCTGGGCAAAACCGCCGATACCGTCGCCTTAAAAACCGCCAAATACGTTCTCGGCTCTTTTGTGCCCGTTGTAGGTTCAACACTCAGCGAATCGGCTTCAAGCGTTGCCGCAAGTCTTTCGGCTGTGTCGGGCGGTATAGGAATGTATATAATTATAGGTCTTATAATTCTTATATTGCCCTTACTTATAGAGCTTCTTTGTTGGAAACTGGCACTAATTCTTTTAAGTAATACTGCGTCGCTTTTTTCGGCAAATGCCGTAAAGAACTTAAGCGAAGCGGTAGAAAACGTAATTTCTCTGCTACTGGGCTTTCTTATTTTATCGGTCTGCCTTTTTATTATTTCGGTAGGGGTGCTTATATCACTTTGAAAACGCTTATTTTAAATGTTTCGGTTATTTGCGTTGCATATTCAATGCTGAATTTTCTCCCAATTTTAAAACGGTCTGCAAAAATGCAGAACTTCGTTTTTTCTTTGTGCTTTTTAGCATCCTTTTTATCGGCTTTATCTCTTGTTTCCTTTTCGGATATTTCCTTACCCGCTTTGTCTGATGAAGCAGAGCTTTATTCCTATAATGAGGAAGCTTTTTGTATGGCTATAGGGGATATGCTGAAAAAAGAAAGCATAGAGTATGAAAAAATTGAAGCAGACACTACTGAAAACCAAGATAAAAGCATAAATATAAATAAAATCACTGTTTTCGGCTGCAGTGACGTAGAAAAATGCAAAAATCTTATAGAAAAAAATACGGGACTAGGGGAAGTCTATGTTTATGAATAAAGAAAAAATGCTTTCTTTTATTAAAAAGTATGTGGGCTCAAAAAGCCTTGTTATCATTGGTATAATCGGCATAGTTTTAATAGGACTTTCATCCTTTATCCCCGAAAAACAGACAAAAGAAATCAAGGAAAAAAGCGTAGATATTTCTACCGAGCAATATAAAGAAGAACTGGAAAAACAGATAAAAGAAATAGCGGTCAGCATTTCGGGGGATAAAAAAACAAAGGTTATCATTACCCTTGAAACCTCGGTAAGACGGGAATATGCAGGGGAAAGTCAGAATATAAGCGGTGAAAAAAGTACCGAAAAGGGAACTGAAACAAGCGGTACGGTAAAGGAAAAAGCTATTACTGTTAAAAAATCCGACGGAAGCGAAGAGGCGCTTTTAATTACGGAATATATGCCACAGATAAGAGGGGTGGCGATAGTCACGGATGTGGGCGGCAACGAGGGAATAAAAACGGCAATACGCGACGCGGTAACGGCGGCGCTGGGCATTACATCAAAAAGAGTATATATTGGAGGTTATTCAGGGTGAAAAAAGGAAAAGTACTTGGTAAAGGACATTTGGTGCTGGGGGTTATGGTGCTGATTTTAGGAACGGCGGTGTGGCTGAATATGAAATATTCCTCCACCGACAAAGCCAAATATATGGGGGAGAGCACCTTTGTGTCAAGCGAACAGGGGGACTCTGCAATGGTCAGCGGTAAAATAGAGGAGGATTATTTTTCAAAAGCTAAACTAGACAGAGAAACAGCCTATAAAGAGGCAGAGGAAAGTGTAAAAGAGGCGTTAAACTCTGCATCGGGTAATACAGAGATAATAAAAGAAGCAACCGAAAAAGCGGCGCTTTTATCGAAAAGAAAAACAGACGAAATTGCAATTGAAAACATTTTAAATGCCAAAGGCTTTAGCAAAACCCTTGCTGTAATCGGGGATGACAGCGTTACAGTGGTGGTTGAAGGAGAGTCGCTTACTAACCAACAAACCCTTCAAATTCAGGATGCTGTAAGCGGTCAATGCTCACTTTCTTCATCGAAAGTAAAAATTGTTACAGTAAAAGGTTGAGAATTTCAAAAAAATGTGTTATACTATTAAAAAATAAGGAAATAAGTGCGCGGAGGTATAAAAAATGGAAAACAGAAGCAATCTTGCAATTAATGCAGAGGTTATTGAAAATATGGCAACCATAGCCGTTAAAGAGGTTGAAGGTGTTGCAGGTCTTACCGAAAAGGGCATCGACTTAAAAAACGTGCTTAACCGCGGAAAGATTTTCAAACCTGTTCACGTTACTGAGAAAAACGGAGCTGTAGCTCTTGATATTCATATCAAGATTTTCCAGAGCGCCAATGCAAAAGAGGTTGCAGAAAACGTTCAGAAAAACGTTAAGGAAAAATTACAGAGTATGACAGGCAATGCCATAACAAGAGTTGACGTAACAATTGACGATTTAGCACAGGATTAACAAAAACCGATGCGAAAGCATCGGTTTTTACTATATAACGAAAATCTCATGCCTGAGCCGCCATCTGATGAGGGAGGTGGATTTTGCGCAGCAAAAGACGGAGGGAGAGAAGAGCTATAACAATGTCTTTATATTAAAACCTGCTCGCTTTTGCGAACAGGTTAGTTTTATATTACCAACAATTTCCACAAGGTGCCAATCCCAGCGTTTCTGCGTCTTTTTGCGTTACTAGTATTGCGCTTTTAGTACTGCCACAGTTAGATATTCTATGGTATCTTTTTCCGGTTTTTGTAACCCATACCATTTTTGAATTTGAAGTCACAGAAGATGTAACTGAGGATGTCGGTTTTTGTGATAAAGAACTCGGGTTGTCCGACGAAGAAATCTTGTTGTTTTGGGAAGAAGTGCTTAAAGAACTATTTGAGACAATATTATGAGAGGTGTCTGAAGAAGGCTCGTGTGTTTCTTCCGATGAAAAAATCGGTTCTGCTTCTTCCGTTGCGGAATATATTTTACTATTCGTATTGCTTGTAACAGAAGAAATACCGTTAATGTTTTCGTTGTTTGATATGCGGGAAATCAAAAATATTGTAAATAAAAAAATAGCCGCTAGAATTATGATTAAAATAATTTTTTCTGCTTTTTTCATCTCAGCACTCCATTATCATCATTTTATACCGCCAATCCACCATACAGGCGATGTATTGCCTATATGGTATCACACATTGCCTACATTTTCCACTGTTTTTTTATATTCTAATAGAAAGAATATAAACGGAGTGTGAAATATGACTACAGTAGAAGCAGTTAAAAACAGACTTTTACAGCTTTGTGGCGAAAGAAATATTACAGTAAATAAATTGGCAACTTTATCAGCATTACCGCCATCTTCCGTTAAAGCTATTTTATACGGCAGAAGTCAAAACCCTAAATTATTAACTATAAAAATGATATGTGATGGACTGTCTATCAGTCTTGCTCAATTTTTTGATACTCCCGAATTTAATTCTCTTGAACAAGAGATAAAATAATAAATACATTTTGAACAGCGAAGGCGGTAGCCTTCGTTTTGTTTTTTATTCATTATTTTGTCCCCTTCTTCATATATATACATTAGAAAATTTGTTAAAAGAAGGGCATGATAATAATGAAAGAGTTTTATCCCGAAGAAATAAAGACAAAAGAAGAGGGCGGAATATATTACACAACGGAAAATATAGTAAGTGCGTCAAGAACGGGCGAAATACTTCGCGCGGTAGTTAAGCTGTGTGATGCTTCCCATAATCTGACGGTTGATTTAGGCTCTATGAAGGGTGTTATTGCCCGAGAGGATGCGCTGCTTACAGGAGACGGCAACATAAGGGATATTGCCATAATTTCCCGTGTCGGCAAAACCGTATGCTTTACGGTAGAGGATATAATATACGATTTAAGCGGAATACCCGTTGCCCGTCTGTCACGCAAAAAAGCGCAGGAAAAGTTTATAAATGAATTTCTGTCTTTAAAAAGCGTGGGCGACGTCTTAAGGGCGCGTGTAACCCATCTTGATTCTTTCGGAGTGTTTTGTGATATAGGCTGCGGAGTGATAGCGCTTTTGCCTATTGACTTTATATCCGTTTCCCGTATTGCCCATCCCAAAGACCGCTTTTATGTGGGAGAGGATATAAAGGTGGTGCTTAAAGGGATTTCAAAGGATGGCAGAATAACCGTTTCTCATAAAGAGCTTTTAGGCACGTGGGAAGAAAATGCCGAGAAATTTATGGCAGGTCAGACCGTAACGGGTATTGTAAGAAGTGTTGAGGAATACGGCGTGTTTGTGGAACTTGCACCAAATCTTGCAGGTCTTGCCGAGCCCTATGAAACAAAGGTGGGGGATACCGTCAGCGTTTACATAAAAAGCATCATTCCCGAAAAAATGAAGGTGAAACTGATTATTATTGATAGCTTTAAAGGGAATTTTGTTCCTAAAACAAAATATTTTTATAAGGGTGAGCATATAGATGTTTTCAATTATTCCCCTTTAAACAGTTCTAAAAAAATATATACGGAGTTTATCTGAGGATGCGTTCGCTTAAGGGCTATTTACCTTTATGCGAACGCTTTTTTTGGTTTTAAAAATAAAGTTGCGCTTGTTTTGATATTTTTATTGACTAAAATTAAAAAGAGTGGTACTATAAAATGGAATATAAACTATATGAAGAAAGAGTAGTGAACTATGAAGAAACTTATTGCTTTATTACTTAGTATAATTTTGGTTTTAACCTTTTCGGGTGTTTCTGTTATTGCCGCAACCGACGATAATCAGATTACGGTTGACGAAGCGTTGCCTGCTGAAGCTTTAACGGTTGAACTTTCTAGCGCTAATACATCCGCTCATAAGGACGTAACCCTTACTCTTACTCTAAGCAGTAATCCCGGATTTTCCGTAATGATACTCGACCTTGACCATACGAGCGAGGAAATTACCCTTAAATCCGCAACCTCTGCTGTAAGCGGTGTAACCCTCGAATATTCAAATTATGAGGGTGGTTCTACTCTTGCTTTTTATCATTTAGGAAGTAACTGTACTGCTACAGGAACTCTTGCTACGTTGGTTTTCAGTATCGGCTCTTATTCGGGAAATGCCGAAATTACTCTTTCTGCCGAAGAAGGCAACGTTTGTGATACAAATGCAACACCTGTTGAACCTCAGTTTTCAAACGGCATCATTACCGTTTCTTGCGAACATACATATATATTCAAAGACAGAGTTGAACCCAGCTGTAAGGCGGAAGGCGCAATAAATTATGTTTGTACCATATGCGGTGACCTAAATGTTACTCCTGTTGATAAAGCTCCTCACTCTTATTCGAGCGCAAAGCAGATCTTAACAAAGCCCACCTGTGATACAGCCGGTGTAGAAGCTTATGTTTGTGAATTCTGCGGAGATTTAAAGGATGAAACGGCGGTAGCTCCTCTCGGACATAAATTCATTGAAGGAGATCCTATTGTTACGAAAGAAGCAACCTGTACCGAAGCAGGCTCCGAGTACAGACATTGCTATGCATGTAACCTGAACGTAGCAACCGAAATACCCGTTCTTGGTCACGACGACGGCACTTGGCGTACCACAACCCCCGGTGACTGCACCACAGCAGGTTTGGTATCCCGTTACTGTAACCGTTGCGACGCTGTTCTCGAAAGCAAAGCAAAAGAACAGGGCGCACACTTTATGGCTTGGGCAGTAACTATTAAACCCACCTGTAAAGAAGCTGGTGTAGAAGAGTATATGTGTCTTATCTGCGGCGGCGAGAAAGACGGCAGCAGAGTGGTAGAAAAGCTTGACCATATTCACGGCCAAGAGGTAATAACAAGAGAGCCTACCTGCAGCGTTAAGGGCTTGGCAGAAACCTACTGTGAGTTATGTGATGAAGTAGTCGCTTCAAGAGAAATTGATACAATTGCTCATACCAAAAATAGTCTTACTGTAGTTGAGGCCCCCACAAGCGAAGCTGAGGGACAGGGTGAATATCGCTGTAAAATTTGCGGTGAGACTGTGGAAAGCGTAACACTTCCCAGAGTTTACGGTGAGTTTTATGCGCAGACTACAAAAGCAGCCATCGGCGGAAACACCTCTGTTAAGGTGTTTGTTAAAGATAATTCGGGATTTTCTGCCGGTATAGTAAGAATAAAATATGATGAAACTTCCCTTATATATAAAGGTATAACAGCAGGCGATATAACAGATGATATTACCGCAGGCGCTTCCAAGGTTGGCGAGATAACAGTGCTTATTTCACTTAACGATGCGGAATATACCGAAGACGGATTAATGTTTACCATTAACTTTACACTTACAAAGGATGCCGAGAACGGAAACGTAGAGCTTTACTATAATCCTCAGACAGACTTTGCTGACAGAAACGGTGACAGAGTATTCTTTAATATGAAGTCGGCTGAAATTGAAATTATTCACAGCATACCCGGTGACGTTAACGGTGACTTAAAGGTTGATACTACCGACCTTGCTGCGCTTAAGCTTTATCTTGTAGGTTTACAAGATGAAGTAAGCCCCGGCGCTAACGCTGACGGAAGAGGAAAAATAGATACAGGCGACCTTGCAACACTTAAATTAATGCTTGCAGGAATTATAAAATAAATTTTAAATGACCTTGCCTGGCAAGGTCATTTTCACGAGAATTGTTTGTTTTAGAATAATAAATTTATAATAATTTGTAAAACTATAAAATAAAAGGTGATAAATATGAGTGAATGTACACATGACTGCAGTACCTGTTCTGCTAAATGCTCCGACAGAAAGCCTGACAGCCTTATTGAGCCTACCAATGAACTTAATAACATTAAAAAGGTAATAGGCGTTGTCAGCGGCAAGGGCGGCGTAGGTAAATCTATGGTTACTTCTTTACTTAGCGTTGCTATGCGTAAAGAGGGCAAAGAGGTAGCAATACTTGATGCCGATATTACCGGTCCTTCAATTCCTAAGGCTTTCGGTATTAATGAACGCGCCGAAGGAAACGATTTGGGAATCTTCCCCGCAATTACAAAGGGCGGTATTAAATTGATGTCCATAAATCTTCTTTTAGAGGATGCTACTGCTCCTGTTGTATGGCGCGGCCCCGTTATTGCAGGCGCTGTAAAGCAGTTCTGGAGCGACGTTATCTGGAATGACGTTGACTATATGTTTGTTGACTGTCCTCCCGGAACAGGCGACGTGCCTCTAACCGTTTTCCAAAGCCTTCCTCTTTCGGGAATTATTATTGTAACAAGCCCTCAGGACCTTGTTTCAATGATAGTTAAAAAGGCTTATAAAATGGCTGAAATGATGAACATTCCCGTGCTTGGAATAGTTGAAAATATGAGCTATATCGAATGTCCCGATTGCGGTAAAAAGGTGCATCTCTTCGGTGAAGGCAAAACACAGACCATTGCCGATGAACTGGGAGTGCCTCTATTAGCTCAGCTTCCCATAAATCCCGATATGGCGGTTATGGTGGATAACGGATGTATCGAAAAGGCTGATACTTCCATTATGAAAACAGCCATTGACACATTAAAGAACCTATAAAAAATTGGCAGAGACTTCTCTGCCAATTTTAAATTATAAGTATTTTGTTTTCTTTATAAATAAGTCCTGCAAAAAGTACCGCCGAAAATTCCTTTGGCCGTATTTCCTCCACCTCTTTTGGTAATTTGACGTAAAAAGGGGTGTTTATGTCGGGAAAAATATCTGCATTGGGCAAGGCGGAACAAAGAAAGGGAAGGGTTCCGTAATTTTTGTATATTTCTTCAGCATTTTCGGGAAGATTTTCACTTTCTATATACACCTTTTTAGCGTATCGGCAAATCTGCGGCAAATGAGGAGTGTCGCAAAGTGTTTTGTTTAAATAAACCGTTTTCCCCTTTTCTTTTTTTAGGGTTTCAATAAGCCTTAAAATAACCCCTTCCTTAAGATATTCTTTCGGAACATCGGAAAAACAGCAGTAAAGGTTTTCCTTTAAAGCGCTTTCAAGCCTTTCCTTTTCCCAAAAGGTTTTTTTGGAAAAGTGGTATATTTTATAAATGTTAATTTCTCCTGCAGACTTTAAAACATAGCTTTCTTTGATTATTTTTTCCTTTCTGCAAAGATGAAGTCGCTCTAAAAAGCTTCTTCGTTTTAGGGGTATTGTTTCAATTAGTGATAGCATAAATTGTTCCTTTCACTTGACAAAATCGGGGAATATTATATACTTATACTATACGGTGATACAAATAGAACTGTTTTGAAAGGATTTATATGGAACTTTTAATAAAATTCAGAAAGTCTATTATGATGGCAATAAAGTTTCTGGTAATTGCCGCTCTCACCTTAGGCTTTATAAATGTGTGGTACACGTTTTACGGCGAAACAATGATATCAAAAGCAGTAAACTATGTGGTAATAGCATCCTATTTGCTCTTGATACTTCTTTTCGGAGAACTTTACGGAGCGTTTAAAATAGGAGTAAGCCGTCTGCACGAGGTTGCCTACAGCCTTTGTCTTGCGCTGGTATTTACAAATATAATAATGTTCTTTGAGCTTTGTCTTATTACACAGCAGATTATTATGCCCGTTGCATTTGTTTGGGGCTTTGTTTACCAAATAATAATTGCAATAATATGTGTTTATGGCAGTAATACCATTTATTTTAAACTTTATCCCGCCAGAAGAATGTTGGCAATTTTTGCCGATGATGCCGAGGGTACCGCAATTATTCGCAAGGTTTCCAAGATTCCTGAGCGCTTTAATATTGAACGCGGCGTTTCGGTAAACCGAGTTTCAGCAGAAGAAATAAAGACACTTATTGACAGCTTTGAAGCGGTGCTCCTTTGCGATATAAATAAGGACCTTAAGAACGATTTGCTCCGCTATTGCTACGCCAAACAAAAGCGTACCTATGTTCTGCCCTCCAGCGCAGACGTTATAATAAGAAATTCCGACCAGATTCAAATTTCCGACACCCCCATTATGATGTGCAGAAACCGCGGGGTGCGCTTGGAACAGGAATTTATAAAACGTATTCTTGATATATTTGTTTCGCTTATAGGAATAATCATTTTTTCTCCCGTAATGCTTATTACTGCACTTGCAATTAAGATTTGTGACGGCGGCCCGATTTTCTTTAAACAAAACCGAGTTACCAAAAACGGAAAAATTTTTAACGTTTTAAAATTCCGTTCAATGATAGTAGATGCCGACAAAGACGGCGCCAAAAAGGCGGAAACGGGGGATGACCGTATAACGCCTGTGGGTAAGATTATCCGTCCCATAAGAGTTGACGAGCTTCCGCAGTTTTTCAATATTCTTTTCGGGGATATGTCCCTTGTGGGCCCCCGTCCCGAAAGAGTGGAAAACGTATATGAATATACTAAAATGTATCCTGACTTCAACCTTCGCCACCGTGTGAAAGGCGGACTTACGGGATATGCGCAGATTTACGGAAAATATAATACAACCCCCGAAGATAAACTCAAAATGGATCTCATATATATAGAGCAGTATTCAATATTCCTTGATATAAAGCTCCTTCTTATGACCATTAAGATTTTATTTATGAAAGAAAGCACAGAAGGTTTTGACGCAAAAGCTAACGCAAACGTAAAACCAATAGATAAACGAAAGGAAGAAGACAAATGAGTTTTCACGCAACATTGGTAGTAATGGCAGCAGGTATGGGCAGCCGCTTTGGCGGACTTAAACAGCTTGAGCCTATCGGCAGAAACGGTGAGGTTATTCTTGACTTTTCCGTGTATGATGCAATGGAAGCGGGCTTTGATAAGGTCGTTTTCGTTATCAAGCACGAAATCGAAGAAGACTTCAAACGTATTGTCGGTGACCGCATTGCCAAAAAGGTAAAGGTAGAATATGCTTTTCAGGAAATAAGTGATCTTCCCGAAGGCTTTACCGCGCCTGCAGACAGAACAAAGCCTTGGGGTACAACTCAGGCAATTCTTTGCTGCAAGGATTTGGTTAACGAACCCTTTATAGTAGTAAATGCAGATGACTATTACGGTAAATCCGCATTCAAAAAAATGTATGACTATTTAAAGCAGGGTACAGGCGACTATGCCATGGTAGGCTTTAGACTTGCTAATACCCTTACCGAAAACGGCACCGTATCCCGCGGCGTATGTAAAGAAGAAAACGGCTTTTTGACCTACATTGAGGAAAGAACCAAAATAGATGCCGCTTGTCGCTATACAAAGGATGGCGAAAACTGGATTCAAATGGAACCCGATACCGTTGTTTCTATGAATATGTGGGGCTTTACCGAGGATATTTTCGGATATCTCAATGAAAACTTTGTAAACTTCCTTAAGGATAATATAGACGTTCCCAAGTCCGAATGCTTCTTGCCTATGGCTGTTGCAGAGCTTATTGACAGAAACGAGAAAAGGGTAAGAGTTCTGGTTGCTGAGGATAAATGGTACGGCGTAACCTATAAAGAGGATAAAGATGCGGTAGTTGCCGCAGTTTCCGCCCTTGAACAGCAGGGACTTTATGATAATATGTAAGAAAAAAGCTCAGTCCTTTTGGACTGAGCTTTTTTAGGGAGTAGGGATTAGGGAATAGGGAACAGTTAATAGTCTGCCATTAGTTTTTTGTAGTTTTCTAAGACGTCGCTGTGCTTTAAATATTCTTCTCTTTTAAAAAGCTTTGTATGCCAGCCTTCTTTAGCCCAGATTTCGCCATCCTCTAAAGTGCCCCTGCTTATTTCATATAAAAAGGGGCCTTTGTAGTCGGCTTTTATCAGTGCGCCTATTATGGCTTTCCAATCGTTGTTGCCTTCAAGCGGCATTAAATGACATTCATCGTTGCCCATAAAATCCGATACGTGAAGGGTTACGATTTTGTTTGCAAAACGGCTTATAATATCTTCGGCTTTTTCGCTTGAAGTGTGATTAAGGTCAAAGCACATTCTAAGGCTTTCGTTAAAGGATAAAATTTCATACATATCGCTGCTGTTTCTGCCAAGGCAGGTTCGGGGCAGATTCTCTACCGCTAAGGTAACCCCCAAATCATCTGCAAAAGCGCAAAGCTCGTTTAAGGAAATTTTAAGCTGATTAAGGGAAGCCTTTCTGTCGTCCTCGTGTATGGGCTCACCGCTGGGATGAATAACAAACACATTTATATTAGCATCTCTTTTAGCTTCTTTTATAAGCTCCTTGAAATAAATTACGGTAAAATCTCTTACCGCTTGGTCAAGAGCGGCAAGGTTAAGTGTGTTAAAGGGCATAAAGGGAAGATGAAAAGACCAAAGTGTTATGCCGAATTTATCTGCAAGACGTTTAAATTCCTTAAAATCAATATTTACCGTATTCTCATATCTGCCAAAGGAAATTTCTATATGTGAAATGCCGTTTTCTTTATACCTTTTAAATTCATTTTCATCTGCCGTTTTTGTAAAGCAACTGTGTGAAAGGCCTAAGGGGAAGGGCGGATTAAAGGAATCGCAGAGCTTCTCGCTTTTTGCCATATAGTCGCCGATTTCCTTAAGCTTTATAAAAAGCTCGTCATCATTTCCCGAAAGGGTAATAATATTAAGCCCTGATTTTTGGGCGCAGTATAAAATGTTTTGGTCTGCATTTTGAATAATTACAAGATTATCTTCTTTTTTAGCAAAGGAAATTATGGTTTGACAGGCGGCTTCGCAATCGCTTTCGAGAATAAAATAAGGCTTTTTGCCTATCTTTATATTCGGTATATCGGTTTTTAAAAAGTTGCTTTTTAAAAGATTTGCCAGATATCCGCAAAAAGCTTGGCTTTTATCATATATAAATACTGTGGCATTTTTGTTTAGATTTATAAGCATAAAAAACAGCACCTTTCTTGTTTACATAATATACTACTTACGAGAAAAAATCAAGAAAAGCCGGACCTATATATACCATTATTTTGATTTATTGTCATTTTGTTACATTTCAATAAAAGCTCGTTGACAAAATTTAAAAAATATGTTAAACTACACTTGATTAAGAATACCATATATGTGGAAGGTGTATAAAAATGAAAAAAATATTAGCTGTTATTCTTTGTGTATGTATGATGTTTACCTTGTCTTTAGGCGTTTGCGCTGATACCGGAATAGATGATTCTATAACCGATGCAGGTGATATTTTCGGTGCAACTTCCGTTTATTTCCTTGATGCTCAAGTGAGCAAAGGCGGCGACGTTACCGTTGACGTAATGTTGCAGAGTAACCCCGGTGTTACCGAGATTAAGGTTACCTTCGCCCTTCCCGAAGGTATTTCTATCAAAAGCGTAGCAAACGGTGATAAGGGAACAGCAACTCTTGGAAATAACGTAGTTACCGTTTCTGATGCAGAAGTTATTTCTGCAACCGATTGCTGTATCGCAAAGGTTACCTTTACTGCAACAGCAGAAGGCGAAAAAAAGGTTACACTTTCCGCTACCGCTAAAAACGGCGCAAATAATATAGATGTAAACGGCTTAGAATGTGTTATTAATGTTACCGCTTCCGCAGTAGTTGTTATCCCCGGTGACGTTGACGGTAACGGAGCTGTTAACACTACCGACCTTGCTGAAATTAAGCTTTTCCTTGCACAAATAAAGGATGAGGTTTGCGAAGGTGCTGATCTTAACGATGACGGAGCTGTTACTACTACCGACCTTGCAGCGTTGAAGCTTATTCTTGTGGCAAATAATTAAAACATAAATATTCCGCCTGACTGATACGTTGTATTGGTCAGGCTTCTTTTTTTATCCGGTTGATTTTCTTTTATAAATATTGTATAATAAAGTGAATAACTTTCTAAGGAGATCATAATGAAAAGACTGTTTAGTATCTTTCTTTCCCTTTTGTTGATTGTTTCGGTTTTTTCCTTCGCAGCTTTTGCTGATGGCGGAGTAACCGTCCTAAAGCTTAATGAGTATCTTCAAAGCGGAGAAACCCTTTCTCTTTCCGTTACCTTTAATACCGATAGGACCTCTAATGCCTTTATGTATGATTTAGAGTATGATTCTTCTGTTCTTGATTTTGCTAACGTTTCCGACGGTATGTGTAACGAATATGAAAAAGGCAAAATTAAATACGTAAATGTAGGTAACGGTAAAAGCGATACTGCGACCTTTACCTTCCGCACAATGACCTCGGGAAAAACCGATATAAAAATTACCAATATATATTCTGCTGATGATAAGGAGTATTCATATCCTTCCGTCACCTATAGTGTAAGTATTGACGTTGCTGCAAGAGGAGATGCGGATGGTAACGGGGTAATAAATACAACCGACCTCGCCAAATTAAAACTTTATCTTGCAGGCATCGATAAAAATATAAGTGACTTTGCCGATTACGATAAAAACGGTGAGATAAATACAACCGACTTGGCTTCTCTTAAATTATATCTTGCGGGGTGTTAAAGGTGACAAAGAAAATTCTGGCTTTGGTTTTATGCATCGGCTTCATATTTACAGGCTTTAACGTTCTTGCCCAAACTGAACTTTCGGTAAACATGGAATTTGTTGAGGATACGGTGGAGGTTAATGGGGAAGCGGCTCTCAGAATAAGTGTCAGCGGCGACGTTAAAAAAGTAAAGGCTAATATAGAATATAATATTTATTTTTCCGGTTTTGGAGGAAGCGGGTTGGCATACGATATAAATGCCGGAGAATATACAATTACCTTCACTCCTTCCGATGAACCCTACGTCCTTTATTGCTACCCAGTTAATTATGGAAATGCGCAGATAACCCTTAAAAACATCACCTGTGAAACCGATAGCGGCAGTGTGAATTTGGGCAATATGACGGCAAAGATAACGGTAATTCCTAAATATACACATATATATAATAAGGAAGATCTTAATAACGTACGCAATGATTTAAGCGGCGCCTATCTTCTTATGAATGATATTGAGTTTACTCCCGAGGATTTCGAGGAGGGCGGAGCCTTCTATAACGATGGCTTCGGTTGGATTCCTATTGGTGCCGTTGTCAATGATAAGGAAGCTTTTACAGGTGAGTTTAACGGTAACGGTTATACCATTTCGGGCCTTACCATAAATAAAGCTTATTATAACTATTGCGGACTATTCGGTGTTAACAGAGGCAACGTCGCTTCCCTTCGCTTAAAGGATGCGGTAGTTGACGGTAAAATAGGCATAAATATGTCGGTACCTTCTTCTACTCCCAGCGTAAGCTCAGATATTGACTATGAAGATAAGGACGTGTGGACGGAGCCTGACGACAGCATCACCGAAGAAAGCCTTAATAAATATGACCGCACAGGCGCTTCAACCGCAAATATAGGTCTTATTTGCGGACTGAATTACGGAACAATTAAAAAGTGCTTTGTGTCAGGTCAGCTTTACTCAAACAGCAGCGCAGGTGGCGTAGCGGGAAGAAATATCGGCAGCATTTCTCTTTGCGCTTCAAAGGTAGATATAAGAGACGCAGCTGTTGCAGGCGGTATCGCAGGAATAACAGGCGCCTACTCAAAGATAACCGACTGCGCGAGTGAAGGCAGTATTGTTGCTACCCTTTCGGGCGGCATTTTGGGAAACGCTTTGGGAACGGTGCAGAGAGCTTATTCCGTGTGCTCGGGCGAGGGATTAAAGGCTTGCTTTGGTAAAAATTCGGGAGTGAAGGCAAGTCAGTCTTACGCTTTCGGCAATGTTGAAGAGGATGAACTAAGTGAAATAAAACCTTTAGAGGAACTATCGAAACTTCGTTTTGACGGCGGAGAATGGACCTATGGTAAAGATAAACCGTACCCCACGCCCCTTGCAGATTTAATCGTATCTGTGATTTTGGGTGACTTAAACGGTGACGGCGAGGTAACTACTGTTGATTTGGCTGTTTTAAAGCTATACCTTGCAAGACTCTCTGAAGTGGATGAAACGGCAGGGGATATGAACGGTGACGGCGAGGTAACTACCGTTGACCTTGCAGTTTTAAAACTTAAACTTGCAGGTATAGAATAGTTATATTTTTTTCGGTTTTTGAAATTTTTGGCATAAGACTTTTAAATATTTTAAAAAATTTGTGTATTTTATCAAAAAAGAGTTGACAATATGCGGCTCGTTGATTATAATAAACTCAAGTAATTGTCCTTAGGGATATTATGAAAATTTTTAGAAAAGGAAAAAAAGGTGATTCAAATGAAAAAGAAACTCTTTGCTTTAGTTCTTTCAGTTGTAATGCTCGTATCTTTATTGGTACCTGTACTTGTTAGTAGTGCTGAAGAAACTTATGATGCTAAAATTGGCTTAGGCGAAGTTGCCATCCAAGAACTTCAAGGTGTTAAATATCTTACCATTCCGGTATTAATTGAAAATAACACTGAAATTGTTGGTCTTCGTTATTATGTTACTAGCGAAGAAAATGTTACTCCTTTTAATTTCCGTGCAGGTAGCTTTAAGGAAGTAATCACAGATCCTTTTGGTGATGAAAAAACAAATAGTTTTGGTATTACCCCCAACACATTAGAAAACGGTTTCTTTGTATTGCATGCTGCTAGCGAAGACGCTTACGGTATCACTACAAAGGAAGGTGTTGTGGGTACTGCTTACTTTAATCTTCCCACCGAAATCGGCACCTATAACTTCACAATCGAAGTTGGTGACGCTTCTCACTATACAAGAGATGAAGCTGGTAATCCTACCGCAGGTACTGCTGTAGTTGGTTATACCACTCAGAAGGTTTCCTACACTGTAGAATGTACTTCTCACAACCCCGGTGATGCTGAAGAAACCAAGGCTCCTACCTGTGACGAAAAGGGTGAAGAAGTAGTTAAATGTACTGCTTGCGAAAAGGTTCTTGATACCAACGAAGTTGCTGCTCTCGGTCATGATATGGTAGCTGACGAAGAAAATTCCAAGGCTCCTACCTGTGACGAAAAGGGCGTAAAAGCTACCAAGTGTAACCGCGAAGGTTGCGATCATACCGAAGAAGAAGAAATTGCTGCTCTCGGTCATAAAGAAGGCGAAGCTGAAGAAACTAAGGCTCCTACCTGTACCGAAAAGGGCGAAAAGACTGTTAAGTGTACTGTATGTGAAGAAGTAATTGATACCATCGACGTTGCTGCTCTCGGTCATAAATGGGATGCCGGTACCGTAGCTGAAGGTGTTAAATGCGGCGAAACTGCTGACACTACACACAAGTGCTTAAATGACGGTTGTGATGCAACCGACGTTAGAGAAGGCGCTGTAGTTGAGCACGATATGGTAGCTGACGAAGAAAATTCTAAGGCTCCTACCTGTACTGAAAAGGGCGTAGAAGCTACTAAGTGTAACCGCGAAGGTTGCGATCATACCGAAGAAGAAGAAGTTGCTGCTCTCGGTCATACTGAAGGCGAATATGAAGTAGTATTAAAGCCTACCTCTGAAGCAATGGGCAAGAAGGAAGCTAGATGTACCGTATGTGGCGAAGTTGCTGCTACTGAGGATATTGCTAAGCTTGAAAAGGTTGTAGAGGGTGAAATGTTCATTTTCGAATCTGAAGAAGCTAACCTTCCTGATGATATCGGTCTCTTTGCAGATGAAGAAAATGTTGAAGAAGCAGACGGCAAGATTACTGTTCCCTTCGTTTTCTATTCCGAATATGTTGACCTTGAGGGTGAAGTAAAAGTTTCTATTGATACTAAGATGTTTGAAGCAGAAGGCTTTAAGAACCTTAAGGTTTACGCAGTAAATGAAGCAGGCGAAAAAGTGCTTATAAGCGAAATCAAAGATGGTATCCTTACCTTCGATGCTGATCTCGCAGGCGAATATATTCTCGAAGCAGAAGAAGTTAAGACTTCTCCTGAAACCGGCGATGCTTCCAACGTTGTAGTATTTGCTGTAGTTGCTCTTATGGCTGTTGCTGCTCTCGTAGTAGTTGGTAAAAAGAGATTTGCTCTTTAATAATTAGTTTTCACTAATTGGGTGTCGGCGGTTTCCGCCGACACTTTTTTTATCGAAAGGTAGTTCATAATGAAAAAAATAATTTCTGTATTATTAGCATTGCTATTTTCTCTTTCTGTTTTTGCGCTTCCGTCTTATGCAGATGAGGTGGTTGGTGTGTTAAAAGCAGAACGTGTTACTGCTAAAATCGGTGAGGAAATTACAGTTCCCGTATCACTTGTTGAGCATATAGGAGTGTGCATCATCAGAGTGGATGTAAAGTATGATTCAAAAGCCTTGGAATTAAAAAACGTTGTGCGAACGGCGGATGATGACTTTGGCTATACCGTTAATGCTAATACACAAGGTGAAGTTCTTGTTCTTATGGATGGGAAAAATCTGGAAAATGTTAAAGGCGATATTAAGCTTTTTGAACTGAAATTTAAGGTTAAGGATAACGCTACCCCCGGCAGAACTCTTGTGAGAGTTTTCTGCGAAGAAGGTATGGCTGCTTATTATGAGGTAAATGGTACTGAAACAAAGGCTATGTCCTTTGTGCCTGCCACCTCTACAGGTTCTGTAACTATTCTCTGTTCTAAACATGATTTTGTTTTAAATCAATCCGATAACACTTATCATTGTTCAAAGTGCGGTGCTGTTAAAGGAACGGACGGTAACGTTTCGGTAGATTCTTCTCAAGGTCTTCCCGAAATTGACGTTTCCGGCGAGGTTCCTTCTGACGCGTTATCAAACGAGATAGCTAACGAATCTGAAAATTCCTCCACGCCTGATGGTGATAATGACGAAGGAAAGGGCTTGAAATTTGTTTATTTTATTCCCTTAATTGCCGCTTTAGTGATTATAGGCGGAGTTTTAATAGTAAAACTGAAAAAAGGCAATAAAGAATAAAAATTGCGTCGGCGGATTTCCGCCGACGTTTTTTTATTTTGAAATAGTTTTTTCTTGATTTTGCTTTTGGTTTATGATAATATTAATATGTATTGATATATATTATATAAAAAGGAAGCAAAGTATATGAAAAAAACAGTATCCTTAATAGCAAATGCTTATTCTAAAAGATTGTTAGCTTTAGTTCTGACATTCCTTTTAGTATTTTCTGTAGCGGTGGTTCCGAGTGGAATTACTGCCGATGCCGCTTATCTTGATGAGCATACATACGATTTTGAAAAGGAGAGCGGTTCTGTGTACGGTGAGGGCGCTACTGCAAAAGACAGCAGCGGAACTGTGCGCTCAGTATCGGCAGTTGGTTTTACCAATACGCAGGAATTTGATAACGGCGTTTTGAGTCTTACCGATACACGTCTTGGACGTAATCCTCGTGATACATACTTTGTTTTAAATGATAACAGCGGTATTTATGAACTTAAATCAGGGGCTTCTTATACTATTTCCCTTCGCTTTAAGGTTGTTTCAAATCAGGTTTCCTTTGTTTACGGCAATTATAGCTATCCTTTAAGCAGTCAGAAGACAGAGGTTAAGCTTGTGTATGGCTCAACTACAAAAAAAGAAATCGGTGATATCGCCCTTCTTCCTACAGGCGGTACCACCTTTACCCGCGTTGACTCTGAGGGCAAAACTGTTTCTTTAGCTGTTGGTCAGTGGCATGAGGTTTCTTTTAATTTCACTACTCCAAGTAGCTTTGCTGACGGCGAAAATTTCGTAATGATTGATGCTAAGACCTTTAATGGCGCTGACATTCAGTTTGATGACGTTACTATTGCCCGTCTTCCCTCTATGAAGCTTGTGACAACAAAAGGCACACTTGCAAAAACTGTTATTCCCGTTAAAATCGGGGACAAAATTGATTTACCAAACCCCGTAATTAAAGAGTTTGGCACCGATTTTCTCGGATGGTTCCGTGATAGAAACTGCACCATCCCCTTTACTGACGAATATGTAACTGTAGAGAACTGCGAAAGCACCCTTTATGCAGGTTTTTCTAACGAAGTGTTTGGTTTTGAAAGCTATACAAACAGTGTTCAGTACGGTTTGACAAAAAATAATTTCTTTAGCCTTGCCGAAAATCCTGACGAGGCTTATAGCGGCAGAGGCTTTGCGCACTACCATTATACCGAGGAGTATTGGAATAATCCGTATACTACACCTGAGGGTGTTATCACTACTCAGGCGGTCAGAAGAGCATCAAATGAAAACAGTATTCCCGTTAAAAAACTTGCAACCTCAACTACTTACGTTTTAAGCCTTAAGTATCGTATTCTTGAAGGTTCGGGCGATATATCCATTGGTGCCTTTACTGCAGGTACTAATATGTGGTGGAGCGGCACTAACAAAACAATGAGTGCAAGTGAGACCTTTGCTAACGACAACTCAAACGAATGGAAGGAATACAGAACCACCTTTACCACACCCGATAGTTTCATTGCAGGTGAATCAAATTGGGACTGTAGTTATCTCTACGTTTTTATTCATGCCGCTAATGACGTATATACCGAAGCGTATATTGACGAAGTAATCATCAAAGAGATAAAAGGCAATACTAAGGTAAAGCTTAATGCTAACGGCGGCACATTTGATGATGGAAAAACTTCTGCTACCATCGAAACTGCCTTGGGTGAGGCTATATCCGACTTCCCAACCCCCACAAGAGAAGGATATGATTTTGTCGGTTGGGCATATGATGTAAACGGCGCTGAAAAGGTGACCGCCGATGTAATCGACGTTGACCTTTATGACAATACTGTTTACGCTGTTTGGTCAAGAAATATGGGCTTTGAAAGCTACTATTATGACCTTGAAAGCGAAAACCGCAATAACTACGTAAGCGATACTGTAGCTATTGTTAAAGAAAATGCTAAAGGCGGCTCCTATTCTGCAAAGCTTACCGCAAACGGCAGCGCGCAGAACGTAATCGCAATGAACCCCATTAGCAATAAAACCCGTTATCTTGTTACCTTCTATTATGATCTTAAGTCAGCCGACAGCGATATAAACGTTCAGTTTGCTACAATGGATTATAATATAAATGATAGCGCCGACGTTAATAAGTACGATGCTACCTATATCATAAGTGAAGCTGATGCGGGCAAGGGCTACAAAATGGGCGCCGTTGTAATCGAGACTAGGTTTAAAAATCTCGATGCTGACCGCCTTGCTATGCTGGTTTCCGGCACCTCGGGAGATTATACTGTTTATTTTGATAGTATTGAACTGACCACCCTTACGGAAACTGACGGTTACGTGATTTTTGCAGATATTCTTAACGGCGACTATACCGCCTCTGTTGGCAAAAGCGGTGAAATCGTTAAACCTGACTTCTTGGCAAGTGAAAGCAATAAGTTTATCGGCTGGTATAATGATGAAGAGCTTACCGAAATTTATGACAACACTACTTTCTACTCTGCTGATTATAACGTAATTTATGCAGGCTTTATAGAAGGCCAAAGCTATAATAACTATACTGTAAACGGTACAAATACCGCTGTTGCTACCGAAAACAGCAATAAGTACTTAAAGCTTAGCGGCTCTGCAACCGAAAAAATTTATTCTACTACTGCTTCAAAGCGTTACGGTGTAGAATTTACCTATCGTGTTGAAGCAATAACCGCCAATACTACTTTGACTGTAGGAAATGCTTCTCTTAGTCTTTCTACCTCTTCTCTTGGCGCAGGCTGGACAAAGCACTATATGGTTGTTACTGCCGATTCCAATTCATTAAGTATTTCTACAAACGGTAATAGTGCCTTTGCTTTAGGCATTGATAACCTAATTGTTTACGAAATTACCGATAGAATGTCGATAATTAACTTCGATCAGAAGGATGGCTACGGTGCTGATACCGTACGCGTTGGCGTAAAGGGTATGCCTATTGACTTCCCCTCAGTTTCGGCTATCGGCAATGAAGTATGCTACGGCTGGTATGAAGATTCTACCCTTAAAACTCCCTTTGTATCAAATGTTTATCCCGATAGCGATATAACCCTTTATGCAAGATGGGCAAAAAATCCCGTTACTCAGGTTAATTTCGAAAACGTTAAACAAGAAGATTTTATGACCTCTGCTAACAGTAACCGTACCAGTTTGAGTGGCGGTCAGTTGGTATTTGATAAAGAAGATGCTAGTGACAAATCGGATATTTACGCGCCGCTGTTCAATAATGGCGGTTACGTAAAGCTTCAGAGCAATACAACCTACGCTATTTCTTACTCTTCTTACTATAACGTATATACCTCCAACGCTAAGATGCAAATCGAATTTTTTACTGCATCAAGCGATAAGTTTGAAAATCCATACAGCGTAGGCGGAGTGGCAGAAATTAAGCACGCTTACGTTGCAAGACCGGGATATACTTATATCACAACCGGCGAACTTAACGATACCAATAATACTCTTTATATCAAGGTTAAATCGGGTACCGATAAAACTACACTGAAGCTGGATGCAATAAAAATCACCCGTATGGATGAAGGCAGAAATCACGTATTCTTCTTTGATGACAAAAACATCAAGCTTTATGAAGCTGACGGCAACTACGGTGCAAAAATAGAGTATCCTAATCTTGATACCAATCAGATGGTTGTAGAAGGCTGGTATGACTCTGTAGATTTTACAAACAGATATGACGGCGCTCATAGGGAAGAGCCTGTAACTGTTCAGTTCTGCCGTTGGGAGCTTCCAAAAATAACCTTTGAAAATTATTTTTACGAAAACTCTACCTCAAGATATGCTTTGGGTGACGATATATCCCTTTCTTCAGAAGAACAGTATGATACAGCTCGTTCCCTTAAGTATAGCTATAACTATGCTATAAAATATTTTGAGACTCCTAACAATACTGCAGGTCTGGGCAGAGTAAACGATAACAGTACTTATAAGATTACCTTTAAGTATTTAATCACCGAAGCGCAGAGCGACGTGGATATTAAGTTCCTCACCGCAAATCTTACAAATCGTTGGGCATTCATTACTAACTATGATGAAGCCACCTACCGTATTTATTCCGCTGAAATAGGAAACGGTTGGAGCGAAGCAACTGTTTATCTTACTACTAAGTTTGAATCTATTGGTGCTTCCGGACTCTTTATGACCTTTAATCCTGTGGTTGAAGGACCCACTGTAGTTTATATTGATGCTGTTGAACTTGAATATTTGGGCGCAGACTCGGCAGTAGCAGCATTCATCGGTAAAGAAGGAAACGCTGTTCACTATGAAATCGGTAATGTAGGCGGTACTGTCAGCGCTCCTGATATTATCCCCGCTTCACAGTTCTCTTCCTTCAATGACTGGTTTAAAGATAAAGAGTGCACCGAAAGCTTTAGCGGTATGACTCTTACTGCAGGAATTAACTATGTATATTCCGGCTGGACCGATAAGTCTGAAAGCTTTGATAACTACACCTATGCTTCAAAGAATGGTAATAACTTTGCGCAAAATTCCATTGTTTCAAACAGTGAAATAACTGTTACCTCTGCCGAAAAAGGACTTAACGGCTTTAGAATTGGTAAACTCAATAATAATACCACCTATAAAGTGACCTTTAGTTATAAAACGGAAAGCGATACAACCATTAAGTTTGCCACAGCAGACGAAATGAACTTCTATCAAAATAATACTTCTTATAATGATGAAGGAAACTTCGTAAAAGCAGTTGCAAATGGTAGCAAAAATACCGCTACAGTATATCTGACCACAGCATTTACCTATAGCATTCCTAAGGATGCTGATATTAACGCACTAGACAATAAAAATGCAGATTACGGCGATATGCTGTATATGTATTTCGATAATGCTGTAGGCAGCAGCGTTACCGTAACTGATGTAGCAGTGAAGGAATTAGACGTTGTTTCTTCCCTTGGCTCCTCCGTACTTACTAATGAAGCAAGTGCTATAGAAGGCAGTCAGGCGCTTCGTTTCTACTTCGGCTATCCCACACAGAATATTATCAACATTGACATTGACGGCGAAAGCTTCACCATTATGGAACGCGGTATTATATTCAAAAATGCAAGAAATACTGCAACAGGCGAAATGGGTGAAGACACCGTTTCGGTTAAGCCTATTGTCCTTGAGAATAAAAACGATAAAGGCTACGTTTACGTTAGCAAGACAAATGGCTTTAATCAGTATTGGGATTATGATAATAAGACCGAAAGTCTTGAATTCAGCGGATACGTTAAGAACTTTGCTCTTGAGGATGCCCGTCTTGTAGCGGCTAGAGGTTATATAAAGGTAAAGGATACTGAGGGTAATGTTTACACCTTCTATTCGGCAGATAAAAAGGCTACCGTAAAAGAGGGAGTAGATAAAATCAACGAAATCACTACTACCGATATTCATACCTTTGGCGGAACCCAGTGGAGTAACTTTACAATAGTTAATCCCAAAACTATGCCTTATATTTACGGAAGACAAATAGAACTTTTAATGGAATATGCAAAGGAAACTCATAAGGTTGAATTTGTAAGAGTAACCGAAAAGGCAAAGGAAACCGACTACGAAATCGTTATCGGCGATACAAAGCGTGACACAAGTGACCTTGTAGAAGTTGAAAACGAAGACCAATACGTAATAGCTGTAAGAGGCACTAAGCTCATAATCAAGGGCGGCAGCGACCTTGCAACAATGCAGGGCGTTAAGGACTTTATCGAATATCTTAAATTAAAGGATTCCTTAAAATGCGGCGCTGACCTTGAGGACGGCTATACAAAATACGGTAAGGTTTCCAAAACCGTTGACGACTATAAGCTGACCTTTAATGATGATTTCGAGGGCTCTAACCTTAACGCAAACGTTTGGGGTGCTTATGCTAGCGAAGGCATCAATTCCACCGTTACGTCCCCCTCTCAGCTTGGCGGTAAGATTTCTATGAGAGCGCCCTTTGACCCCGGATACACCACCTATGTTACGGGCAGAGAGGTTGAACAGCCTTCCTTTGTAAGAGACGGAAATGCTGTTGTTACTACAGCGCGTATTAACGAAACCGACGTTACCTTCTCGAGAATGTCAACCTTCTGGAAGATGGTTTACCAGTACGGTATTATCGAGTTCAAGGTAAAGGTTGCTCCTACTCCTGTTCATACCAGTCTTTGGATGAACGGTGCGCAAAACGGCGGTACTAAATTCATAGAGGCTTTCGGTAGAGAAGACAGAGGCTGTATGACCGAGTACGACCTTCTTGAAAACTACGGAAGTCTGAATAACTACGATTCTGCCGTGCACCATTGGTGGACCGCTACCTCTATGAGAGACCCTGCTCACGTAAGTCTCCCCGATACACCCTACGGTACCGGTGTAAAGAACCAAGAATATACGCCCGATGCGGATGAAACAAGTCTTTATGATGATTATCACATTTATACTTTCCTCTGGGAAAATACAGGCATAACCTTCGCCTTCGACGGCGTTAAGTATTATGACCTGCACGTTAGAGATACCCACCTTGAACGTGTAGCAAACTACATTATTATAGGTACCGGTATGTGTAACCGTGACTATGGTGCTAAGTATGATCCCACAATTCATAGTGATTACTACGAAACCCTTATTGATTACGTTCGTATTTATCAGAATGAAGGTATGGGCAGCCGTATGGTATGGGCAAATAGCAACTAAAATTTAATACAGTAAACAGTATAAAAGCAGACTATTATTGATTTTAAGCATCAGTAATAGTCTGTTTTTGCATATTTTTGGGAATTTTTAAAAAATGCGGTGCATTTTTGTGTGCTAAAAGTACATTTTTGTGAAACTTTTAAATATTTTTATTGACAGCGCTCTCTTTTTTGTTGTAAAATACAGAATGTAATACAAGCGGTAGTGTGCGAAAGTGTTCCCATACTGCCCAAAATCTATTATAAAAAGGAGAATCTCTATGCGCAATCAGTATAGAAAAAAAGGTATCAACAGAATACTGGGCATTCTTTGTGCTTTAGTACTTCTTGTTAGCGCTATTTACGTGCCTATGGCAGTAAGCGCTGCAGGCGATATTACTTCTGTTGATATTGTTGACAACAAGGCTTACGTCTTTGATTTCAACAGCCCCGCAGCTACTTCGGATGAAAACATGGCAGCTGCTACAGGTGACGCCGCTATAGGTTACTATGGCTGGGGTTGGAGTGTATCAAATGGTGAGCTCAGAGCCAACAAAAATAACGCCTCTCAGTCTTGGTCCACAGGTGGCGGTTTCCGTCTTCATACCAAACTGGCTGACGGTACCTATGGCTTATATGCTTTAGAGCCTTCCACAAGATACGTTGTATCCTTTAAGATTCGTGTGCTTTCCTCTCCCGTAACTATTTCGGGCAGTCAGGAAACTTATAAAGCATCTATGTCTATAGGCTATAACGCTTCTTACAATTCTAATTCCAGTGGTCAAAAGGATAGCTACGTAAACGGCATATCTACTACCACTAAGATAATGGAATCTTTGATTGACAGTAATATGTTCACTCTTTATGATTCTAACGGCAATGCTTCTGCTTATGCCTGCGGTGAAGATTGGCATACTGTTACATATTTCCTTACTACTCCCGCATCTTTTACAAATGATAATGCACTTGCATTCTATACTACCAACTATCATGGTGTAGATGTTCGTATAGATGACGTTAGCGTTACCAAAATCGGCGCTGATTCCGGCATAGTTCTCCTTAAAGATGAATATTCCGCTACTGATGAACTTTTCTTCGGTAAAGAAGGCGAAAAGATTAATCTTGCTGAAAAGGATATCAATGACAGAGCAAAGGATCCTTCTCACACCTTCGTTGGTTGGTATGCAGACGTAGAACGTACCCAGAAGATTGATGAAGTTGCTTTCTCTAAGGGAGAAGATAAAACCGTATATTCCCGTTGGAATGCTCCTGTAACCATTACCTTCAAGAACACCCTTGACGGTAGCGAAACCAAGATTACAGGTATGGCAGGCGACGCTTTCGAATATCCTAAGGATCCTGTTGATCCCGAGGGCAAGGTATGGTTTATGGGTTGGTATAAGGATGAAGCAGGTACAACCGCTCATCTTGTGCCTCAATACGGCTATGCTGATGAAACCATTTATACATATTGGAAGGGCGAAATCCCCGGCTTAACTCAGGATTTTGAAAACTATACTGCAGATCAGTATAAGGCGCAGGAATATACTAAGAACAATGGCACACCTGACGATACTAGTGACGACTATAAGGCTACCTATAGAAGTAACTACCTTATTTTCTATACCACTATGTCTAAACAGAGTGAGCAGGTTGTAAGCGGAAATAACGCTGTAAAATTCCATTGGAATACCGATCCTACTCTTGACAAGGATGTTTCCAAACCTGACGGATATAATATTTCAAACCCTGATTCTTACGAGTTAAAGCGTTATTCTTCAGATGATAATCTTTTCTATTTAGGAAAAGGACTTGAGGAAAATCAAATGTATAACGTTTCCTTCAAGTATAAGGTTGAACAGGCTGATCAGCCGGTTAAGTTCTATCTTGTTACAGCCGCTACCAATAACTCTTGGGGTGGACGTAAGACGTACGCCGATACCAAGAGCGTTAACTTGAAGAAAACTGACGGATGGGTAGATTATACATTCACCGTTAATTTAGCTGAAATGGGCGCAAATAACGGACTCTTCCTCGGTATTAAGCTTACCGAGAACGAAGACGTTCTTATGTACTTCGATGACATTGAAATCGAAGCATTTGCTCAGCCTTATGAAAGTGTTATTACCATTAACACCAACTTAGATGGCGAAGTTATTAATATTAAGGGCAAACGCGGCGATGAAATCAAGCTTCCTGAAATCGAACATCCTGATGGCGGCGTTTTCAGAGGTTGGTTCCTTGATAAAGAATTAACCGTTCCTTATGAAGGTAAAGTATTCGAAAGACTTCCTGTAACTATTTACGGAAAGTGGGCTGAATACTTCACCATTAATCAGGGCTTTGAAAACTATACTTCCGATGAATACGAAGTTAAGGACTATACTAAAAATAACGGTACTGCTGATGATACGAGCGATGACTTTACCGTTAAATATAGGAGCAACTACCTTTATTTCTATACTACAATGTCTAAGCAGTCTAAAGAGGTAAACAGCGGTAATTATGCAGTTAAATTCCACTGGAATACCGATCCTGCATTAGATAAGGACGTTTCTAAGCCAGACGGCAAAAATGCGCAAAATGGCGATGCCTATGAACAAAATCGTTATTCTTCCGATGATAACCTCTTCTATGTAGGAAGTGGACTTGATAGCAATCAACCCTATACCCTTACCTTTAAGTATAAAGTTGAAGAGGCTGATCAGGAAATACAGTTCTATGTTCTTTCTGCTATTTCTAACAACTCTTGGGGCTCACGTAAAATGTATGCTGCTCCCCAAAAGGTTCAGCTTAAGCCAACTGACGGCTGGGTAGAATACTCCTATGAGTTTACTACCGGTGAATTAGGTAGTGCTAACGCTGCTTTCCTTGGTATTAAGCTAACTGAAAACGAAGACGTAATTATGTACTTCGATGATATTAAGATTAGGTCTCATAACACCAATGAAGAAGTAATTATGACCCTTGAAACCAATACTGCTCAGGGTATCGTTAAGCATGTTGCTAAGAGAGGCGAACCGCTTAATCTTCCCAAGCTTACCCATTCCGATGGAGCAGAATTCTTGGGTTGGTTTACCGATGCTGCTTACACAACTCCTTATACAGCTACTGTTTATCCCAGCGCAAATACCACTCTTTATGCTAAGTGGACTAACGTTGCTATGACCTTTAAGGAATATCCCTATGCAAGCGATCCTCAGAACGACCCCAACATTTTCGCTGACAGCGGCAAGGGTATGGGTAAAGATGACGACTATGCACTTCGTTGGTACGTAAACCGTAAGGAAGATAATAAAACAGGCGTTGGTACTACTCAGTCTGCTCTTATTGCAAAGGGTATCGTTCACGACGGTATTTACAGAGTTAAATTCGACTATAAGGGCGGAGCAAGTCAGACTAATCTGTTGAGCTTCAGAATACTTTCCGGTGATAGTGCGAACCTTTGGTGGAATGATGTTAACTATTACTACCAGCACACCTATACCGAGCTTCCTGCAGGCGGCACAAACGGTTGGAAGTCTGTAGAGTTTATTATTAAAGCAAATGTAAGACAGACCAGCTACGGAAAAGGCGAAGAACTCTATATCAGATTTAACGGCCAGACTCAAAAAGCAGGCGAAAAGATCGATATTTATCTCGATAACGTGCTTGTAGAAATGGTTGAAGCTCCCTACGTTTACTTTGATGCTCAAAACGGCGGTGCCGGCGAACTCTTTGCCGGTAAAGTAGGCGACGAAATTAAAGCTCCCACAGCTCCCGCACGTGTTGGTTACTCATTCGCAGGCTGGTATAATGAGCCCGAATGTGAAACCAAGTTCGAACTTAAAACCTTAGAGGCTGATACCGCAGTAATCGCTTATGCTAAGTGGAACGAGTCCTCTACCTATGTTTACTCCTTCGAAAACTATACCTGTACCGAAACTTCAGGTTATGTTCTCAGAAATGGTAAAGTAGTCTCCAATATAAAGAAGAGCGGTAAAAATGCTCTCCGTATTGCTTATGACGAAGCAAACGATATAACGGCAGGTATGTTTGCTCTCGAAGACGGCGGCGAGATGTATAAGCTCGAACAAAAGAAAGACTACGTTATAACAGTTAACTACTATATCAAGGAATACACAGATATTCCTCTGTCAATGCAGTTCCTTGCATCTGCATATAAAAACATATATGTAGGCCGTAATACCGGTAAGACCTACCTTTGCGGTGCTATTGCTATTACCTCTAAAGAAGCAAAAGAGCAGAAGGGCAAATGGATGACCAAGACCTTTGCTTGTACCACCGCTGATTTAGATAGCGATATCTATACAGAACTTCACTGCTACTTAAGCGGTATCAAGGGTTGGGAAGTTTACATTGATGACGTTACCATTAGACCTCTTGCTAAAGGTCAGGTTGCAGTTGCCTTTAATGCTGAAGGCGCAAAGGGTGCTCCTGATTATGTTATCGGTAAACCCGGTCAGAGTTACGCTAATAAAGTTCCCGAAGTTCTTGCCAAAGAAGGTATGAAGTTCAAGGGCTACTTCACCAAATCTGCCGATGGTTCCTTCCTTGAGAAGACCAGAGGTAACATGGTATTCGGCGAAAAGAGCGAACTTATTTACGCTCGTTTCCTTGACCTTGAAGTCATCGAAAACTTTGATGAAGGCTTCTATAATAAGGCTTACGGCGCAGGCTTAGGCTATACTATCCATGACTTCGACTATGAAGTATATGACAGCGAAAAAGAGGGTAATTCAAAGGATAACGTAACAAGCGGCAGATATTCTCTCCACAGAAAAGGTAACTCAATGTTCAAAGAGAACTCTGTTATCTTAACCCTTGGTAACCAGATTGCCGAAGGTGAGCGTTATACCGTTACTATGAAGGTTAAACTTGGTAAACACTTCCACACCGACGGCGCTGTTAAGATTGTTTCCAGCCGTAGCTTTGAATATGCTTGGACAACAACCGGTGACTACTATCCTGTAGTTCCCATTGCTGACCTTAAGCAGAATGAGTGGGTAGAAGTTTCCTACACCTTCAACTCTGTAGAAGGCTTCGTAACACTTCAAACTCCGGGTTACGTTGAACTCTTTATAGACGACGTTAAGTTCACACTTGTTGATGAAACAGTTCCTCTAAGCGAACCTAAGGAATACACCGAATACGTTGCGGCTGAACGTGACGAAAACGGTAACCTCCTCTATAAAGACAGAACCGCAGTTGACGTATCTACAATTATTGACGCTTCCTTGGGAGCTAAGAGCTTCCCATGGCTCTACGTTGGTATCGGTGCAGGCGCACTTGTACTCGTAGCAGTAGTTTTAGTACTTGTACTTGTTGTTTTCAAAAAGAAAAAGGCATAAGAAAGGAGAAAGACTAATATGAAAACTAAAATTAAAGGCATTGTATGTTTTATCTTAGCAGTTATTATGGTCGTATCCCTTTCTGCTTGTGCAGGAGCAAGTGTTCCTGCAAGTATTGATGAAGAAGGCACATTCGTTTATGCTATCACTCGTGCTTTTGAACCCACGAATGAAGCAGAAACTGCCGCCAAAGAGCTTCGTCTTCTCTTAAAGGAAACCTTTGACTGCAAGATTTCTATCTTTAAGGATGCCGCTTTAGATGATTACGATGGTAACTATGAAATTCTTATAGGCGACACCGACAGAGAAGAAAGCGCTATTGCAAAACAGAGACTTCTTGATAACCGCATTAACTGTTCTTCCGACTTTATTGTTGCAGTAATCGACGATAAAATCTGTATTCAGACAGTTAATAACAAAATGATGCCCAAAGCAGCCGAATGGTTTATGACTAACTTCTGTCAGACTCCTGAGGATTGGGCAAAGCTTAAAAAGAACTACGAATTCATTTATGCTCCCGAAAGCCCTGCTCTTAACAACACTGTAGCAGGTGCGGACCTTAGTAAATTCACTATAGTTCTTCCCAGAAAAACCTCTATGCTTCACGGTCTTATTGTTGACGAGTATATTAAATATTACGATCAGCATGACTATATTTTAAAAGAAGCAGAGGATATGGATGCCGAAGATGAATATGAAATTCTTATCGGCGACTGCGATAGACCTGCAAGTAAGGGAGTAACAGTTGAAGGCGACAACTACGTAATCAAGGTGGTTGGCAAAAAGCTTGTTGTTAAGGGCGGCAGCGACCTTGCAACCTGGCGCGGCTTCAAAGCTCTCTTCGAAGAAGTAAAGGCTAACGAAGGTAAAGAGGTTGGTATCAACTGGGCTGACGGCTATACAATTAACGGTAAATATGACGCAGCAGAAAAGGGCACCTTTACTCTTAACTGGAATGATGAATTTGAAGGCTCTACTATTGACCTTACTAAATGGAGTGACTATCGTTCCGGTCAGACAGAAGTATCTGCTTCCTGTCTTGGTGGTAAGTTCTATCATGTAAATGTAAGAGGCGAGTCAGCTTACGAAGGCAGCGATAAAAGAGGTCTTATTCATCAGACCGACGGTGAGCTTGTTTGCGGTACGAAGCGTGTAAATGACATCGACTTTATCACCTCTCAGATTTCTACCTACTGGACAATGACCTGGAAATACGGTGTAATGGACATCTATGCTAAGCTTGCTCCCGATCCTGCCTACACTACCTATTGGGCAAACGGTGCATCTGTTGGCACCGAAGAATTTATGAAACGTTTCGGCGGTATTGAACAGAACCGTGTATGTATGACCGAAATCGATATTCTCGAAAACTACAGCCGTCCTCACGAATACGGCTCCACAGTTCACTGGTGGTGGGCTGCATACAACGCCGACGGTACCCCTAATACCGGTACTAACGGTCATAAGGGCCTTGGCGGTAACGCTATCTTTAAGAGAGGTACCGAAAACTCCGCTTATCTTGAATACAATCAGGAAAAATACGGCGACCTTCTTCCCGATGATTACCATATGTATTCATTCTACTGGGATGACAAGAGCATTAAATGGGCATTCGACGGTAAAATATTTATGAATTATGAATATAAGGACCACGAATCCGTATCTGTTCACTGTCTTATGAATTACTTCATTTCTTCCTGCGCTATGGGTTCCCCCACTTATGGTTATACCTATAGTAAGGATGAGCATGAAGACTACTATGAGCACAGAATGGATTACATCCGTATCTATCAGACCGATGCTGTAAACTCTCAGATGGTTACTGCTTGGCCTGAAAAACAGGAAAACGGAACACCTGTAATCCGCTATCCCGAAAATTCACTCGCTAACCGCTATTAATTAAAACTTAAATTGCTCACACTTAAAGTGTGAGCAATTTTTTTGTTTTCAGCGCTTAAAATTTTTATTTCCGAATTGCACAAATCGGTTCAAAAACACATTGTCAAAACGATTTTTATTTGGTAAATTAGAATTGTATAATTATCACCATAAAGTCTTTTGTGAATAATAAAATGTCCCGACGTAAGACTTATTAAAATTAAGATTATATGGTATAATTTTACAAAGGGGAACTGTCAACCTATTAATTTTAGCTACTGCTTATGTAAACATTTGGATAAACAGAAATAAAACACTGCATTTTTGTAAGAAATAAGTGTATTTTTGTAAGGAAATTTGCTGACAGTATTGACAAATAATTAGCCCTTTAGTAAAATGTAAACTAAGATAATGTACTAGTGGGGCTAAGTGCCCCTAACCCAAAAATTTATGCCCAAAAAGGAGAATATCTATGCGAAATATGTATAGAAAAGGCATCAACAGAGTAATCGGAGCTTTTTGTGCTCTCGTACTGCTTGTTAGCGCAATTTACGTGCCTATGGTAATAAGCGCGGCAGGTCCTGTTAATTCTGTTGATATTAAAGATGACGAGGCTGTCCTCTTTGACTTTGAAAACACCGTTACCGACTCTGCCGCTAACGAAGCTCAGGCAAAGGGTGAGGCAGGTATCGGCTATTTCGGTTGGGGCTGGAAGGTAAATCAATATACCGACGGCGATAAAACCAATACCGTACTTGATGCTTCTAAAAAGGATGCAAGTCAGTCATGGTCAACAGGCGGCGGTTACCGTCTTCATACCAAAAAGGCAGACGGAACCTACGGTTTTTATGCGCTGGAAGGCTCTACCAAATATATGGTATCCTTTAAGATTCGTGTGCTTTCTTCCCCTGTTACCGTTACGGGTAGCTCTACTACAGCTACCGCATCCTTGGGCTTGGCGTATAATATGATTTATTATCCTACTTCCAGTTGGGCGCCTGCTTCAAGCTACATTAACTCTGTGGACGAAAACAGCAAAATCCCTGTAATGACTTCCCTTATCGACAGTAATAAATTCGTTCTTTACGATACTGACGGTGCTGCTACCGAGTATCCCTGCGGCGAAACATGGCATACTGTAACCTATTTCATAAACACTCCCGCATCCTTTAAAAATGATAATGCAATTGG
The DNA here is from genome assembly GCA_045537575.1 of Acutalibacteraceae bacterium. Classification (GTDB taxonomy): domain Bacteria; phylum Bacillota; class Clostridia; order Oscillospirales; family Acutalibacteraceae; genus SIG607. The sequence goes on from JAZSPU010000043.1 coordinate 47,895, forward strand.
TTTTTATACTGATAACTATCATGGCGGCGCTTGTGAAATAGATGACGTCTCTATTACCAAAATCGGCGCAAATTCGGGCATAATTACTCTTTATGATGAATATTCCGACACAAAGGAATATTTTATCGGTAAAGACGGCGAAGAGCTTGACCTTACTAAATTTGATGTAAGTGACCGCGCAAATGAAGCTACCCACAAATTCGAGGGCTGGTGCAAGGATGAAGCGCGTACCGAAAAAATCGAAAAAATCGCTTTTGTAAAGGGAGAAGACACCTACGTTTATTCCCGTTGGGATGCTCCCGTAGTTGTTACCTTCAAAAACCTTCTTGACGGTAGCGAAAGCAAAATTACAGGCGTGCCGGGGGATAGCTTTGAATATCCCAAAGACCCCGTTGACCCCGAAGATAAAGCTTGGTTTATGGGCTGGTACAAGGATGAAGCAGGTACCATTGCGCATACCTCGGGCAAATTCAGTTATGCAAACGAAACAATTTACGCTTATTTTAAAGGCGAAATTGCCGGATTAACTCAGGATTTTGAGAACTACACAAGAGATGCTTATACCGTTAAAACCGATGCTAACGGACAAAATTATAAGTCAAACAGATACCATTTTGCTCCCACAATGGCTAAGCAGAGCAACGTTACTATGGACGGTAGCGGCTATGCTATAAAATACCATTGGAATCCCGTTCAGATAGATGACAAAAATAACGAGAACTACTACGATACTTCCCGTTGGGCTTCAGCAAATGACAATATCTTTAATCTGGGTGACGGGCTGGAGAATAATACTGTTTATGTAGTTACCCTTAACTATCTTGCCGAAAAGGCTTCTGCTCCTGTTAAATTCCTAACTGCTTCGGCTGACTGGGATAATATCTGGGCACATTCAAAGACATATTCTAATTCCGAAACCGTAACTCTTGAGACAGACGGTAAATGGCATAAATATTCCTTCCAGTTTACCACAGACTATGCGGCTCCTGCTTCTGATGAAATATTCTTGATGATAGGCAATACCGCAAACGTTGAAACTATACTTTACATTGATAACGTAGAAATTAAAGCCTATGCTCAGCCCTATGAAACTGTAGCAACAATTAATACAGGCGTTAGCGATAAGGTGGTTTATGCTAAGGGCAATCGCGGTGATAAAATCGTTTTACCCGAGCTTACTCATCCCGACGGTGCTCCCTTCAAGGGCTTCTACCTTGATAAAGAGCTTACTGTTCCATTTGAGCAGGAAGTTTACGATAGACATCCCATAACCCTTTACGTTAAGTGGGGCGCTTTTGCAATGACCTTTGAAGAGTATCTTTACGAAGGCTCAAAGGCAAATGACCCCGGAATTACACGCGTAAACGAAAAGGGTATTGGTAACGGCGACGACTATGCAATGCATTTTGTTGTTGACCGTAAAGAAAATACAAATATTGGTACCCCCAGCGGACTACTTATTGCAGAAGGTATTAAAAACGGCGAAATTTATAAAGTACGTTATGACTATAAGGTTGATTCTGCAAATAACCTACCCTTGTCCATTTCAATAAGATCTGTGGATCAAGCAAATATCTGGTGGCCTATTAGCTATAGTTACGCTTACACCGATACTAAAATCACCAACGGCGAGGCAAACCTTTGGCAAACTGTTGAAGTAGTATTTTTAGCTAACGTACAATCAGACGAAAGCTACGGAGGCTTTGCAGACGATTTGGTTTTGAGCTTTAACGGACAAAACTATAAAGCAGGCGAAAAGATAAGCGTTTACATAGATAACGTTTTGGTTGAAGAAGCAGATAAGCCGGTTGTTTTCTTTGACGGACAAAATGACAGAGCAGGAAGCTTTGCAGAGGGTGAACTCGGCGATGAAATTAAATTCCCCACAGTTACCCATCCCGACGGCGCTAAGTTCCTTGGCTGGTACACCGATTCAGACTATACTACCCGCTTTACCGAAACAAAATTCACCCAAGACTTTACCGTTGTTTATGCAAAATGGGCTGCAGCGGCTATGACCTTTAGAGAATATCCCTTTGAAAGCGATAATTGGAAGGATCCTAACATAAACCGTATAACCCAAGAAGGCATTGGTAACGGCGACGATTATGCAATGCGTTGGTTTGTGGATCGTAAGGTAACCGATACGTCAAACGTAGGTACCGCTCAGCGCTTCCGCGTTGCAAAAGATATTGAAGACGGTGCTGTTTATAGAGTTAAGTATGACTACAAGGTATCTTCTAAGCAGAGCGTTCCTTTAACTCTATCAGTATCCTTAGCAGACAGCGATAATATCTGGTGGGCTATTACCCATAGCTACTCTTACACTAAAATTGATATTCCCGTTGGCGGAACAAAGGGTTGGCAGACTAATGAATGTTATTTCCGCGCTGACGTTCGCAGTGATGAATCCTATGGCGGAATTACTACCGACCTTTATCTTGCTTTCTCAGGTCAGACCTATAAAGCAGGCGAATATATCGACGTGCTTATAGATAACGTGCTTATTGAAAAGGTTGAAGAGCCTCCTTACGTATTCTTCGACGGCGTGACCTTCGCTGCCTTCTCTCAGGGTAAGGTTGGCGATAAGATAGAATATCCCGCTACCATTCCTGCGCGTGTAGGTTATGACTTTGCAGGCTGGTACAGCGATCCCGAATTAAAGAACAAGTTCGACCTTAAGACCTTTGAGGCTGACACCGCTGTTGTTGTATATGCAAAATGGACAGAAGCTTCTACATACGTTTACTCCTTTGAAGATTACACCTGTAAGGAAGGCGTAAACTATACCCATGACAGAGGTGTACTTGCTACTAATATTAAGAAATCGGGCAAGTATTCAATGGCCTTTGGCAAAGACGATCCCGAAGGTGAAGGCGGCGTATTTGCTCTTGAAGACGGCGGTGTGTTCTATAATCTTAAAACCGGCGGAAGCTATATCTTAAAGCTTAATTACTATATTAAGGAATATAGCGACGTTAACTTAGGCGTTCGTTTTGTGGCTGCCTACGCCAATAACTACTATATTGCCATTACCAACGGCAGTACGGGACTTACTCCTACCTTTATGATTACCGCCGAACAGGCAAAAGAGCAAAAGGGCAAATGGCAGACTATGACCTTTGTGCTTGATACCACTAAGCTTTCTAAAAATGAGGACGGTACCGATTTATTTACTCAGCTTTATTGCTTCCTTTCCTCCGGTAAGGGTTGGGAAATTTACTTTGATGATATAGCTATTACTGCTGTGCCTAAGGGCAAGGTTGCAGTTTCCTTCCAGACCGAAGGGGTTAAGGGCTGTCCCGACTATTTAATCGGCAAACCCGGTCAGAGCTATGCAGATAAGGTTCCCGAAGTGCTTGAAAAAGAAGGAAAGTTCTTCAAGGGCTACTTCACAAAGGACGCAAACGGCAACTTCCTTGGAAAAGAAAGAACCAATATGGTATTCGGCGAAGCAAGTGAAACCTTATTTGCTCGTTTCCTCGATTATGAGATTAACGAAAACTTTGATGAAGGCTTCTATGAGAAGGCTTACGGCAAGGGACTAGGTTACACTATCCACGACTTCGACTATGAAGTATATGACAGCGAAAAAGAGGGCAACTCTAAAGAAAACGTAACAAGCGGTAAATATTCGCTTCATAGAAAAGGCGAATCAATGTATAAAGAAAACGCTGTTATCTTGACTCTTGGTAATCAGATTGCCGAAGGTGAGCGTTACACCGTTACCTTCAAGGTTAAGATGGGCAAACACTTCCATACCGATGGCGCCGTTAAGCTTGTATCCAGCCGTAGCTTCCAGTACGCTTGGACAACAACAGGTGATTACTACCCAGTAATTGCTATAGCTGATTTGGCTGACGGTCAGTGGCACGAGGTTTCCTATACCTTTAACTCGGTTGAAGCATTTGTTACCGTTCAGACTCCCGGTTACGTTGAGCTCTTTATGGATGACTTCAAGTTTACCCTTGTTGATGAAAAGACTCCTTTGAGCGAGCCTGTTCAGTTTACCGAGTATATTGCGGCAAAACGCGATGAAAACGGTAACCTTGTAAAGCTGGATAGAAACAATATCGACGTATCCACAATTATCGACGACTCCTTAAGTGCAAACAGCTTCCCGTGGCTCTTTGTGGGCATAGCGGCTGGCGTACTTGTTATTGCTGTAGCGGTTGTGCTTATCCTTGTCGTTTTCAAAAAGAAAAAAGCGTAAGAAAGGGGCGACTTTAAATGAAAACTAAAATTAGAAGCATACTTTGTTTAATATTAGCAGTAGTTATGGTCGCAAGCCTTTCTGCTTGCGCGGGCGCAAAGGTTCCTGCAAGTATTAGTGACGAAGGCGAGTTTGTTTATACCGTTACACGTAGCTTTAATGCTACTGCAGAGGCAGAACTTGGCGCAAAGGAAATTCGTCTTAAATTAAAGGAAACCTTTGATGACTGTAAAGTCAATATCAAAAAAGACGTTGGCTATGATGATTTTGACGGCAACTATGAAATTCTTGTAGGCGATACCAACCGTGAGGAAAGCGGTATTGCCAAACAAAGACTTATTGATAATCGCGTTAACTGTGCTTCCGACTTTATCGTAGCGGTTATTGACGATAAAATTTGTATTCAGGCTGTTACTAATGTAATGCTAACCAAGGCGTATGAATGGTTCATAATGAACTTCTGTAACAGCAAGGAAGACTGGTCCAAGCTCAGAAAGAACTATGAATTTATTTATGCTCCCGAAACTGCTGCTCTTAATAATACTGTTGCAGGTGTTAGCCTAAGTGATTTTACAGTAGTGCTTCCAAGAAAAACCTCTATGCTTCACGGTCTTATCGTTGATGAATATATTGAATTTTACGATAACCTCGGCTATATGATAAAAGAGGCTGAGGATATGGATGCCGAAGCAGAATATGAAATTCTTGTAGGCGACTGCGACAGACCTGCAAGTAAGGGCGTAACAGTAGAAGGCGAAAACTACGTAATCAAGGTTGTTGGCAAAAAGCTTGTTGTAAAGGGCGGAAGCGACCTTGCAACCTGGCGCGGCTTCAAGGCTTTGCTTGACGAAATTAAAGCAAATGAAGGTAAAGAGGTTGGTATTAACTGGGCAGACGGCTATACCGTTAACGGTAAGTACGATGCTGCTGAAAAAGGCACCTTCACTCTTAACTGGAACGATGAATTTGAAGGTTCTACTATCGACCTTACAAAATGGAGCGATTATAACGGCAAGGCTAATGAAACCAGTGCTTCTTGCCTTGGCGGTACCTTCTATAATGTATCTGTAGGCGGTAATTCAAAATATACGGGTAGCGAAAAGAACGGTCTTATCCATCAAACCGGCGGTGAACTTGTTTGCGGAACCCGTCGTGTAAATGATATTGATTTTATTTCCTCTCAGATTTCCACCTACTATACTATGACCTTTAAGTACGGTATGTTGGATATTTACTCAAAACTTGCTCCCGAGCCTGCCTATACAACCTATTGGGCAAATGGTGCGGGTACAAGTAACCCTGAGTTTATAAAGCGTTTCGGCGGCACTGAAAACGATAGAGTATGTATGACCGAAATAGATATTCTTGAAAACTACAGCCGTCCTCATGAATATGGTTCTACTGTTCACTGGTGGTGGGCGGCACATAACTCTGATGGCTCAAGTAATTCTGCAGGCGGTCACGCAGGTCTTGGCGGTAATAACCTTTATAAAAAGGGTAGCGAGAACAGTATGTATATGGTTTACAACCAAGAAAAATACGGAGACCTTCTTCCCGATGATTACCATATGTACTCTTTCTACTGGGATGATGAGTGTATCAAATTCGCTTTTGATGGTAAAGTGTTTATGAATTATCAGTACACTAACCATGAATCCGTATCTGTTCATTGTCTTATGAACTACCTTATCTCTTCCTGCGCTATGGGTTCACCTACCTATGGCTATACCTATAGTAAGGATACTCACGACAACTACTATGAGCACAGAATTGACTACATCCGTCTCTATCAGACCGATGCTAAAAACTCTCAGCTTATAACCGCTTGGCCCGAAAAACAGGCTAACGGAACTTCTAAAGTGTTCTATCCCGAAAACACCATTGGTGGTAGATATTAATTAAAAGGAAAAGCAACTTATTTTTAAATAAGTTGCTTTTTGTTTTTCGTTGTGCTAAAATATTTTTGCGTTAGCTTTATAGTTTCTTTTTTATAAAAGAATTAAAAGGGAAGCAGGGTGCAATTCCCTCACGATCCCGTCGCCGTAATGAGTTAAATGCCGCTTTAGGTCACTGTAGAAATATGGGAAGGCGCGGCAACAAAAAATGTCTCTAAGTCGGAATACCTGCTGTAAGGTGCTGTGCAAAGTGTCACGAGGATGACGGCTTTGTGAAAAAATCTTGCTTTCGGCGGAAGGCAGGTTGTTTTCCATTGCTCTCTTTTTACTTTGTACGGTGTGACGTAAGTACAAAATAAAAGGAGTTTTTTTATGAAAAACAAAATAAGTTTAAAAAGTTTTCTTAAAAAAAGTATAGCTTTACTTGCCGCCGCAACCTTAGTATTTACTTTTTTTAATCTTGCGGGATGCAAGGAAAAGCCTGTTAATGATATAGGCTCTTCGCTTTCTCAGTCTCAAAAAACCGTAACCTTTAAAATCGTTTTTGAAGATAAAAGCGAAAAAACGGTTGAGCTTAAAACCGAAAAGACGACTCTTGCCGAGGCACTCGTTGAAGCAAAGCTTATAGAGTATGAAAAAAGCGGTCTATATACCACTATAGACGGTGTCACCACAGACTTCTCTAAAGACGGCGCTTGGTGGTGCATAACCAAGGGCGGCGAAATGCTTAATTTCGGTCTTAACGATATAAAAATTCAAGACGGAGAAACCTATGAAGCAACCTACACAAAGTAAAGGCATATCCTTAAAGGAACTTGCTTTTTTGGGAGTTTATTCGGCGCTGCTTATCGCCTTTAAAGAGATAATGAACGTTCTGCCCAATATTGAACCCGTAACGGTTATGCTTATAGCCTTAACCTGTGTTTTGGGTATTAAAGCATTACTTCCCGCATACGTTTTTTCCCTTATACAAATACTTCTTCACGGGTTTCACCTTTGGAATATGATGTACCTTTACGTGTGGGCGGTTCTTATATTAATAGCGCTTTGCTTTTTGCCGTTACATAAATTAATCGAAGCCAAAACGGGTAAATTATCCCCCGTACTAATAACTGTTTTGTGGACGTTTTTGGCATCGATTTTCGGTATTTGCTATGGAACAATTTGCAGCATTCCCTATTTTTTAACCTTAGGAAGCGAGGGCGCTGTGGCTTGGATAGTTTCGGGCTTTACCTTTGATATTCTTCATTGCATAGGCAATGCCGTCATATCCGCTTTTATGTTTTTCCCTCTTTATAAAATTTTAAAAATTGCTAAGAGAAAACTTGCCTAATGAAAATTGCAGAGAACAAAAGGTTCTCTGCAATTTTTTAGTTTCTTATACTGTGGTGAGGCGCTGGGCTGGTGGTATCAAGGGGAAGGAACTTGTATCCGTTTTCAAGACCGTAGCGGATAACCTGAGGCAGAGCCTGACGGTGTACCGTCTTTGTGTCATGCATTAAAACGTTATAATATCCGTTGCCTAAACGGCTTGTAATATTATAAACTATTTTTGCAGGATCGGAAGTGGATGTATCCATCGAATCAATATTCCAGTCGAAATATACGTAACCTCTGGCATAACATTGCGCGGCAATATCGGTCATAACACCCTTTTTGTAGTTTGCGCTGACTCTGTTTGAAGAGCCGCCGGGGAATCGTATAAGGGTTGAAGGACTGCCCGTGTATTTTGCTATAATGGAATTTATGCTGTCAAGGTCGGCAAAATAAGAATCAACACTTTTGTATATTTCCCATTTGTGCGAAAAAGTGTGGGCTGCTACCGTGTGGCCTTCTTTATGTATTCTTTCAATAAGAGGAAGACTACCCGTATGCTGTCCCGTTACAAAGAAGGTTGCCTTTACGTTATAGGTTTTTAAAATATCAAGAATGTAAGGGGTGTTAGAGGAGGGGCCGTCATCAAAGGTCAGATAAATAACCTTTTGACCGGGATTAGTTTCGTTTCGTTTGGGGGTTACTACAATATATCTTACGGCAGTAGTCTTGTTTCCACCCTTATCGGTTACGGTGTAGGTTATTTCGTAACTGCCTTTTTTTGATATATCAGGCATACCGCTGTTGGTTATAAGATTACTTATATCACCGTCGCGGTCATCCTTTGCCGAAGCGCCGGGATCGGTATAACTTTCTCCGGGATTCAGCAGTACAAATTTATCACCCTTAAGGGTAATCACAGGCGGCTTTGTGTCATCAACAAATTTAACGGC
>JAZSPU010000003.1:0-46251 GCA_045537575.1 Acutalibacteraceae bacterium
TATTATTCACCTCCCATAATTATATTTAGGAAATTATCATATTTTCTCTTAATATTTTAAATAATTCTATAAAATAAAAACCGATAGATAATGCAATTTTGCAAAATCTATCGGTTAATTTTTTTGTGTGGGAAGAAATTTTCTTACCCGTTATGCTAAACTATTTATAAAGAAAATTACTTTTTATTTTCAAGGGCTTTTATCACATTTATAACAACATCAATCTCTTCTTCAGAAAGGTTTGAAACATCAAGCATACGAACCTTTTCCATATCAAGAAGATAGTCGGTTGTAACGTGGAATAAATGCGCCATTTTAATTAAAACGTCGTAGGAAGGGAATCTGTCTCCCGACTCATAATATGAGATAACAGACTTTGCAACTCCTAACCTTTCGGCTAATTCCCGCTGTGATAATTTTTGTCCGGTTCGGAGCATTTTTAATCTTTCACCAAAGTTCACTTTATTTGTACCCACTTTCCAATATCAGTCAACAATATTTTACTATTAAAATGTTGACTATTGGATAACATTTATTACAAAATAGTGGACAAAAGAAGCGAAGTGCGTTATAATTATAAAAAATATTTATTGAGAGGTGAAATTGATGGCTGACAAATATATTGTTGAGAGTGTAGTAAATCATACTGCAGTTAAAACAGAGGTATGGGCTCATACGCCTAATGAAGCGCAGGAATATGTGAAAAGAATGTACGGTGATGCATATTCTCATTCTTTCAGAACTACCCGAGTACCAGGTTCCGGTATGAATGGTACCGAAGAATACAAATGGCGCCGTGATAGAGGAATGATAAAATAACTATAAGGAGTACATAGATTATGGGAAATGGAAAAACTTTTTTATCTGATGGTGAATTGCCTGAAATACATGAGGTGCAAGAAGCTTTACAAAGAGCGTTGACTACAACAACTAAACCGATGGTTAGAGCCTGTTATCCTAGGCAGGATTATGAAAACTCTGATGTAAGAATGCAGATTACCGCAAATTTAGCGGATATAAGAGAGAATATTAATATACCCAACACGGTCAAGTTTTCTGTTGATATTATATTGGATGGCGGTGGTTATACATCTGATATAGAACCTAATTTTGCGGTGATTCAAATGTCTTATGCGGAATTTTTAAAGCTTAGTCCTTACAGCTTTTTTCATCAAGTAGTTAAACCTTTGATTAATACAATGCAAACTTGGGATAAGGTACACGGCATTGTTGAAGATAAGTCTGATATATTTAGTGATTATATACCTTCAGAAGCGGAGCAGATTTCAGGCACTTCGACAGGTGATGAAAATATTAACTTTATTGAAACAATTAAAACGCTTGTTAATAACGGTCAAAAATTAGCAGCGATAAAACTTTATCGTGAAACTACCGGTGCAGGATTGCCAGAAGCTAAGGCGGCTGTTGAAAAATATGAAATAAGTAATTCTATAAATACAAACGTCGATTACAATGGAGTATCACGACAGGAACAAACTGCGCCACAAGGGGCCGAATATTGGATGAATATGTTTGGCATATTCGGTTTGACTCCGTTTACTTTTTGGGTTGGTATTTTCACACTGTGCTTCGTAAAAAAAGCAAAAGAAGAAAATGATGGAGAACTTTCTGAGTGTGCGAAAAAAGGCTTGAAAAGAGGCGTTGTCGGATTTGTTATATATACTGTAATTATATTGCTATTAATCGTTTTGTCCGGGGCGTAATAAAATATTTTGTTGTGAGTATTGAACTAACATAATGCTTATAACAATAGAAAGGAGATTAAATTATGCATGAATTTCTTGTAAGATTTACTCTTAACAGAAAAACTGTTGAAGAAGTAGTCAGAGCTGTTAGTGGTTTTGAAGCTAAAGAGCAAATCAAGGACAAGTACGGAAAGAGTAATGTTAGCATTATCAACTGCAAAGATTTAAAAACCGGTTGGATGGTTTGATATTGCGTAACGATGTACATAGGGCCGCAAAATACATTATGGTTGCGGTGAAGTGATTCTTAAAATTATAAGGGGATTTGAATATGTTGAGAAAAATAGTTGCTTTTCTTTTGGCTATGACTTTATGTTTGGTATTTGTTGGTTGTTCTGACAATACAACAAATGGAAATCAGAATTCAGATGACATTAGCGCAAATACTGTGCCGTCAATTGATTCAATTTTGTCTCAAACAACAGTAGGTTCAACCATTACTTTCGGTTCGTATGATATTGATACTACTGCTCCTGGTAAGGAGGAATTAGAATGGATTGTGCTGGATAAAAAACAGGGCAGAGTCTTTGTTATCAGCAAATATGTTGTTGCAGAAGGCAATTTTTATAGAGATGATATATGGGCGAAATCTCAGTTGAGGTCTTGGTTGTATAACGATTTTACATCTACGGCTTTTAATAGTGAAGAATATCAAAGAATATTAACGACACGCGCTGACAACATTTGTTATATTGATATAATGACAAAAAAAGCTTATGACCCGACTGAAGATAAGGTCTACATACCTTCTTTTAATGAACTGCAGGCATACGGAATAAGCACACAAGGTTTTGCCTACGCTGATAGTGGCAGAGTGGCTAAAAGATATAACGGTACCTCTGTGGATTGGGTAACACGCGATACACCCAGTGATGGGTCCGGATTTTGTAGGATTGATAATAAGGGGTGTTTCTATTATAATCATTCCAGTTCTCAAAATATTGGTATTCGTCCGGTAATGTGGTTATCATATCAGTAAGTTAACCGGAAATTTTAAAAACTGAAACAACCGAAATTGCTACAAAAGTAGTGATTTCGGTTGTTTTTTAGCTCAATAAGCCCCAAATAAGCCCCCAAATGCACCAAAGACAAAAAAGAAAAATCCCCAAAGCCTTATAAACAAAGGCTTTGAGGACCTCATAAGATGGTGCGGGTGACAGGACTTGAACCTGCACGGTGATCCGCTAGCTCCTAAGGCTAGTGCGTCTGCCAATTCCGCCACACCCGCATATTTTGTGTTTTTGACACATATATTTTTGTGTGCCTTAATATTCTATAATATTTTTATGATTATGTCAAGAAATACTCGTTGATTTTTTAGAAATATTTTGATATAATAAAATCGTAAGGAAATATATGTAAGGGGTGTTTGTATGGCAAACAATAATTTTGTGATTACTATCGGTAGAGAATTTGGTAGCGGCGGTCACGCTATTGCTAAAATGCTTGGTGCTGACCTTGGGGTGAAGGTTTACGATAAAGAACTTCTTGACCTTGCCGCAAAAAACAGCGGACTTAGTGCTGATATTTTAAAGGATTATGATGAAAAGCCCACCAACAGTTTTCTCTATTCCTTGTCTTTAGGCGCATATTCTTATGAAAGTGTATTAAGCGGTGTGCCTAATCTTCCGTTGGTTGACAAGGTTTTTGCCGTACAGGCTGAAATTATAAGAGAAATTGCTGAGAAGGAGTCTTGCATTATTGTAGGCAGATGCGCCGACAGTATTTTACAGGACAGCGATAATCTTCTTTCCGTATTTATTCACGCTGACATTAAGCAGAGAGCCAAGCGTGTTATGGAATATGAAAACATTTCCTTTGACAAGGCTGTTGATATGGTTAAGAAGTCTGACAAAAAACGTGCAAGTTATCACAACTATTTCTCTGATAACAAATGGGGCGATGCCCGTTCCTATGATTTATGTATTGACAGTAAAATCGGTTATGAAAACGTAGCTCACATAATCAAATACTGTGTTCAGGAAAAAATTCACGGCTAATATAAACAGAAAACCTGCTTCTTCCGTATAATGTACGGAAGGGCAGGTGTTTTTTTATGCTTATAAATAAGCGAAAATATTTTCGTTTTATATGTATTTTTTTGTCCCTTATTCTTGTTCTGCTTATGCTTTTTGTAGGTTTAGACAGAAAAATGAGGCCCATTATAACCGACTACAGCGCATCAATGGGCGAGACGTTAATGATAAGTCTAGTGGATAAGACGGTTTCAGATATCTTCGCACAAGAAAATATATCCTATAACGATTTAGTAACATTATCGAGGGATGCAAACGGGCAGGTAACCTCACTTCAGGTAAATGCGGCAAAAATTAATTATATAAAATCAAACATATCCGTTCGAGTAGCCGAAAAAATTTCCCAAAAAGAAAAATATACTCTGTCAATTCCCTTTGGTACAATAATCGGCAACGAATATACCCTTGGCAGAGGTCCTGAAATAAAATTTAAAATGCAGGTTACCACAACCGTTATTGCGGATTTTGAAAGCAAATTTTACAGCGCAGGAATAAATCAAGTGCTTCATCAGATACATATAAACGTGAAAATGAACGGACAGACCATCATTCCGTGGTACAGGTCAACGTTTTCGGTAAACACAAGCGTTATTGCAGCCGAGACGGTTATAGTAGGAATTACCCCCGATGCATATACCAATGTTCTAGAAGCGGGTACAGATGCCACAGAGGATATATTTGATTTTGGAGCAAATTAAATTATTTTTACCGAAATAACTCCGTCAATTTTTCTTAAATGGTTAACCAGCTCTTCTAAGGGTACTATAATATTATCGGTACGAAGAGAAATGGTAACAGCGGCAACCGAGTCAACGGGATGGTTTTGATTGATGGTAAGAATATTTGCACCTTTTTCGAATAAACGGGCTGTAAGTGCAGAAAATACACCTGCACGGTCACTTAAATGTGCGCTTATTGTTACGGTGTTTTTGGTGTCTTGTTTATGATAGACAAACACCTGATCCTTATATTTATAAAAAGCGCTTCGGGAAATTTGAGCCTTTTGCACAGCGGCGCTGATGCTGGAAACGGCGCCTTCTTCAAGCAATTCCTTTGCATATAAAACCTTTGAAAATACATCAGGCAAAGCCGAAGCATTAACTAAAAGCATATCGTATTCCTTTATTGTGTCCACCACCCAAATACATTTTTTATCATTATATATCATTTTTACATAAAAATCAACAGAAAGTGGGATTTTTACGGAAAACGAAAAGAAGAAAAAGTTTTTGCTGTTGGTGGCATATCTTTCTATAATAGGACTTTTGCTTATTGTCACCTTAAAACTTTGTCTTGGAGTATTACTGCCCTTTATTATTGGAGCAATACTTGCGGTAATTGTGCAAAAACCTGCTTTATACGTAAGCCAAAGGGTTAAACTAAAACAGGGTACAGTTGCGCTTTTAATGGTGGTAGGCATATATATTATACTGCTTTTTATGTTTGTTTTTTTCGGTAGCAGACTTTACGGGGGACTTGTAAAGCTTTATGAAAAATTGCCCGATTACACCGAAAGCTTTTCTGCTTTTATGAATGATGCGGTAGAAAAAATCGAAAATCTGTTTAAAAGATTCGGCTTTGAAAATTCTTCTGCTATAGGAAACATTACAGGGCAGTCCCTTACCTCATTGGGCGGTAAAGCAATAGAAATGATTTCGGATTTTATTGCGGCTTTAATAAGAAAAGCCCCGTCCTTTATATTCGGCTTATTGGTAACCATAATAAGCGGATGCTTTATAGCAAAGGATTTTTGCGTTTTTAAGAAAATACTTCGTTATACGCTTAATGAAAAACGCATTGAAACGCTTAAAAAGGTTAAAACCATTATTTATGAAAATGTATTTAAAATACTAAAGGGTTATGTGCTTTTATCTTTAATTGCCTTTATTGTTTTAACGGTAGGCTTTTTTATAATAGGGGTAAAAGGCGCCATAAAAATTGCTTTTATTACGGCTATAATTGACCTTCTTCCTGTTTTTGGAAGCGGCGCCGTTCTTATTCCTTGGGCTTTAGTTTCCATATTAAAAGGGGATACGTGGCTTTTTATAGGTCTTTTATTGCTTTATGCGGCAGTATTGATTACAAGAAACGTTTTAGAACCGAAAATTGTGGGAAAACAGGTGGGACTTCATCCTCTATTAACACTTTTGGCGCTGTTTTTAGGACTTAAATTCTTTGGGGTTGCAGGAATGTTCATAGTGCCTCTGATTGTAACTGTGATATATAAATATACAGAGGAAAAGGTAACAGAGAAAGAAAAAGAGCATAGTATATAATGTAGCTTTTAAAAGCTATAAAAAATATACGGACCGTGAGGAATAATGAAAAGGTATGTGGTTGCTACCGGTACAGTAACCCACGCTATAAGAGGACGGGAAATTCTAAAAAGAAGAGGAATATCAGCCGAAACCCAGCGGATGAAACACGGAACTGAAAACTATGGATGCGGGTACGGAATAGTTACCGGAGGCAATATTGAGGAAATTGAAAGACTACTAAAAAAAGAAAACGTTAAAATAATTAAAATTATACCGCTTGACTGACAGCGGAACAGAAAGGCAACGGGTATTTAAGTCCGTTGCCTTTTTTGAATTGAGGGGGTGAAAAAATGATTTATCTTGATAATGCGGCAACAACTGATTTTAAGCCTCAAGGCGTAATTAAAGCTGTTCAGACAGCTCTTAAATTTTACAGTGCAAATCCGGGGAGAAGCGGACATAGTCTATCGAATCTGGCTGCCGAAAAGGTTTATTCGGTAAGAGAAAAGGTTGCTGATTTTTTCGGCTGTGGCAATCCTTTAGGGGTGGTATTTACCCTTAACTGCACTCAGGCAACCAATTATGTTTTAAAGGGTGTTTTAAATAAAGGCGACGGACTTATAATATCAAATCTTGAGCATAACTGCGTGGCAAGACCTTGTTACAAAATGGCTAAAGAAGGCTTTATTTCTCTTGATATTTTTGATGCGCTGAGTGAAAATATTGAAGAAGGCATAGAGGCTCTTATTAAGCCTAATACAAAAATGATTTTTTGTACCCACGCTTCAAACGTTTGCGGAAAAATTATAGACATTGAAAAGGTTGGTAAAATCTGCAAAAAGCATAATATTCTTTTTGGTGTAGATGCGGCTCAGACAGCAGGAGTAATACCTATTGATATGGAAAAAATGGGAATAGATTTCCTTTGTGTTGCTTCACATAAAGGGCTTTTAGCACCGATGGGAACAGGTATTTTGATAGCAAGAAAACCTATTGAAAAAACCGTTATAGAAGGCGGAACGGGAACTGCTTCGCTAAACCTTTATCAGCCAAAAGAACTTCCGGAAATGCTTGAAAGCGGAACGGTTAACCTGCCCGGAATTATGGGAATAGGAGCAGGAATTGACTTTATAAAAAGTAAGGGAATAGATAATATTTACCGTCACGAAAATGCTCTTTGCAAAAAGCTGGTAAGGGATATAATAGATAGTAAAAATATTTCGGTATTACTGAGAGGTGATAAAGACGAGGATTTTGTTCCTATAGTGGCTCTTAACGTAAAATCCAAAACAAGCGAAGAGGTAGCAGGGCTTCTAAATTCAAAGGCAATTGCAGTAAGGGGCGGCTATCATTGTGCGCCCCTTGCCCACAAAGCTTTGGGCACAATTGACGGCGGAGCTGTGCGAATTTCACCCGGCATTTTAAACTGCGTTTACGATATCGAATATCTCAAAAAAATATTGTTTTCTATCGCTAAGTAAAAATATACAAAAATATATATAAATTTATTAAAAAAGTGGTTGATTAGTAGGTTTTTGTATGTTAGAATAGATATATAATGTGGTAAAAAGAAAGGAATGATGATGTGAGCGCTGTTTTTGATGCAATAAGAACACTTTGGAGTCAGCTTATATTTGCGGTTTCTTCTATAACTGTGTTTGACGTCATTGATATTATCATAATTGCCTACATCGTTTTTAAGGCTATACAGTTCCTTACGGAAAGCCGTGGAGGTCAGCTTGCAAAGGGCCTTATTATCCTTTTTGGCGCATATCTTCTTTCCAGTTGGTTCGGACTTGATACAGTGCATTGGTTACTACGTAGGGTTATGGAATGGGGCGTTATTGCTCTTGCAGTTATTTTCCAGCCCGAAATCAGACGTGCTCTTGAGAGAATAGGCAGAAGTAAATTAGGTCAGCTGGGAATTGTGGGAAAAACCGACGACGAACAGTTAAAATCTTCAATCGACAGCATTTGTATGGCTGTTCAGAGTATGCACGACCAAAAAATCGGCGCTCTTATCGTTTTTGAAAGAACTACCTCTCTTGGCGATATAATAAATACGGGAACGGTTATAAATGCAGACAGCTCCTCCCAGATGGTTGGTAATATATTTTATCCCAAATCACCTCTTCATGACGGTGCGTTGATTATACGAAACGGAAAGCTTTATGCCGCAGGCTGCATACTTCCTCTCACCTCTAATTCCAATCTTAATTCACAGCTTGGAACAAGACACCGTGCCGCTATAGGTATGAGCGAGGTTTCCGATGCTGTTGTTATTGTTGTTTCGGAAGAAACAGGCAAAATTTCTCTTGTTCAAAACGGCACAATTGAACGAGGATACGACCAGATTCGTCTTCGTGAAGAGCTTTACCGTTCCTTGCTTTCTGATGAGCAAGAGCATAGTGAAGAAGGTCTCTTCTTTAAAATCAAGTCCTTTATTGACAGAATAAAGCCGGTAAAGAAAGAGGAGGAAAAGAAGAATGAAAAATAAAAACTTTTCCTTTAGAAAGCTCTTTTCGAATAAACGCTTCAGCGTGATTTTTGCTGTGGTTGTTGCTTTTATATTCTGGCTTGCAATTACCATTGACCAGACCGAAATAGTTGAGAAACCCTTTGGAAATATATCTATAAATATAACTACCGAAGGCAGTTTTGCGGGAGATAGCGGACTTGAGGTTATAGAGATAAAAAATGAAAAAAATGCCACCGTTACCGCTTACGGCCCTAATTCATCTGTCAGCGCTATAGATATTTCAGATATTATCATTACGGCTGATTTGAGTGAGGTTACAGGGGCAGGCACTTATGATATTCCACTGAGTGTCAAAACCTCTGATAACCAAAGCGGAGTGACCTTTAAGGTTTCGCCTGAAACGGTGAACGTTACCTTTGACTTTGTGGATACCAAAGAATTTGATGTTATTCCCGTTGCTAATGGGGTTACGCTAAATTCTAAACTGGAAACAAGTTTCTTTAAAGGCGAACCTGTTATAAACTCTGCTGAATTTACCAAAATTGTGGTAAAGGGACCGAGAGCAGATATGAAGCTGCTCAGCAGGGTGGAAGCGGTTGTTAATTCAACCGAGACCATTAAGGAAAGCAAAACCGAAGATGCGGTTATCGTTCTTTATGATGAGAACGGAACGGTTTTAGCTAACTCAAAATATACTTTGCCTTTTGAGACTGTAAAGGTTACCGTTCCCGTTTATAAAGAGAGAACCGTTTCGGTAGAGCCTACCTTTAGCAATGAGGATGTAAAAGGGGCGGCAAAAGAAAAAGTAAAGAGTGTATCTCTCGCTAAGGTGACGGTATATGGTCTCCCCGATATTGTAGATGACCTTGATAATATTAAACTTACTCCCATTGATTACAGAGAATATAAGGCAGGAAAGTTAAGCTTTGAAGTTAAGCTTACCGTTCCTGACGGAATTAATCTTAAAAAAGAAGTGGGTAACGTTACGGTTACTTTAAATCAAAACTAAATAACAAAAAGGGCTTTTTAAAATTAATAAAAGCCCTTTTGTCATTTCACTTAAAACAGCATAGTATGTAAAGAGGTGCTAATATGAGTGAAATTATAGTTCTGATTATTTTTTTGTTTTTTGCTGTTTGCGGTGTCAGTAGTGTTTGCGCAAAGCTGTGGCTTTTTCTTGTGCGCCCGAAGAAGAAACGAGTAAGCGTTTCTGTGGTTAATATTGATGGCGATGAAAATGATGAAAATTTGCTTTTTGCATTCGAAAAATACCGTTGGTTCGGAAAGGATTATGCCGATTTTATTATTTTCGTAACCAATTCAAAAATAAGCGAAAAAGCTTGCGCCTACATATCACAAAGTGAAAACATATATTGCGTAAATGAGGAAAAGCTTGGGGCGCTAATAAAAAAACTTACGGAGGAAGAGTATGAGCGAAGTGGATAATCAAACCGAAAAGCTTCAGGGAATTATACAAAGAGTTACATATCATAATGAACAAAACGGTTATACTGTCGCTCAGCTTAATTTAGGCGGTGAAGAAATAACCGTTGTCGGAAATATGCCTTTTATCAGTCACGGTGAT
Organism: Acutalibacteraceae bacterium; assembly: GCA_045537575.1. Classification (GTDB taxonomy): domain Bacteria; phylum Bacillota; class Clostridia; order Oscillospirales; family Acutalibacteraceae; genus SIG607. The sequence continues at coordinate 10,125 of JAZSPU010000003.1, forward strand.
GATGTTATCCTTTACGGACGTTATACAGTTCACGCCGTTTACGGCCCTCAATTCAAGGTGGAGACTATGGAGAAAAATATGCCCACCGATTCTGCCTCCTTGCTTCGTTATCTTTCTACAGGCGCAATTAAGGGTGTAGGCCCGTCAACTGCAAGAAAAATAGTTGAAACCTTTAAGGATGAAACCCTTGAGGTTCTTGAAAAAAATCCCGAAAAACTGGCTCAGATAAACGGAATTTCTCTTGCTAAAGCGCAGACTATAGGAGAGGAATTTGCAAAGCAGTTCGGCGTAAGGGAGGTAATGCTTTTACTTGCCCGATTTAAAATTTCTACCGAGGACAGTATTAAAGCTTATAAGGTTCTCGGTAAAGATGCCGTAAATAAAATAAAAACCAATCCCTATCTTTTGTGCGGTGAAAGAATTGATTTTTCTTTTGAAAAAGCCGAGGATATTGCGCAGTATTATAATATTGCTGATGACGACGTTTTAAGGGTGTGCGCAGGGGTAGAGTACGTACTGCGTAAAAATTCCTATAACGGACATACCTGTCTGCCCAGAGAAAAGCTTGTCAGCGTTTCGGCTGAACTGCTTGGCGTAACAAAGGATATTGTTGATATAGCCATAGACAGACTTATTGAAGAACTGAGACTGCGTTCTAAATTTGTGGGAAATATGGAATTTATTGCTCTTCCTGCTTTTTATAACGGTGAAGAATACATAGCTACAAAGCTTACTGTTATGGCGTCAAGAAATATAAACGCCTTTGTTGATGACAGAGAAATAGGTTTTCTTGAAAAAACAATGGGTATAACCTTTGATGAAAAGCAAAAAAAAGCAGTTAAGACCTCTCTTGAAAACAGTATTACACTTCTTACAGGCGGCCCCGGTACAGGAAAAACCACTACCCTTAAAGCAATGATAGAAATGTTCAGCCATAGGGATATGGAAATTGAACTTGCTGCGCCTACGGGAAGGGCGGCAAAGCGTATGAGTGAGCTTACGGGTTGTGAAGCAAAAACCTTGCACAGACTTTTAGAGGTGGAGTGGACCGACGAAGAAAAGCCGAGATTTGCCCGTAACGAGCGGAATCCCTTAGAGTGCGAGGTTCTGATTTTAGACGAAGTTTCTATGGTGGATACCCTTCTTTTTGAAAGTTTGCTAAGAGCATTGCCTTTAAACAGCAGATTGATTTTGGTGGGGGACAGCGACCAGCTTCCCAGTGTTTCGGCAGGTAACGTGCTTGGGGATATTATCGACAGCGATAAATTTAATGTGGTAAGGCTTGATAAGGTTTTCCGTCAGGCTCAGGAAAGCGCTATTATACGCACCGCTCACGCTATAATCGAAGGCGAAAATCCCGATATAAGCGTTAAGGATTCCGATTTCTTTTTTATGAGAAGAATAAACTCAGACGAAACGGTTAAAACCCTTTGTGACCTTTGCCTTGAACGTTTGCCTAATGCCTACGGCTTTGAGCCGTTTAAAGATATTCAGGTGCTTTGTCCTTCGAGAAAAATGGCGCTCGGCACAATAAATCTTAATAACGTGCTTCAGGACCTTCTTAATCCTAAGGGGAAAAATACTCCCGAAATTTTCTTTAAGGGCTTTTTCCTGAGAGAAAAGGACAAGGTTATGCAGATAAAGAATAATTACGAGCTTTGCTGGAAAAGGGATAACGGTGAAGAGGGGACAGGCGTATTTAACGGAGACGTGGGTTTTGTTGAAAAAATAGATAAACGTCAGAACAGCGTAACCGTAAGATTTGACGATAAAACGGTTACCTATTTTACCGAGGAGCTTTCCCAGATAGAACTTGCCTATGCCGTTACGGTACATAAAAGTCAGGGTAGCGAATACGACTGCGTTATACTTCCGCTTCTTGATGTTCCCTTTAAGCTTAAATACAGAAATCTTTTATATACTGCCGTTACCAGAGCAAAAAAACTTCTTATAGCAATAGGAGACGATAAAATATTCTTTTCTATGGCTGAAAATAACAAAAAAAGTCTTAGATACACTCTTTTAAAAGAGTTTTTAAAGGTGTCCTATGAGTGAAAATAGGGCGGTAAATTCTTTGTTGGATTATTTTCTTCCTTCTTACTGTTTTAACTGTAAAAGTCCTGTAAGAAAGGGAAAGGTCATTTGTGATGACTGTTATGATGAAATGGAATTTACAAATGAAAAAGCTTGTGTAAAATGCGGACTTTATGATAAGGAATGTCAATGTAAATTTTCTGTTTATCATTTCAATTTTATTGCCGCGCCCTTTATTAATAACGGAGCGGCAAAGAAGGGTGTTTATTCCATAAAATTTAAAAGTAATAATATATTGGCAGATTTTTACGTCGAACATATGGTTAAAAGATTTGCTCAAAAAACTGAGGAAAGGGAATTTAGTCTTGTGACCTACGTTCCCATGAGTTTTCCGAAGTTTTTAAAAAGAGGATGCAATCAGGCGCAGGTTTTGGCTGAAAAGGTGGCGGAAATGCTGTCATTACCTTTAAAAGCAACCCTTAAAAGAGATATTTTCAGTTCAACTCAGCATAAAACAGGCTCTATAGAAGAAAGATTTTTTAATGCGTATAACAGTTATCACTGTGTGCAAAGCGTAAAGGGAAGGGTGCTTTTAATAGATGATATTAAAACTACCGGCGCTTCTCTTGAGGCGTGCGCAAGGGAACTTTTAAGGGCAGGAGCAGATGAAGTATATTGCCTTACCGCTCTTGTTGGTAATAAAAATTAGTTGAAATATCCGATATTTTTTTATATAATGGTTTTAAACGTGAAAAAAGGAGTGAATGAAGTGGCTAACGCAATAGGAATTGACTTAGGTTCGTCAAAAACGGTTATATATTCCGATTCTAAAATTTTGCTTAACGCACCGAGTGTTGTAACGGTAGATGCCGAAACCTATGCACCCGTATATTTCGGTGAAAAGGCAAAGCAAACCCTTGGCAGAACTCCCGATACTTTAGAGTGTATTCATCCTATTCAGCACGGTCTTATTGCCGACTATGATATAGCAGAAGCTATGCTCAAAAACTATATGGAAAAGGTTTTCGGCAAAAACGTAATCAGACCAAAGGTTGTGGCAACTCTGCCTACAGGTCTTACCGAACTTCAGCATCACTCTCTTTCAAACGTTGTGGAAGCGGCAGGAGGAAGAAGTGTTACGGTTGTAGAAGCTCCCGTAGCCTTAGCTATTGAATTGGGTGTTGATTTTACCGTGCCTGAGGGCAGTATGGTGGTAGATATAGGCGCAGGTACTACCGATATAGCGGTGCTTTCCCTTGGCGGTGTGGTTTCCTGCGATTCCTTTAAAACTGCTTCCTATGATTTTGATGATATTATTAAAAACCACGTAAGAAGAAAGCGTAATATTGCTATAGGAAGCCTTACTGCAGAAAGTATAAAGATGCAGATAGGCTCAGTAAGTCCCCGTTCTATTGAAATTACTGCTATTGCAAAGGGCAGAAATCTTTTCACGGGACTTCCCGAGGCTTTCGAGGTTACTTCGGGAGAAATATATAAGAAGCTTCACGAAAGCGCTCTTACTATATGTAATGCTATACGAAAGGTTCTTGAAGCTACCGAACCCGACCTTGTTGCCGATATTAAGAAAAAAGGTCTTTTCCTTGCAGGCGGAGGCTCTAAGATATTCGGTATGGCAGACCTTATTGCCAATTATACGGGAATAGAGGTTAAGACTGTAAATGAGCCTGAGTTTAGTCTTGTAAAGGGTGCGGAAAAGGCATTGTCGGTACCAGGACTTCTTAAAAATATAAACTATCAGGCGCGTTCCATTAAGGAACTTGAAATTCACTGATAAAAAATACTTGACAGCAACAATGAGTTGTGATACAATATCGAGGTACAAAAAGAAGAACTACTCGTTCTCACCCTAAAGTTACGTCTGAAAGGGTCATCAAATTTCTTTTCGAATTGATAGTATCATTTCGATATTTTTTGGTGCGTGAACGAGCTTCGTTCACGCTTTTGTTTTTTGGAGGTGCGTAGTATCAGCAGTAAAGAAGTAGCCATAAATGAGGCAATACGGTCTAATGAGGTTCGTGTAATTGATACCGACGGAAGTCAGCTTGGAATTCTTCCCATTAAGGAAGCAATTGCAGCAGCATATGAGAGAGAGCTTGACCTTGTCAACATTTCTCCCAACGCAAATCCGCCTGTATGCAAAATAATGGATTTCGGTAAGTACCGTTTCGAACAGGCTAAACGCGAAAAGGAAGCAAAGAAAAACCAGAAAACCTTTGATATCAAGGAAGTGCGTCTCGGTCTTACCATCGACACCCACGATTTTGAGACAAAAGGCAATCAGGCAATCCGTTTCCTTAAAAGCGGAGACAAAGTAAAGGTTTCTATACGTTTTCGTGGCCGTGAACTCGGTCATCCCGAGATAGGACTTGAAACTATGAAGAGATTTGCTGATTACTGCGAGGAATATGCAAGTGTAGAAAAGCCCGCCAAAATGGAAGGCAGAAATATGCTTATGTTCCTTGCACCGAAAACAAATAAATAAGCAAGATATTTAAAGGGAGGATTTATTATGCCTAAGATCAAAACACACAGCGGTGCTAAAAAACGTTTTAAGCTCACCAAGACCGGTAAGGTTAAACGTGCACATGCATTCAAATCACACATCCTAAATAAGAAAACTTCTAAGCGTAAGAGAAATCTTCGCAAGACAGTTGTAGCTGATGTAACAAATGTTGCAGCAGTTAAGAAAATGATTCCTTATAAATAAGGGTAAATTGATTGGAGGTTTCTGAATATGGCACGTATTAAAGGTGCGTTAGCAACACGCAAAAGAAGAAAAAAGATTTTAAAACTTTCTAAAGGTTATTTTGGAGCTAAATCTAAGCTCTTTAAGACAGCTAAAGAAGCTGTTATGAAATCCGGCAACTATGCATACATTGGTCGTCGTCTTAAGAAGCGCGATTTCCGTCGTCTTTGGATTACCAGAATTTCTGCCGCTGCTAAAATGAACGGTATGAATTATTCTACTTTAATGAACGGTCTTAAGATTGCAGGTGTGCAGATTAACCGTAAAATGCTTGCAGAAGTAGCAGTAAATGACCCCGAAGGTTTTACCGCTATTGCTGAACAGGCTAAAAAAGCTTTAGCAAAATAATTATATCGCCCAAGGAAGTTCTTGGGCGAATTTTTTAATATTGAGAGGTCAGTTTATATGCAGTATTTAACCATAACCGCTAAGGATAATGCACGAATAAAAAGAGTACTTAAATTGCAAAAATCTGCTCATTTAAGACGTGAAGAAGGCGCCTTTGTTCTTGAAGGACTCAGAACGGTTGATGACGCTGCTGATAACAGTATTGAAATAAAAGAGCTGTATTTTACAAAACAGGCTTTAGAAAAACACCCTTCCTATATTAAAAAATTTGCTCAAAACTCTGTTTTTTGCGCTATGATAAGCGACAGTGTGGCAAAGAATATATCCGATACCACCTCTACTCAGGGGATTTTTGCCGTTGCAAAACTGCCCGAAAACAAGGCGCAAATCGAAAAAAACAAAAAATATATTGCTCTTGAAAATTTACAGGACCCTTCTAATCTCGGTGCAGTAGCACGAACAGCCGAGGCTTTGGGAATAGATGCTATTATTATTTCGGGCAATTCCTGTGATCCTTTCAGCCCTAAATCCATAAGGGCGTCAATGGGTACTTTGCTGAGGGTTCCCCTTATCTTTACTGATGATATGGCAGAGTTTATCAAAAATATTGATATTCCCACCTTCGCTTGTGTCGTAGATAGGGATGCTAAAAGTTTAAAAGAGGTAGATTTTAAGAGCGGCGCTGTTTGTATTATCGGTAATGAAGCAAATGGACTTACCGAGGAAACTGTAAAAGCCTCAACAAAAAGCATAACCATCACTATGAAGGGCAGGGCAGAATCCCTTAATGCCGCAGCGGCAGCAGCCATTGTAATGTGGGAGATGGTTAAATGATTTATTGGTTGTGGCTTTACTGCGCTCTTGGCGTAGGCGGTAATAAATTCAGTGAAATTATTTCCCGCTTTTCAACTGCTCGGGCGGTTTATGAAGCAGGGGACGAAGGCAGACGAGCATCTCAAATTTTCACCGAAAAACAGTTATATTGCCTTAAAAATACTTCACTAAATGAAGCAAATAAGCTTTTAAAACAATGTGAAATAGAAAAGATAGGAATACTTACTCCCGAAAGTAAAGCATATCCCGTATGCTTAAGGAATATAAGCAAACCGCCTTACGTACTGTTTTACAAGGGAACGCTTCCTGATTTTGACAGCACTCCTACACTTTGTATTGTAGGCACAAGAAAGGTTACCGATTACGGATATAAATGCGCTTATTCTCTATCGGGTAGGCTTAGTCAGGGCGGTTTCTTAATTGTCAGCGGTGGCGCAATGGGAAGTGATACCGCCGCCCATTTAGGAGCTCTGCTTACAGGCGGTAAAACCGTTGCAGTTCTTCCTTGCGGTTTAAATTCAAACTATCTTGCTACCAATAGGAAACTGCGTGAAGATATTTTGCTGACGGGCGGATGCCTTATTACCGAATTTTCTCCCGATACCGACGTAAGAAAATCTCATTTTCACGTGAGAAACCGTTTGCTTTCGGCACTCTCAAGCGGAGTTATAATTACCGAAGCACCAAAAAACAGCGGTGCTCTTATAACAGCGGCTCATGCTACCGAGCAAAACAGAGACATTTTCGTTATTCTGGGCGAAGAAGATGACGCAAATTACGAGGGATGCCGTTGGCTTTATAACGATGGCGCTAAAGAGGTAAAACTGATTACAGATGTGTTTTCGGAATATCTTTATAAGTTTAATGATAAAATAAGTATTGAAATGGCTATGGCAAAATCTTTGCCGTCATATAAATCTTATGATTTTGGAAATGATGAAAAGGTTACGGTTAAAAAGAAAAGTACACCGAAACCGCCTTATAAATTAAAAGAATATGGCGAATTTAAGGTTAAAAATACCGAAAAAACAGCAATTAATAAAAAAATATTGCCTGAAACCCTTTCCAAAAACACAAAAATGATATATAATCATTTAGATAAGCAAATTTTTTCTTGTGATGATTTGCTGAGTAGTGAAGTAAATTCGATTATGGCGCTTACTGCTGTGGGTGAGCTTGAACTCTACGGTTTGATAGAGGCAATCCCCGGTGGTCGCTACAAATTATTGTGAGGAGATAAAAAATGTCCAAGCTGGTTATTATTGAGTCACCCGGTAAACTTAAAAGTATTCAAAAGTATCTTGGGGACGACTATAAGGTTATGGCTTCGGTTGGTCACGTAAGAGACCTTCCTAAATCCAAGATGGGTATTGATATAGAAAACGGCTATGCGCCCCAGTATATTGAAATGAGTGATAAGAAGGACCTTATCAAACAGTTAAAGGAAAGCGCCGCAAAGAGCGATGCCGTTTATCTTGCAACTGACCCTGACCGTGAAGGTGAGGCTATTTCGTGGCATCTTGCACAGCTTCTTTCTTTGGATATGGAGTCACCCCTTCGTGTCTGCTTTAACGAAATTACCAAAAGCGGTATTGAAGCAGGTATGGAAAAGCCCAGAAAGATTGATATGGGACTTGTTGACGCTCAGCAGGCAAGACGTGTACTTGACAGAATAGTTGGCTATAAATTAAGCCCTTTCCTTTGGAAAAAGGTTAAGAGAGGACTTTCTGCAGGCAGAGTTCAGTCTGTTGCTTTAAAGCTTGTGGTTGACAGAGAACGCGAAATCGAAAAATTTATTCCCGAAGAGTATTGGACTATTGAAGCAAAGCTTAGCAAACAAAAGAATATTATTGCTAAGTTTTACGGAAGTAAGGACGGAGAAAAATTAGCTCTTATAAGCGGTGAGCAGACAAATGCTATTGTCAGCGAACTTGACGGTAAAGACTTTGTTGTTTCCTCCATTAAAAACGGCGTAAGAAAGAAACAGCCCTTGCCTCCATTTATTACCTCTACTCTTCAGCAGGAAGCGGCAAGAAGACTTAACTTTACAGGTCTTCGCACAATGAGAATTGCTCAACAGCTTTACGAAGGTGTTGAGGTAAGCGGTATCGGTGTGACAGGTCTTATAACCTATATGCGTACCGACTCTTTACGTGTGTCAAGTGAAGCGCAAAATGCGGCAAGTAACTATATTCGCAGCGCATACGGTGAAAAGTATATCCCTAAAAAACCTCGTGTATATAAGAGCAAAAACGATGCTCAGGATGCTCACGAAGCAATCAGACCTGCTCTTATTGATATGACTCCCGAAAAGATAAAAGCATCTCTTACAACCGAACAGTATAAGCTTTATAAACTTATCTGGGAACGCTTTATTGCTTCTCAGATGGAAAACTGCTTACAGGATACAGTATCGGTTGATATTATTGCAGGAGATTATCTCTTTAAGGCAAGTGGTTATACCGTTAAATTCGACGGCTTTACGGTGCTTTATGATGAAATGAATGAAAATGAAGAGGGCGAAGTATCTTTGCCCGAGCTTTCAAAGGGCGACCTTCTTAAATGCAAGAGCATTACACCTGCTCAGCACTTTACTCAGCCGCCTGCAAGATATAATGAATCAACTCTTACAAAGGCTCTTGAAGAAAACGGAATTGGCCGTCCTTCTACCTATGCGCCTATTATTTCAAATATCGTTCAGCGTGACTATATCGAAAAGGAGAAAAAATCCTTTAAGCCTACACAGCTCGGTATGGTAGTAACCGACCTTATTGCACAGTATTTTAAGAAGATAGTTGACGTTAAGTTTACTGCAGGTATGGAGCAGAATCTTGATAAAATTGACGGCGGTGAGGTTAGTTGGGTTGAAACTGTTGACCGCTTCTATAAAGATTTTGCCGTAAGTATTAAAAAGGCAGAAGATTCTACTAACGGCGTAAAGGTTAAGGTGCCTGACGTAGAAACCGACGTGGTTTGTGAAAACTGCGGAAGAAAAATGGTTGTAAAATCAGGACGCTTCGCCAAGTTCCTTGCCTGTCCCGGTTATCCCGAATGTAAAAATACAAAGCCTATGCCCGAAGAAAAGATAAAAGAACCCTGTCCCAAATGCGGAGCCGAGCTTATTCGCCGCGCATCCAAAAAGACAGGCAAGAAGTTCTATGGCTGTTCTAACTATCCAAAATGCGATTTTGCCGCTCCCGGACTTCCCAGCGGTGAAACCTGTAAAGAGTGCGGCTCATTTATTCTTTTGGGCGCTAAGGGCAGAAAATTCTGTATGAATGCCAACTGTCCCACTCGACAGTCAAAAGCCAAGAAGAAATAATATGAAAGAAAAAATTAAGGTTATAGGCGCAGGTCTTGCAGGCTGCGAAGCGGCATGGCAGATTGCCAATGCAGGTTTTGACGTGCTTCTTTACGAAATGAAGCCCACTAAGAAAACCCCTGCCCATAAAAGTGATTTATTCGCAGAGCTTGTTTGTTCTAATTCTCTTAAGGCTTCCAGAGTTGATTCTGCCGCAGGTCTTTTAAAAGAAGAAATGCGTGTTTTAGGCTCTTTGTGTCTTGAAGCCGCCGCTACCTGCTCGGTTGCGGCAGGGGGCGCTCTTGCGGTGGAAAGGGATGTATTTTCGGCTTATATTACCGAAAAAATCAAATCTCATAAAAGAATTACCGTTGTTAACGAGTGTGTGGACAACCTAAATTTTGACGGTGTTACGGTGGTGGCTACCGGCCCGTTGACCGATGAAACACTCGCCCAAAAGATAACTCAGCTTTGCGGTGAAGAAGGACTAAGCTTCTATGATGCCGCCGCTCCCATAGTTACAAGGGAAAGCGTTGATTTTTCAAAAGCCTTTTTTGCCTCCCGTTACGGCAAAGGCGAGGACGATTATATCAACTGTCCTTTTAATAAAGAGGAATACGAGATATTCCATAAAGAACTTATAAATGCCGAGTCAGCTCCTCTTAAGGAATTTGATAAGCCCTTAACGGTTTATGAAGGCTGTATGCCTATTGAGGTTCTTGCAAAAAGGGGAGAAGACTCCATTCGTTTCGGTCCCTTAAAGCCCGTAGGACTGAGAGATCCGAGAACCGAGAAAAGACCGTGGGCTGTTGTTCAGTTAAGAAGAGAGAATGCAAAGGGAACGCTCTTTAATATTGTTGGATTTCAGACTAATCTTAAATTTAATGAACAAAAAAGAGTGTTTTCACTTATTCCCGGTCTTGAAAACTGTGATATAGTTCGCTATGGTGTTATGCACCGAAATACTTTTATAAATTCACCTAAGCAGTTAAATAAAAATCTTTCCCACAAAAAAGCGGAAAAAATCTTTTTTGCGGGACAGCTTACAGGTGTTGAAGGTTATATGGAATCAGCCGCCTCGGGCATAGTGGCAGGAATAAATGCCGTTAAGTTCCTTAAAGACGAGGAAGCTCTTATACTGCCCGAATTTACCATGATAGGCGCACTTCTTTCTTATATAACCGACGAAACGGTTGAGAATTTTCAACCAATGGGGGCAAATTTCGGTATTTTGCCGCCCCTTAGTGAACATATAAGGGATAAAAGGGAAAGATACGGCGCTCTTTCCGAGCGTTCGCTAAATTGGTACAAAAGAAATTTAGGGGGATAAAAAATGAGAATCGTAGTTGATGCTTTTGGCGGAGATAATGCACCGGGTGCAATTATCGAAGGCGCCGCCCTTGCTCAAAAAGAATTAGGCGTTGGCATTATTCTTACAGGGGATGAAAATATTATCCGCGATTATATAGATAAAAAGGGTTTGTCTTTTAATGACCTTGAGATTATACATACAGAAGATGTGATTTCAATGCACGATGAACCCACGTCACTTTTAAAAACGCATAAAAATTCTTCTATGGCTCTTGCTTTTAATGCTCTTAGCGAAGGCAAAGCAGATGCTTTTGTTTCGGCAGGAAGCACGGGCGCTGTAGTGGTAGGCGGTACGCTTATAGTAAAGAGAATAAAGGGTGTAAAACGTCCTGCACTTGCTTCTCTTATTCCTTCTCCAGATTCATCATATATGCTTATGGATATAGGCGCAAATGCAGAATGCCGTCCCGAAATGCTTCAGCAGTTCGGTATTATGGCAAGCGCTTATATGCAAAAGGTTGAAGGCAGAGAAAATCCAACGGTTGCTCTTCTTAATATAGGCACTGAAGACAGTAAGGGCGGAGAACTTCAAAAAGAAGCATATAAGCTTCTCAGCCAAGCGCCCATAAACTTTATCGGTAACGTAGAATCAAGAGAAATGCCCAAGGGCGTATGCGACGCTGTTGTTACCGACGGATTTACGGGAAATATAGCCCTTAAGCTTATTGAGGGTACCGTATCAACACTCTTTAAAATGCTTAAAGGTGTTTTCTACAAAAATCTAGTTAATAAACTTGCTGCGGGAATACTAAAGAAAGGTCTTTACTCAATAAAGGGTAAAATGGACAGTTCCGAGGTAGGCGGAGCAATACTTCTCGGTGTTAAAAAGCCGGTTATTAAAGCTCACGGCAATTCCGATGCAAAGGCTATTAAAAATGCAATACGTCAGGCAAAATATTTTTACGAAGGCAAGGTTATCGAGTCTATAAGCGAAGGACTTGAAGCCTTGAATACTGCTGAATAAGAGGCATAATATGAAACGTTTGGAAGAAAATCTAAGATATACTTTTAAAAATAAAGAATTGCTCAAAAATGCTTTGAGTCATTCTTCTTATGCTAATGAAAAACATTCTCCTTTAGGCTCAAATGAAAGACTTGAGTTTTTAGGAGATGCAGTACTGTCTTTGGTTGTTGCAGATTTTCTTTACAAAGAATTTAGCGGTAAACCCGAAGGAGACCTTACAAAACTCAGGGCTTCGCTTGTCTGCGAAAAATCCCTCTGCCGTTTTGCAAGAGAGCTTGAAATCGGTGACTTTCTGTTACTGGGTAAAGGCGAGGAGCAATGCGGAGGCAGAGAAAGAAATTCCATTCTTGCTGATGCTTTTGAAGCAGTACTTGCCGCTATGTATTTAGATGCAGGTATGGATGTAGCGAGAGAGCACGTGCTCCGTTTTGTAAAGGACGAGCTCAATCATACCGAAAACGAGGTTTTCCACGACTATAAAACCACCTTGCAAGAGGTTATTCAGCGAAATCCCGAAGAACGCCTTTCTTACGTTTTGTCTGCAGAAAGCGGCCCCGACCATAATAAATCCTTTACAGTTGACGTTTTACTTAATTCATCGGTTATAGGTACAGGTACGGGAAAAACCAAAAAACGCGCTGAACAGATGGCGGCAAGAGATGCACTTCGTCTGATGGGAATTGAAGAATAATGGGTGTTCACGCTAATATTTCTTTTTTCATTCCCCATCTTGGCTGTACTCATCGGTGCAGTTTTTGTAATCAATGCAGTATTACCGGACAAACCTCTCTTACCAAAAGCGAGGATATTAAAAAGGCTGTAGAAATTGCGGTAAGCGGGAAAAAATATTCGCCCGATAATACCGAAATTGCCTTTTTTGGCGGCAGTTTTACTGCAATTGACAGAGAATATATGATTTCTTTGCTTGAAGGGGCATATCCCTTTGTCAAAGAAAAAATCGTAAAAGGAATACGTATTTCCACCCGTCCCGATGCAATAGATGATGAAGTTTTATCACTTCTTAAAAAATACGGAGTAACCGCTATTGAACTCGGTGCGCAAAGTATGGATGAGAAGGTTCTTCTTCTTAACGAAAGAGGACACGGAGCAAAGGACGTAATAAAGGCTTCCATTCTTATAAAGCAATACGGTTTTTCTTTGGGACTTCAGATGATGACAGGGCTTTACGGGGCAACAGATGAAAGCGACAGAAAAACGGTAGAGGAATTTATAAAAATTTCTCCCGATACAGTACGCATTTATCCTACCGTTGTACTTTATGGCACTAAGCTTTGCGAGTATGTCCAAAAGGGTGAATACATTCCCGATAGCGTAGATAAAGCCGTTAAAAAATGCTGTGAATACATAGGTCTTTTTGAAGAAAAGGGTATTAACGTAATAAGGGTGGGGCTTCATCATATCGACGAGGCTTCCTATGTGGCAGGACCGTGGCATCCTGCATTCAGCGAACTTTGTATGTCGGAAATGTTTTTAAAAGAAGTTAGTGAAGAATTAAACCTTCTAGGCAAAGGTAACTACAAAATATATGTAAATGATAAATATATTTCTGCCGCTGTCGGTCAGAAAAGAAAAAATATAGAAAAATTAAAAGAAAAAGGGTTTAATTGCCTTATAAAAGGTGATAAAGACCTTAAAGATAAAGAATTCAGGATAGAAAGAGATGTGAAATAAGTATGCTGTTACGTTCTATAGAAGTTCAGGGCTTTAAATCTTTTGCAGATAAAACCGTTCTGAAATTCGGTAAAGGTATAACGGCAGTAGTTGGCCCTAACGGAAGCGGAAAAAGTAATATTTCCGATGCTGTAAGATGGGTTCTTGGTGAACAATCTACAAAAAGCCTTCGCGGACAGTCTATGGAGGACGTTATTTTCTCGGGTACCGCTACACGCCGTCCTCACGGATTTTGCGAGGTAACCCTTAATATAGATAATAGTGACCGCACCCTTAATTTCGATAATGACAGCGTATCTATTACAAGACGCTTTTACCGTTCACACGAAAGCGAATATCTTATAAACAACGTTTCTGTACGACTCAGAGACGTTAATGAACTGTTTATGGATACAGGTCTTGGCCGTGACGGTTATTCTATGATAGGTCAGGGTAAAATTGATAATATCATCAGTTCTAAATCCGGTGAAAGACGTGATATTTTCGAGGAAGCGTCGGGAATTTCAAAATACCGTTACCGCAAAACAGAAGCGGAAAGAAAACTTTCTGCCGCCGAAGAAAACCTTTTGCGTCTTAAGGATATTATGAACGAGCTTGAAAGCAGAGTAGGCCCTCTTGAACAGCAGAGCAAAAAGGCTGAAAAGTTTTTAGCTCTTGCCGAAGAAAAGAAAACCCTTGAAATCGGTCTTTGGCTTTATACCCTTTCCAATTCAAAACAGGCTTTAAGAGAGCAGGAAAACAAAATCGCCATTGCTACAATGCAATATAAAGAAATTGACGAAAAATTGCAGAATTTTGACAGCGAAAACGATAAAAATTCCCGTGATTTTGCGCTCCTTACTACTGCTCTTGAAGAAATTCGCAATAATATCGCTTCATATAGCGAAGAAATTGCCGTAATGGGCGGTGAAATTTCTGTAATCGACAGAGATAAAGAACATAATAATCTTGCTATTGAACGTTTACTCGCCGAGCGTGAGCATCTGAAAAGCAACGATGTGGCCGCCGAAACCGAAATTGAAGAAAAGGAAAAGGCTGCCGCTTTAAAGGAAGCAGAAATTAAAGCGCTTGAAGAGAAAATCGAAGGGTTCCAACAAACTCTTAACGAAATGCTTAGCGAAAGCGAAGCGATTTCCAAAAATATAGAAGAGCTTGTCAGAAGCCTTAATACCGTTTCTCTTAAAAACTCTGATTTGAGAGTAACTATGATGACGGCTGACAGCACCGTAAATGAGCTTTTAAGCCGTACCGGAAATCTTGATGAAACCATTAAGGAAAAGGAAACAGAGCTTTCCTCTTTAGATAAAGAATTTAAAGAAAATGATGAGTTCCTTAAAAAGACCGAAGAGATAGTAACCGAATGCGCTAATTCTCTTGTGGGCTATGAAATGAAGTATAATTCCCGCAAGGAAAAGGCTGAAATAGCCAAAGAGGAATGTGAAAAAATCCGTCTGGACAGAGAAGCAAAGCTTAGACGTATTCAGATTTTAAGTGAGCTTGAAAAGAATCTTGAAGGCTTCCAAAATTCCGTAAAGGCTGTTATGAGCGCCGCACAGACGGGTACTATTCGCGGTATTCACGGCCCTGTTTCAAAAATTATAACGGTTGATAAACAGTATTCAGTTGCTATTGAAACTGCACTCGGTTCAACCATACAGCAGATAGTCTGCGACAGCGAAAGCGACGCAAAACGCGCCATTGAGATGCTTAAATCTTCGGGCGGCGGACGAGCAACCTTTTTGCCCATTTCTTCTATCCGTTCAAGAGAATTTAAGGAAACGGGCTTTGAGGATATGTACGGATATATCGGACTTGCTCCCGACCTTATTAAATGCGAAGAACAGTATAAAGAAATTATTAAATATCTTCTCGGCAACACCATTGTGTGTGAAGACCTTGACAGCGCCGTAAAGATTTCCAAAAAATTCGGTTACCGCCTTAAAACCGTATCCCTTGACGGTCAGGTGGTAAATTCAGGCGGTTCACTTACAGGCGGTTCTCTTATTAAAAATGCAGGTATTTTAAGCAGAGCAAGTGATATAAGAAGACTTGAAAATGAGACCGAAAAGTTGGCTCAAAAGCTTAAACTCAGCGAAGAAAACTACGCCGCTTTAAACAGCGAGGTTGCAAAGGCTGATGCCGATATTACTGCCGCAAAGGCGACCCTTGCTACTGCTAATGAGGATAAAATCCGTGTTCTTGGTGAGCTTAAGCGTATTGACGATATGAGAAATGCCGTAAGCCGTACCATAGAAGAACTCAAAAATGAAAAAACTTCATCGGCAGAAAAAATCGAAGCCTTAAAGAAAACTTCACAGGATGCCGCTTCACAGATAGCGTTACTTGATATTCAGAGGGATAAGCTTCAATCTGAAATTGATAATGCTACAGGCGGAAGAGATACCATTTCAGGCAAACGTGAAGAAATCGGTAATAGCATTACCGCTGTGCGTATGGAAATCCTTGAAAAACGCAAGGATATTGAAACCCTTACCCAGTCGGCAAAAACTCTTCGTGATACCATAGGCAACCGCCATAAGCGTATGGAAGAAATCACCGGTGAAATCAGCGGTATTGACAGAGAAAAAACCGAGCTTGATAATAAACTCGGCGAGATAAAGGAAAAGGTTGCTTCCTTAAAACAACGAATTGTTGACAGCGAAAGCGAAATCGAGCGTTTAACTAAAGAACGCGAGAGAATAGAAAAGCAGGGAATAGAGCTTCGTCAGAGCGAAAAAGAGCGTACCTTAGAGCGTGAAAAGGTGGGCGGTGAACTTGCCCGTCTTACCGAACGTAAAGAGGTTATGCTTAAGGAATATGACGACGTTATCCGTCAGCTTTATGATGAATATCAGCTAACAAGAACCGATGCCGAAAATATGGGCATAACGGTGGAAAATCCCACCGAAGCCAAGAAAAAACTTAATGAGGTTAAATCTCATATAAGAGGACTTGGTAACGTTAACGTCTCTGCTATTGAGGAATATAAAGAGGTATATGAAAGATACACCTTTATGTCATCTCAGATAGAGGACGTTGAAAAGTCAAGAACTGAACTTAACAAGCTTATCGCACAGTTGACAGCGCAGATGAAGGAGCTCTTTACTTTAGGTTTTGAGAAAATTAATCAGAACTTTGCAGTTACCTTTACCGAGCTGTTTGGCGGCGGTGTTGCTTCTCTGTCGCTGAGCGACCCCGATAACGTACTTGAAAGCGGAATTGATATCAACGTTAAGCTTCCGGGCAAAAACGTTCCCAGCCTTGACGGTCTCTCGGGCGGTGAAAAGGCGCTTATTGCTTTGGCAATTTACTTTGCTATTATGAGGGTTAACGCTCCTCCGTTCTGCTTCCTTGATGAAGTTGATACTGCTCTTGACGATATCAACGTTGAGCGTGTTGCAGATTATATGAAGCGTCCTGACTTCTCTACACAGTTTATCTGTGTAACTCACAGAAGAGGTACTATGGAAGCGGCTGATATGCTTTACGGTGTTACTATGCAGGAGAAGGGTATTACAAAGCTTCTTGAACTAAACGTTAATGAACTTGAAAAGAAATTGATGCTTGAAACGGATGGTAAATAATGGGTTTTTTCAGTAAAATCAAAAGCGGTCTTGCAAAAACAAGAAACGCTCTTGCAGAAAATATAAATTCTGTTATTAAAAGCTTTACTAAAATTGATGAAGAATTATTTGAGGAGCTTGAAGAAATTCTTGTTCTCTCGGACATAGGCTGTGCAACGGCTGAGGAAATTTGCACTATTCTTCGTGAAAAGGTGAAAAAAGAGGGAATAAAGGAACCCGATGAAATCAAAAAACTTCTTAATGAGGTTATAAGCGAAATGATTGACGGGGATTGTTCCCTTAAAATTACTACAAAACCGTCTATTATCTTGGTAATAGGAGTAAACGGTGTTGGTAAAACTACTTCCATAGGCAAAATCGCTGCACGTCTTAAGAGTGAGGGCAAATCGGTTATGCTTGGCGCTGCCGATACCTTCCGTGCCGCCGCTATCGACCAGTTGGCTGTATGGGCAGACAGAGCAGGTGTTCCTATGGTAAAGGGCGTTGAAGGCACCGACCCTGCATCTGTGGTTTTTGATACAATTGCTTCGGCTAAAGCAAAGGGAACAGACGTTATTATCTGTGATACTGCAGGAAGACTTCATAATAAGAAAAATCTTATGGATGAACTTGCTAAAATCTATAGAATTATAGATAGAGAACTTCCCGATGCGGATAAGGAAACCCTTCTTGTTCTTGATGCTACAACGGGACAGAATGCAGTTAATCAGGCAAGAGAATTTAAAAACGTTGCTCCCATTTCGGGTATAGTTCTTACAAAGCTTGACGGAACAGCACGCGGCGGTGTTGTTCTTGCAATAAAGAACGAGCTTGACATTCCCGTAAAATTCATTGGCGTGGGTGAGGGAATTGATGACCTTCAACCCTTTGATTCAAAGGAATTTGCAAACGGAATAATAACTGCGGAGGAATAATAATGGTCTTTTTTGTAGCTACAAAAAATGAAGGCAAAAAGAAGGAACTTCTTCGCATTTTATCTCCTCTGGGAATTGAGGTTATCAGCGAAAAGGATTTGGATAAACCTCTCGGCGAAGTAGTTGAGGACGGAAAAACCTTTGAAGAAAATGCTCTTATAAAGGCCAGATATGCCGCAAAGGAAACTCTTCTTCCGTCTGTTGCAGATGATTCGGGACTTTGTGTTGATGCCCTTGACGGAGCGCCCGGTATATACACAGCCCGTTATGCAGGCGAGCCTACCGACAATGCTAAAAATAACGCAAAGCTTTTAAGCGCTTTAAATGACGTTCCGCTGGAAAAGAGAACCGCAAGATTTGTAAGTGCGGTTGCCTGTGTTTTTCCCGACGGCAGAGAATTTACCGTTAGGGGAGAGTGCGAAGGGAAAATAGCATTTGAGCTTAAGGGCGACAAAGGCTTTGGTTATGATCCTCTTTTTATAAGTGAGCTTGGATGCTTCGGTGAAATAAGTGATGAGCAAAAGGACTGTATAAGTCATCGAGGCAGAGCCTTACTTAAGCTTAAAGAAAAACTTACTAATGAGTATTTAAAAGGGTGAAAATATGTTAAACAGCAGACAGCGTGCCTTCCTTCGCGGAATGGCAAACGATTATGAAACCATTATACAAATAGGAAAAGGCGGTATTTCTCCCGCTCTTATAAAAACGGTAAGCGAAGCCCTTTATGTAAGGGAGCTTATTAAGATAAAGGTACATTCTACCGCACCGAATGATATACGTACCATTGCAAACGAGGTGGCAGAGCAGACCGCTTCTGAAATCGTGCATATTATCGGTTCTAAAATTATTCTTTATAAGCACAGCAATAATAAAGATATAACCCCCATAAAGCTGGTTAAATAATATGGCCAATATTGCATTGTTCGGCGGTACCTTTAATCCCATACATAACGAACACTTAAGGCTTATTAAACATTTAAGCGGTCTTAAATTTATTGATAAAGTGTTGGTTATGCCCACGCATATACCGCCTCATAAAACGTCCGATTATTTGGCTGACGATATAGATAGGTTTAATATGTGCAGGGTTGCTACCGAAAATATCGAAAAGGTTACGGTTAGTGATTTTGAAATCAAAAGAGGCGGCAAAAGCTATACCTTTTACACCGTAAGCGCTCTTAAGGAAGAGTATAAAAACGATGAATTATTCGTGGTTTGCGGTGGAGATATGGCTATAACTCTTGATACCTGGTACAGATTTGACGAGCTTAAAGAAATATGCACTTTTCTGGTGGTTGACCGCCCCGGCATAGACGTGGATAAACTAAGGAATTATCTTAAAAATCTTAAAGATAAAGGCGCAAAAGTAGAATATACCCTTTGTCCTACAGAAGACGTTTCTTCTACTATGATTAGAGAAAAGGGACTAAATACTTCTTTTGTGCCCCAAAAGGTTCTTGAATATATAAAGGAAAAAGGTCTTTATGGAGTTTAGCGAAAAATATAGTGAATATATTGCACTGCTAAGGGAAAGGCTTGACGATTTTCGTTTTGAGCATAGTATAGCTGTGGCTAATCAGTCGGTGATACTTGCTGAGCGTTTCGGTGAAAATAAAGAAAAAGCTTACGTTGCGGGACTTCTTCACGACGTATGCAAAAATTTAAAGAGGGAAGAACAGTTGCAATTTTTCTCTTCCTCTGCTATAATGCTAACCGATACCGAAAAACTTTCCCCAAAGGTTTGGCATGCAATGAGCGGTGCTCAGTATTTAAAAAAGCATCTTGGTATTAAGGATAAAGATATAATTAATGCAGTAAGATATCATACGACAGGCAGGGCAGGAATGAGCAATTTAGAGAAAATAATCTATATTGCAGATTTAACCTCCCTTGACAGAAACTATAACGACGTAGATATACTTAGAAAAATAATAGAAAAAAGTCTTGATGATGGGCTTGTTTATGCGCTGAAGTTTACTATTACTTCACTTGCTAATAAGGAAGAACCCATTCATCCCGATACACTAAACGCATATAATGATTTGATAGGAAGAAGAAAATGAAAGCATTTGAAATTGTAGAAACAGCCGTTAAGGCGCTTGACTCTAAAAAAGGTCACGAAATAAGAGCAATAAAGGTTGAGGATTTAACTGTTATTGCTGAATATTTTGTTATAGCTACCGCTAATTCAAGCACACAGGTACGCGCTCTTGCAGAAGAGGTTGAGTATCAGCTTGATTTAAAGGATACTCCCGTTCATCATATTGAGGGCAGGGGTTCAAATTGGATTTTACTTGACTACGGCAGTGTTATTGTTCACGTTTTCCACAGAGAAGCAAGAGAGTTTTATTCCCTTGATTCAACCTGGGCAGACGGCGAAAATATTGATATAGAAAAATTTCTTTCATAAGAGGAGAGAGTGACTTTGAAACAGGAAAGATATAATTTTACCGAAATTGAAAAGAAATGGCAGGATATATGGGATAAAGAACAGCCCTTTGCCGCAAAGAACGACTATACTTTGCCCAAGTTCTACGGACTTGTTGAATTTCCTTATCCTTCCGGTCAGGGCCTTCACGTAGGACATCCCCGTTCTTATACCGCTATTGATATTGTTGCGCGTAAAAAACGTCTTCAGGGCTATAACGTGCTTTATCCTATGGGTTGGGATGCTTTCGGTCTTCCTACCGAAAACTTTGCTATTAAAAATCACATTCATCCCGAAGTAGTAACCAAGAATAACGTTGCTAACTTTAAGCGTCAGCTTAAATCTTTAGGCTTTTCTTTCGATTGGAACAGAGAAATAAATACCACCGATCCCTCTTACTATAAGTGGACACAGTGGATTTTCTTGAAGCTTTTTGAAAACGGTCTTGCCTATAAAAAGCAGATGGCTGTTAACTGGTGTACCTCCTGTAAATGCGTACTTGCAAACGAAGAGGTTGTAAACGGCGTTTGTGAGCGTTGCGGAAGTCAGGTTATTCACAAGGAAAAGAGCCAATGGATGCTCAAAATTACCGAATACGCAGGTAAGCTTATTGATGACCTTTCCACCGTTGATTTTATCGACAGAGTTAAGACTCAGCAGGAAAACTGGATAGGCCGTTCCTTCGGTACTCAGGTTAAGTTTACCGCTACCACAGGCGATGAATTACTTATTTATACTACCCGTGCCGACACACTTTTCGGCGCTACTTATATGGTTCTTTCTCCCGAACATCCTCTTATTAATAAATGGGCAGAAAAAATCGAAAATATGGATGAGGTTAACGCATACAGAGAAGAGGCTTCCAAAAAGTCTGACTTTGAGCGTACCGAACTTGCTAAGGATAAAACGGGCGTTTGCCTTAAGGGTGTAAAAGCCATTAACCCCGTAAACAATACCGAAATCCCGATTTTCATTTCCGACTACGTACTTATTTCTTACGGCACAGGCGCTATTATGGCTGTTCCTGCCCACGATACTCGCGACTGGGAATTTGCTAAGAAATTCGGTCTTCCCATTATCGAGGTTGTTAAGGGCGGAAACGTAGAGGAAGAAGCCTTTACCGATTGCGCTACAGGTATTATGGTAAATTCAGGCTTCCTTGACGGACTCAGCGTAGAAGATGCTAAGGTTAAAATTCAGGAATTTTTAAGTGAAAAGGGAATAGGCGAAAAGAAGACTAACTATAAGCTTCGTGACTGGGTATTCTCCCGTCAGCGTTATTGGGGCGAACCCATTCCTATGGTTTACTGCGATTGCTGTGGTTGGGTACCGCTACCTGAGAGCGAACTTCCCTTGCTGCTTCCTGAGGTTGATTCTTATGAGTTTACCGATAACGGCGAATCTCCTCTTGCAAATATTACTGAATGGATAAATACCACCTGTCCCAAGTGTGGCGGCAAAGCTACAAGAGAAACCGATACAATGCCTCAATGGGCAGGTTCTTCTTGGTATTTCCTTCGTTATTGCGATCCCCACAATGAAAATGAACTTGCTTCTAAGGAAGCGCTTGAATACTGGGGCCCTGTTGACTGGTATAACGGCGGTATGGAGCATACCACACTCCACCTTCTTTATAGCCGTTTCTGGCATAAATTCCTTTATGACATTGGCGTAGTGCCTTCACCCGAACCCTATGCAAAGCGTACCAGCCACGGTATGATTTTGGGCGAAAACGGTGAAAAGATGTCTAAGTCCAGAGGCAACGTTATTAACCCTGATGATATTATCAATGAGTACGGCGCCGATACAATGCGTCTTTACGAAATGTTCATCGGTGACTTTGAAAAGGCTGCTCCTTGGAGCACTTCCTCCATTAAGGGCTGTAAGCGTTTCCTTGATAAAGTATGGGCGTTGAAAGACAACGTAATCGATACGGATGAATACAGAAGCGAGGTAGAAAGCGAAGTTCACAAGATGATTCGCAAGGTTACCGACGATATCGAAAACCTTAAGATGAATACCGCTATTGCTTCTATGATGGCGTTTATCAATACTGTAGGAAATACCATCGGCAAGGCAGAACTTAAGACCTTACTTATTCTTCTTAATCCCTTTGCTCCTCATATTACCGAGGAAATCTGGGAAGAAATGGAGTTTGAAGGCAGACTTAATCAGGCTAAATGGCCTGAATATGACGAGGCTAAATGTGTTGAGGCTACCGTTGAAATCGTTGTTCAGATAAACGGCAAGCTTAGAGGCAGAATGAATATTCCTGCTGACATCACTAGTGAAGATGCTATTAGTCTAGCTAAAGAACTTGACGGAGTAAAAGGTCAGTTAGAGGGCAAGACTATAGTTAAGGAACTTTACGTACCCAAGAAACTTGTTAATATCGTTGTAAAATAAACTGTTTTTTCGTGGGGTGGCAACACCCCACGAAAAATATAAAAAAGTGCTTGACAAAACTTAATACCTTTGATATAATATCAAAGTCGCCTAAATAAGAATAAATGATCCATTAGCTCAGCCGGCAGAGCACATGACTTTTAATCATGGTGTCCGGAGTTCGATTCTCCGATGGATCACCAAAAAACCTCGTTCCGAAGAACGAGGTTTTTTTATCCATTGCGAAAGCGATGGTATATCATCAACAACGGCAATGCCGTTGTTGTATCTCATCAGTCCGTTAGGACTGTATATCATCACGCGTCAGCGTGTATCAAAAAACTTTCGCAATGATGATATACAAAGCGTTACGCCTTGATGATATGCAATTCCTCGCGGAATTGATGATATACAATGCTTCGCATTGATTTGTTGGTGAATTTATGCTATGGTTGAGGTACAATAGGGACAAAACGAAAGCAGGGAGTTATCCCTGCTTTCGACATTACTTATCCAACATTACATTTTTATAAAACGCTTCGGCTCTTTTTTTCTCCGCTGCAGCTTCAATATCAAGTCCCGCTAATTTCAGGTCTTCGATTATCTCTAAACAAAGGGTATAACATTTATTATGTTCTCCAATTTCTTCATAGTAGTTTGCTTTTGAATATTTAGCATCCATACACTCGTTGTCAAGTTCTATTGCTTTGTCCCAATATAAAAGAGCTTCATTATATTTGCCAAGTTTTCTGCAAGAATCGCCGCCTAAGGTATATAATAGAGAGTCATTAGGAAATTTTTTAATAGCTTTAATAAACCATTCATAAGCATTTTTCTCATCGCCATCAAATCTATATGCTTCTATTAAACATCTCCACTCTTCCACACTAGCCGAGCCTTTTTCAATTTTTTTCAAAGATGAGGAAATGTTTTCTTTGCTTTTACCGATTTGAGAATACAAAAGCATTTTTTGATTTTTTGTTTTCCAAAAAACCTCGCAATTTACTTCAGGGCCTTTTTCAAGCACACTATTGAATAAGTCTATAGCTTTATCCTTGGAATACTGCATCATAAAATGATGTAATATTCCGTATGTTCTTAAGTCCTCTGTAGAGTATTCACCTTTTTTTATAAGTTTTTTAAACTCAATGTCTGCCCGAATAAAATCTTCAGGTTCTCGTGTTGATTCATAAATCGAAGCTAATCGTTGAGCATAGTTCTTGTATGCTATGGATGATTCTTTAAATAAGTCATCAATCGTTACACAGTATAATTTTGCTATCTGGGGAAGTAAAGTGACATCTGGCAACGTAGTATTACATTCCCATCTGGAAATAGAGTGTGTGCTTACTCCTAAAATTTCTGCTACTTGTTCCTGAGTATATTTTTTTTGCTGTCTAAATTTCTTTAAATTATTTGAAAATACTGTATTCATATCATTTATCCTTTCATCCTATTTAGAAGCTTCTAATTTAATTATACCTATTTTTTAAGGCAAGTCCATATCGCATTTTGTGACTTAATCCGCGGTTTATGTTCAATTCAAAAGTCAAGGTAGGAATAATGGTCATACTTTCGGCAAGTTACTTCTAATATACAACTTGAAAATCTCGATTAAAAATGTTATATTAAATATAAGATAGTGCTTGTTGTTATGTGGAATTTACAACTTGTGGAAAAGATTTCCACAAGTTGTAAGAGAGCCTCCCTTGCCTAAAGGGAGGTGGCACGGCGAAGCCGCGACGGAGGGATATAAACTGTTATGAATATGGAAGAAAGTGAAGCTCTTGTTAAATCATATCTTGGTAGGACGGTTAAAATTAAAATAGACCGCCCCATAGGTTATGTACATAAAAAGGAAAATTATGCTCTGACATATCCTATCAATTATGGATATATCCCTGAAGTGTTTGGTGGCGACGGCGAAGAACTTGATGTATATCTGCTTGGTGTTGACAAACCTGTAACTGATTATGTTGCTAAAATAATTGGTATTGTTTATCGTATGAATGATGTTGAAGATAAACTTATAGCTGCACCAGAGGGTGTGTTTTTTAATCAAGCAGAAATTGCACAATACATACACTTTCAGGAACAGTATTATGAAACTTATATTGACGCGATATATCAAAAATCTTGCGGCGCAATTATTTATAGACAGTTAAATGATAAAACAGAATACCTTTGCATTTTACAAAAAAGGTCAGGATTGTATAGTGTGCCAAAAGGTCATAGCGAGGCGTTTGAAACAGAGAAGCAATCCGCAAAGCGTGAAATATATGAAGAAGTGGGCATAAAGGCTGAATTTAAACCAAATTTTAAAATGGAAATACAATATGATGTGCCTAATAATAAACAAAAGACGGTTGTGCTATTTCTTTCTGAGCACAAAGGTGAAATAAAAATAGATTGTAATGAAATTAAGGAATATAAATGGGTTGAATATGAAATAGCCAAAGAAATGTTACCTAAATGGTATGAAACAGTCATTGATGAAGCGGAAAAATATATTAACAGCTTGAAGTTTTGATTAAGAAAATCCCTCCACCGCTAACGCGGTCCCCCTCCCTTTAGGGCAAGGGAGGCTGAATTTGTCTCTGATTTAACACAACCCTATAATACACATAAGAGGTGAATTATATGAAATTATTTAATTCTTTTAAATTAAATAAAGAACTTATTAATAAAACAAAATTTGTAAATGTATATTCTGTAAAATCAGATGATAAAGAATACACAGTTATTATTCCAAGAAAAACTGCTAATAAGAAAACAATAATTCATTTCATTGATGATACTATATGTTGGGAACAAATTCCTCGTTTTCCAAAAAACGCAGGAAGACAATATGGTGATAAAATTCCGATTTATAAATTTAATGAAAAAGTTTTGAATACTTTATTTGTTGTGCGGGGAAATCCGCTTGGAGATGAAGGATTGGACAATGGCATTTTTAGAAGTTTGAAAAAGTATAATGAGAATTTTGTGAACTGTAT
This sequence comes from Acutalibacteraceae bacterium, assembly GCA_045537575.1. GTDB lineage: Bacteria > Bacillota > Clostridia > Oscillospirales > Acutalibacteraceae > SIG607. The sequence continues at coordinate 35,743 of JAZSPU010000003.1, forward strand.
GACTTATAAGAAATTTAAAAAAATGTGAGCAATTGTCTCTATTACTTAAAGTCAGACTTGACTTGTCCCTCTTTTAACACAAGCATATAATACGCATAGGCGGTGAGTATATGAAAAAATTTTTTCTCAAAGGTTATCAGTATATTCTTAAAGGGTTTCAGTATTTCCTTATGTTTCAAGTGTCGGTGTTGGTTTCGATGCTTATTTCTTTAATGTTTGATATTCCAATAAGGCTTCTTGTTGAAAACCCGATTTATCAAAATTTGATATTCGCCTGTATCGCCTTTGTTTTAGAGATAGCCTTTATTTTGTTCTTTTTTTATAAAGAAAAAATGGATTTTAAAAATGTGAGCCTGATTAAATTTGTTTCGCCTTGTATTATTGGTGTGATTTTACATTCCGCCCTCTCTTATTTTAATGGATTTTATATGTACACTGCGGGGGCGAGTGTTTCTGAGTCGGGAATTATTTGGCAAAGCCATTATTTGAATCGAAATGTTACGGATATGCGCGATGTTGCACTTTTCAGACTGATAATTCCTTTTATAATAATTTTGATTTTAAGAATTGGCGCAGTGCTTTTAGGCTTCTATTTAGGAAAGAGAAAAATCAAAAAATTTAAACAAGAATTGAAAAAGGAAAGTAAACAAACGGGTAAATAATGATAGCCTTAAATAAGGGAAATTTATGATATAATGCACATAGGCGGTGATGATATGAGTTTCGATATAAGGCTTGCTACATTAGATGATGCAAAATACTGTGCTGATATTCACGTCAAATCTTGGTACTTTGCTTATAGTGATATAGTTCCAAAAGAAATTATTGATGAACATAGTGCCCGATGCCCTATGATATGGAACAAAATGCTTGAAAAAAACAGTGAGTCGCATTATGTGATTGCGCTTGATAACGTGATTATCGGTTTTCTCACTATTGCTGGTTCCAGAGATAAAGATTTAAAAGAATCTTTTTTTGAAATAATCGGTTTATATCTTTCTCCTGAATATATTGGTGCAGGATATGGTAAACAGGCAATGGATTGGATAAAAAGAGAAATTCAAGGTAGGGGATATAACAATATCTCTCTTTGGGTATTGGAAGAAAATAAACGAGCGAGAAGATTTTATGAAAAATCAGGCTTTAAAGCTGACGGTGGGTTTAAACCGAGTGGTCTTGCGGCGGCTCAAGAGGTTAGATATATATGTAAATGTAACACAATACATAGGCGGTGAGATTATGATTAAACTATATTTAAAAAAGCTATTATTCACGATAGGTTTTTTTATTACTTACTTTTTGTTTATATTTATAATTGCGTTTGTTTGGCTTTTAGTTTTTGGCAATACTTTTTCCGAATTGACCGGTACATTGATATATGCAACATTAGCGCTTGTTTTGAATTTTACTGTCGTTTGCGTAATGCGGTATGAAAGGCTATCTCATAAAACAGAAACGATTATAAATCTTTCTTTTTTTAAAATTTTATTTAGCATATTCAAATCAAAAGATAACATAGTTCATACGGTTGCATTTATTTCTTTACTTCTTCCGTTTTTTGTTACTATAGCAAAAAATGAAAATACGCCTTTTATTCCACTGGTTATCGGAACAGTAATTTTGCTGTTTGTTTGCGGTTTAATATTTATGACGGTGAATGCTTTACTGTGGAGCATAGTACATAAATTAGCTGTGCGAAAATATATAGGAAATAAATAATGTTTGAGATGCGTTACCAAAAAATATGACATTATAATTCAGAAAGGTTAGGCTATTTTGAAAATTTTTACTTGTTAGTTTATCTTGAAAGAAAACAAATATTATGATATAATTTATTAGCAATAAACTATGTTTGGAGTAGTTAGTATGAATTATGACGTTATAATTATCGGTGCAGGGCCGGGCGGAATTTTTGCGGCTTTTGAGCTTATGCAAAAAAAGCCTTCCTTAAAGGTAGCGGTTTTTGAAGCAGGTCACGCTTTAAAGGATAGACGCTGTCCCATAGACGGTAAAAAAATCAAAACCTGTATCGGTTGCAAAAGCTGTTCTATAATGAGCGGCTTTGGCGGAGCAGGTGCTTTTTCCGACGGTAAATATAATATTACTAATGACTTTGGCGGCACTCTTTACGAGTATATCGGCAAATCTGAAGCACTTGACCTTATGAAGTATATAGATACTATAAATCTCGCTTACGGCGGAGAGGGAACAAGGCTTTATACTACTGCCGGTTCACGCTTTAAAACCGTTTGTGTCCAAAACGACCTTCATTTGCTTAATGCTTCTGTTCGTCATCTTGGCACAGATATAAACTATATAGTACTTGAAAATATTTATAACTATTTAAAGGATAAGGTCGAGTTCTTTTTTGAAACTCCCGTAAAGAGCGTACAAGCTACCCATGACGGTTATGAAATTCTCACCAAGGACGGCTCTTATACCGCAAAGGACTGCATAATTTCAGTAGGCAGAAGCGGTAGTAAATGGATGGAAAATGTATGTAAAGAGTTGCAAATTCCCACAAGCTCCAACCGTGTGGATATAGGTGTGAGGGTTGAGCTTCCTGCTGAGGTTTTTGCTCATCTTACCGATGAACTGTACGAAAGTAAAATCGTTTACCGCACCGAAAAATACGGAGACCGAGTTCGCACCTTCTGTATGAATCCAAAGGGCGCTGTTGTTAACGAAAACACTAACGGCATTATTACCGTTAACGGCCACAGCTATGAGGATCCCGAAAAGCAGACCGAAAATACCAACTTCGCTTTACTTGTTGCAAAGCGCTTTTCCGAACCCTTTAAGGATTCCAACGGCTATGGCGAAAGTATCGCAAGACTCAGCAATATGCTTGGCGGCGGTGTAATTGTTCAGCGTTTTGGCGACCTTATAAAAGGTCAGCGTTCAACCCAAAGCCGTATTGATGAAGCCTTTATTACGCCTACTCTTAATGCAACTCCCGGTGACTTAAGCCTTGTACTTCCTAAGCGTATATTAGACGGCATTATTGAAATGATTTATGCTCTTGATAAAATCGCTCCGGGTACAGCCAATGAAGATACCCTTCTTTACGGCGTTGAGGTTAAGTTCTATAATATGGAGGTTGAGGTTGACTCTAACCTTGAAACTGCACACAAGGGACTTTATATTATAGGAGATGGAAGCGGTATTACACATTCGCTTTCTCACGCTTCAGCCAGCGGTGTTTTTGTAGCAAGAAAAATTGCCGATAAAAACTAAAAAAGTACTTGACAACTTAAAATAAGAGTGTTATACTCTTTATCATACTAAAGCGATGACGAAGACGGTTTAGGATTTTTACTTACAGAGAGCCGATGGTTGCTGAAAATCGGTAGTATGGATTCTAATTTAACCCATCCCTTCTGAGCCGGAAGTCCGAAAAGGAAACTTAGTAGATGCTTCCCGTGATTGCTGCGTTAATGCATAGGAATTGTTTGATTCCAAGAGTGGCGGAATTTTCCGCAATTTGAGTGGTACCGCGAGTGTTATTTCACACCCGTCTCAAAGCAAAACTTTGAGATGGGTGTTTATTTTTTTAGAAAGGGAGTATTTAAAATGACAACCAATACAGCAAAAGAACAGTTAATGGAGATCGCCTCTCGAATTAAAGAAATGCGCGATATTATGGGTTGGTCTATTGAAGAAATGGCAGAAAAAACCGAAGTGTCCGTAGAAAATTATAAAGAGTACGAAACCGCAAGCGCAGATATTCCTTTTTCTTTTATACACAAATGCGCTCTTGCTTTCGACGTAGAAATGACCGAGCTTTTAGAGGGTAGATCTGCTCGTCTTTCGGGTTACACCGTAACAAGAAAGGGAATGGGACAGTCCACCGCTAAGGAAGACGGTATTGATATTAAAAACCTTGCTCCTAAATTTAAGGATAAAATAGCCGAGCCATACTGGGTAAGATATGAATATGATGCTTCTCAGCAGAATAAGCCTATTCATCTTACCACACATTCGGGACAGGAATTTGACCTTATAATGAGCGGTTCTCTTAAGGTGCAGATAGGAAATAAAACAGAAATTCTTAATGAGGGCGACAGCATTTATTATAACAGCTCCACCCCTCACGGAATGATAGCTATAGGCGGTAAAGACTGTGTGTTCTGCGCTGTTGTTCTTCCCGGTGAAGAGGTAAAAGAAGAGAGTGTGAGAAAGAGCATTGCTTCTGCTAAAACTTCCGAAACTCTCGTTTGTGAAAAGTTCGTTGATACTACTGAAAACGAAAACGGCGAACTGCTTGATATTAAATTTAATAATACCGATAGCTTTAACTTCGGTTTTGATATTGTTGACGGCATTGCAGGAAAATATCCCGATAAACTTGCTATGCTTCACGTAGATAAGAACAAGGTTGAACGCCGCTTTACCTTTAATGATATCAAACGCGCTTCTAATCAGTGCGCTAACTACTTTACGTCTTTAGGCATTAAAAAGGGCGATAAGGTAATGCTTGTTTTAAAGCGCCATTATCAGATCTGGTTCTGTATGGTTGCCCTTCACAAAATAGGCGCAGTGGCTATTCCTGCTACAAATCAGCTTAAGGAACACGATTTTGAATACCGCTTTAATGCGGCAGGGGTAAGCGCTCTTGTTTGTACCGCTGACTCAGACACAGCCGAAATAGCGCAGAGAGCAGCAGCTAACTGTCCTACCGTTAAAAATCTTATAATGGTGGGAGACAGCCGTGAAGGTTGGCGCAATTTTGACGAGGAATATCCTCTCTTTAGCGCTCACTACTACAGAAATGAAGATACTTCAAGCGGTGAGGATATTGCGCTTATGTTCTTTACTTCGGGAACAACAGGCAATCCCAAAATGGCAGCTCACAAGCACACCTATGCTTTAGGACATTTTGTTACCGCAAAATATTGGCATTGTTGCGAAAGAGACGGACTCCATCTTACTATTTCCGATACAGGCTGGGGTAAATCTCTTTGGGGTAAGCTTTACGGACAGTGGCTTTGCGAAGGCGCAGTATTCGTTTATGACTTTGATAAATTCGATGCAGATGACATTCTGCCTATGTTTGCAAAATATCAGATTACAACCTTCTGTGCGCCTCCTACAATGCTCAGACTGCTTGTTAAGGGCGACCTTTCAAAATATGATTTATCTTCAATAAAGCATATGACAACAGCAGGCGAAGCCCTTAATCCCGAAGTATTCGTTCAGTTTGAAAAGGCAACGGGACTTCAGATTATGGAAGGCTTCGGACAGACCGAAACAACCCTTACTATTGCTAATCTTTGCGGCACCGTTCCCAAGGTTGGCGCTATGGGTAAGGCTTCACCGCAGTATGATATTGATATTGTTGATCCCGATGGAAATTCCGTGGCAGACGGTGAAGTGGGAGAAATCGTTGTGCGCACAAAAGACGGTGCACCTTGCGGTCTTTTCAAGGAATATTACTGTGATGAAGAAAAGACAAATGATGCTTGGTATGACGGAATGTATCATACGGGCGATACCGCTTGGCGTGATGAGGATGGCTATTTCTGGTATGTTAGCCGTATTGATGACGTTATTAAGTCTTCGGGATATCGTATAGGACCTTTTGAAATCGAAAGCGTTATTATGGAGCTTCCTTACGTTCTTGAATGTGGCGTTTCTGCCGCTCCCGACGAGGTAAGAGGTCAGGTGGTTAAGGCAAGTATCGTTTTGGTAAAGGGTACCGAGCCTACCGAAGAACTTAAAAAGGAAATTCAAAATTACGTAAAAGAGCATACCGCGCCCTATAAATACCCCAGAATAGTTGTATTTAAGGATGAACTTCCCAAAACCATAAGCGGAAAAATCCAGAGAAATAAGCTATAGTGTAAAAATAAATAGAATATTGACAAATACCATAAGTTGTGCTACAATAGTACAGTCAATAAAAGGCTTTGACGAAGAGTACACGCTCTATATGCCTTGCAGAGAAACGGTGGTTGGTGCAAACCGTCAGGTTAGTGGTTCGTGTTTGTAGCTTCTGAGCCGAGGGGAAGAAAGTATTTAATATATCAGTAGAACCCCTCCGTGATTGCTGCGTTAATGCATAGGAATTGTTTGATTCCAAAAGTGGCGGACTTCCGCAATTTGAGTGGTACCGCGGGTGTGAATAATCATTTAGCACTCGTCTCAAAGGCATTACTTTGGGACGGGTGTTTTTTCGTCCTACAAAAAACGGAGAGAAGAAAATATGGAACAAATGACAGGACTTGATTTTAAAATCAAGGAAATGGCGGGGCGTATTAAAGAACTCAGAGAAATTGAAGGTCTTACCCCCGAGGAAATGGCGGTTAAAACTGCCGTATCTACAGAAGAATATATTCAGTGTGAAGCAGGTAACAGCGACCTAAACTTTGCTTTTATCTACCGTTGCGCTCTTGCACTTAACGTTAACGTAACCGATATTATTGAGGGTTACAGCCCGAGACTTAAGTCCTATACCGTAACACGTTCAGGCGCAGGACAAAAAATTGCTCAGGCGCACGGTATGACCTATTATAACCTTGCTTATGCCTTCCAGAACAAGATTGCCGAGCCTCTTTACGTTCGCAGTATATATAGCGAAGAAGCACAGCACAAGGATATAGAGCTTACAACCCACGCAGGTCAGGAGCTTGATATCGTTATTGAAGGTCAGCTTATGGTACAGGTTGGCGAACACAAGGAAGTTTTAGGCCCCGGAGACAGCATTTATTACGATAGTGACGTTGCTCACGGTATGATTGCTATCGGCGGTAAAGACTGCCTTTTCTATGCTATTGTTCTTAATCCTACAGGCGAACCTATTCCCGAGCTTCTTCCCGCAAAAACTATTCTTGAGCCTAAAGCGGTTAAGAAGGACACTAAGGAAAGAATTTATCAGAAGTTTATTGATGTAACAGAGGATGCAAACGGCACTCCTACATCAATTAAATTTAAAAATACCGAGAAGTTCAACTTCGGCTTTGACCTTATTGACGCTCTTGCAGACAGAGAACCCGAAAAACTTGCAATGCTTCATATATCTAAGGATAAAACCGAACGCAGACTTACCTTTAAGGATATCAAGAAGGCATCTAACCAATGCGCTAACTACTTTAAGTCCTTGGGTATTAAAAAAGGCGACAGAGTAATGCTTGTTTTAAAACGTCATTATCAGTTCTGGTTCGCTATGATTGGTCTTAATAAATTAGGAGCAATCGGTATTCCCGCTACTAATCAGCTTTTAGAGCACGATTTTGAATATCGCTTTAATGCGGCAGGAGTAAATACCATTATATGCACTGCTGACGGTGATACTGCAAATCAGGTTGATATTGCCGCCGCTAAATCTCCTACTCTTATAAATAAACTTATAGTAGGCGGAGAGAGGGACGGCTGGAGAAACTTTGATGAGGAATATACTCTATACAGCACCCACTATAACAGAACAGAGGATGCTCCCGGCGGAGACGACCTTATGCTTATGTTCTTCACTTCGGGTACTACGGGTTATCCCAAAATTGCCGCTCATAATTATAAATATGCCCTTGGTCATTTCCATACTGCAAAGTATTGGCATACGGTTGACCCCGACGGACTCCATTTCACTATTTCCGATACGGGTTGGGCTAAATCAATGTGGGGTAAGCTTTACGGACAATGGCTTTGCGAAGCGGCTATATTCGTTTATGACTTTGACCGCTTTGATGCCGCAGACATTCTCCCAATGTTTACTAAATATAAAATCACTACATTCTGTGCACCTCCTACAATGCTCAGAATGATGATAAAACAGGATATATCTCAGTACGATTTTTCTTCCGTTACTCATATGACTACGGCAGGCGAGGCTCTTAATCCTGAGGTTTACCGTCAGTTCGAAAAGGCTACGGGACTTCAGATTCTTGAGGGATTCGGTCAGACCGAAAGTACTATGATAATCGGTAATATGATAGGCTCTAGCCATAAAATCGGTTCTATGGGTAAACCTGCTCCTATCTATGATGTTGATATCGTTGACCCTGACGGAAAGAGTGTTCCCGACGGTGAGGTTGGCGAAATTGTTATTAACGTTAAGGACGGCGCTCCCTGCGGACTCTTTACGGGATATTATCTTAACGAGGAAAAGACCAAGGAAGTATGGCACGACGGCTATTATCATACAGGTGATACCGCTTGGCGTGATGAAGATGGCTTCTATTGGTACGTTGGCCGTGTTGATGACGTTATTAAGTCTTCGGGCTACCGTATAGGACCTTTTGAAATCGAAAGCGTTATTATGGAGCTTCCTTACGTTCTTGAATGCGGCGTTTCTGCCGCTCCCGACGAGGTAAGAGGTCAGGTTGTTAAGGCAAGTATCGTTTTGGTAAAGGGTACCGAGCCTACCGAAGAACTCAAAAAAGAAATTCAGAAGTACGTTAAGGACAGAACTGCTCCTTATAAATATCCCCGTATAGTAGTTTTCAGAGACAGTCTCCCAAAAACTACAAGTGGAAAAATACAGAGAAATAAGTTATAATTAGGAGTGAGAGCGGTGTTTGATAAAAGAATTACGCTTTTTTGCGGACATTACGGAAGCGGAAAAACCAATATAGCTGTAAATGCTGCTTTAAAGCTTAGTCAAAATTATGAAAATATTGCTCTTGCTGACCTTGATATAGTTAATCCTTATTTCAGAACTAAAGACAGCAGCAAGGAGCTTAGCGAAAAGGGAATAAGACTTATTTGTTCCCAGTACGCTAATTCAAACGTTGATATTCCCGCTTTACCTCAGGATATTTACGCCCTTACCGACGATAAGACTTTAAAATGCATTGTGGATATCGGCGGCGATGACAGAGGCGCTTACGTGCTGGGCAGAATAAGTGAAAAAATCGTTAGTGAAAACGATTACGATATGCTTATGGTAATAAACAGTTACCGCCCGTTAACCAGAGATGCCGAGTCAACCATGGAAGTGTTAAGGGAAATTGAAACTGCTGCTAAAATCAAGTTTACAGGACTTGTAAACAATTCTAATTTGGGTGAAGAAACAACCGAGGAAGATGTAATCAATTCACTTTCTTATGCCCAAAGCGTATCAAAGGTAACGGGACTTCCTGTTGTTGCAACCACCGTAAAAGAGGAACTTTTTGAAGCTTTAAATAAAAGAATAGAAAATCTTTTCCCCCTTAAGCTTCAGGATAAAATTTTGTAGATTACACATTAATTGTGCTTATCGTAATATTAATTTGCTAAGGAGTGTTTAATTTGGCAAAGTTAACCTTTAAAACCGACAACTGTAAAGGTTGCGGACTGTGTGTAGATGCCTGTCCTAAACAGGTGCTTATTCTCGCTCAGGACAAAATTAACAAAAAAGGACATCATCCCGTTGAAGCCGCTAATATCGAGGCTTGTATCGGATGCGCATTCTGTGCAACTATGTGTCCCGACTGTATTATCAAGGTAGAAAGGTAGTGAAAAAAGTGGCAGATAAAGTTTTAATGAAAGGTAATGAAGCTATTGCAGAAGCTGCTATAGTTGCAGGATGCCGTCACTATTTCGGTTATCCTATTACTCCTCAGACAGAAATTGCCGCTTATATGGCAAAGCGTATGCCCAAAATCGGCGGTACCTTCCTTCAGGCAGAAAGTGAAATTGCCGCTATTAATATGGTTTACGGTGTTGCTTCTACCGGTAAGCGTGTAATGACATCCTCTTCAAGCCCCGGAATTTCACTTAAGGGCGAAGGTCTTTCCTATCTTGCAGGCGCTGACCTTCCTTCTCTTATCGTTAACGTACAGAGAGGCGGCCCCGCACTTGGCGGCATTCAGCCTTCACAGTCTGACTACTATCAGGCTACAAAGGCAGGCGGTCACGGAGATTTCAGAATGATAGTTCTTGCTCCTGCTTCCGTTCAGGAAATGGCTGACCTTACCGTAAAGGGCTTTGAACTTGCAGATAAATACCGTATGACATCTATGATTCTTGCCGACGGTACTATGGGACAGATGATGGAACCTGTTTCTCTCGATCTTGCAGTTAATGCACCTGCTCCAAAGCCTTGGGCTACTACAGGAACAAAAATGGAACGTGAACACAATATTGTTAACTCTCTTTTCCTTGTTCCCGAAGAGCTTGAAAAATCCAACTTTGAGCGTTTTGAACGTTATAAGTACATAGAAGAAAACGAATGTATGTGGGAAGAGTATCTTATGGACGATGCAGAAATCTGCATTGCCGCATTCGGTATCGCTGCCCGTGTTTCCAAAAATGCTATTAACGAAGCAAGAAAGCAGGGTATTAAGGTTGGTTTAATCCGTCCTATAACACTTTGGCCGTTCCCCAAAAAGCCATTTGAAGCCGCAGCTAAAAAGGTAAAACACATTATCTCGGTAGAGCTTTCAATGGGCCAAATGATTGAAGATGTTAAGCTTGCTACAGGCTGTAAGGTTCCTGTAACTCTTTGCAACCGTACCGGCGGTATGATTCCGTCTCCTGAGCAGGTTCTCAGTGCGATTGTTGACGCCAATAACGGAGGTAAGTAATTATGGT
>JAZSPU010000026.1:0-56493 GCA_045537575.1 Acutalibacteraceae bacterium
ACAATACCACCTTTTTAAAAAATTATACCACTATAAAACAAAAAGTGCAAGGCAAAGCCTTGCGAAACACTTCTTCACTATTCACTATTACTTATTACCTCCAAAAATCTTCTCGGACGGATTTAGTGAAAAGTGAAGAGTGAAAAGTGAAAAAGTAAAACCTTCCCGAACTTCGTCCGAGAAGGTTTTTGGTTGCGGGGGAAGGACTTGAACCAACGACCTTCGGGTTATGAGCCCGACGAGCTACCAACTGCTCCACCCCGCGATATATGGGTGCAAACCTTGTTTACTTAATTATTATAACACATATTTTTTATATTTCAAGTCTTTTTTTGAAAAAATAAAAAATGATTGTCAAAAAATTATCATTACTTGCTCTTTGAGTAGTTTTGCTCTATAATATATTATATAGTTTTACAAATATATTATTTTTCGGGAGGTTTTTTCTTGGACAAAAAAGAACAAATTCTTTCCCCCGCAGGAAATCTACGTGGGGGAACATATCTTCCTCACCACAAAAACACATCGGAGTTTGCTTCTGAAGTTTTACCTGTGCCGGAACGGGTTATTATTCCCCTTCGTCAGCATATTGGAGCACCCTGTACGCCTACAGTAAAAAAAGGTGACACGGTTTTTGTGGGAACCGTTATAGGTGACTCTGACCATCCTGTCAGTGCTCCCATTCATTCAAGTATTTCGGGAACCGTTGAAAAGATTGAGGCAATATCTATGCCTGACGGCAGTATGGTTGATGCCGTTTTTATTCTTTCGGACTCTAATATGACTCCCGATCCTACCCTTAAAGCTCCTTCTATAAATTCAAAAGAAGATTTTATTGCCGCTACCCGTGCAAGCGGTCTTGTAGGTCTCGGCGGCGCAGGTTTCCCCACTCACATCAAGTTCAACGTCAAGGAAGGCGTAAACATTGATACTCTTATTATTAATGCCGCTGAATGCGAACCCTATATTACTGCCGACGACAGATGTTGTATCGAGGAAGGCGATGACATTCTCGAGGGCGTTTATCTTATCAAAGAACTCTTAGGAATTGAAAAGGTAATTATCGCTATTGAGAACAACAAGCCCGAAGCCATTAAGAAGCTTTACGACATAGCTACCGACTTTAGAGATGTTCTTGACAATGTAAAGCTTATGGCACTTACCACCAAATATCCTCAGGGCGCTGAAAAGGTTATTATTTATTCAACCCTTAAACGAATTGTTCCAATGGGAAAACTACCAAGTGACGTTGGTTGTATAGTAATGAATGTTTCCTCGGTTGCTTCTCTTTACAGATTTATTAAAACCGGTATGCCCCTTGTTACACGCCGACTTACCGTTGACGGAAACGCAATTGAAAATCCAAAAAACGTTATTGTTCCTATCGGTACTCCCGTAAGCGAGGTTCTCTCCTTCTGCGGACTCAAAGATGATGGTGCAACAAGAATTATTATGGGCGGTCCTATGATGGGCACTTCTATTCCCAGTACCGATTATGTTATAGGAAAAACCAACAACGCAGTTCTTGCCTTCTATGAAGACAGTATTCCCCCTACAACTCCATGTATTCATTGTGGAAAATGTGCATCGGGCTGTCCTATGAAGCTTAATCCTGCAAGTATTGAGCAAACCATTTCGGCAGGCGCTCCCGAAAAGTTAAAGTCACTTTATGCCGATTACTGTATGGAATGCGGAAGCTGTGCCTTTAACTGCCCTGCAAAGCGTCCCCTTGCTCAGATTATGAGAATTGCCAAAAAAGAAATAAGGAGGTTAAACGGATGAACTCGAAATTAAACGTAAGCTCTTCGCCGCATATAAGAAACAGCGAAACTACTACGGGCATTATGCTTGACGTTATTATTTCCCTTTTACCCGCAACTATTTTCGGTATCGCTTTGTTCGGCTACCGCGCTGCTTTACTTGTCGCCGTTTGTGTTGCCTCCTGTCTTATTTTTGAATTCCTTTTCACAAAGCTATTTAAAAACGAAGGCTCAATAATGGATTTAAGCGCTGTTGTTACAGGTCTGCTCATCGCCCTTAACCTACCCTCCCGTTTTCCCTTATGGATGGCTGTTGTAGGCTGTTTTGCGGCTATTGTGGTTGTTAAGCAGATGTTCGGCGGACTCGGACACAACTTTGTAAATCCTGCCATTGCCGCAAGAATTATTCTTCTTATCTCCTTCCCGAAATTTATGACAACCTACGTTGCTCCCTTTGAATACGGTGTTGATGCTGTATCAAGCGCAACCCCTCTTGCCGAAAACGCAGGTCACGTCAGCATTAAAGAACTGTTTTTCGGTCTGCATGGCGGAAGCATTGGCGAAACCTCTGCCGTTCTTCTTTTAATCGGCGGATTATATCTGGTTATAAGAAAGGTTATAAAGCCCACCATCCCCCTTGCATTTATTTTAAGTGTAGCTGTTTTCACCTTCTGCTTTACAAAAGGCGATTATAACGCAGCTCTTTACGCTATTCTTTCGGGCGGTGTATTTTTAGGCGCCATATTTATGGCAACCGACTATGTTACAAGCCCCACCACAACCCTCGGTCAGATTATTTTCGGTATCGGTTGCGGTCTTTTAACCGTTATTATCCGTTCGGGCTCTGCCGCCGAAGGTGTTTCCTTTGCAATTATCTTTATGAACCTTTTGGTTCCTCATATTGATAAGCTTACCGTTCGCAAACCTTTTGGATGGGAGGCTAAGAAGAAATGAATAAAGCAACCATAAACAAAGTGCCCGTTACAACCTTGATTTTGTTTGCAATCTGTGTGATTATAACCGCCGCTTTGGCTCTTACCAATTTCATTACCGCCCCCCGCATTACCGCGCTTAATGAACAAGCTCAAAAGGATGCTATGTCAATAGTTCTTCCCGCCGACCAATACGAAAACCTTTCTATTCCTACAGACAGTCCTTCAAAAGAGTGTTATGCCGCTAAAAAAGACGGCAAAATAGTGGGCTATATCGCCACTGCTTCAGTAAGCGGTTACGGAGGAGAGGTAAAGGTTATGGTGGGTGTTGATAACGATAATAACATCACCGCCGTAAAAATTCTATCGGCTGCCGACGAAACCCCCGGTCTTGGTATGAATATCACCAAAAAGGACTATTACGGTCAGTATTCGGGCAAAAAAGCAAATTTTAAGGATGAAGAAATAATTGCCGTAACAGGCGCAACCATTTCATCTACTGCAGCCAAAAATGCCGTCAAAGAAGCCTTGCTTCTTGTAGATTCGGCAAAAACAATAAACGGGGAGGTAAAATAAAATGGCAAAAAACAAAAATCTTTCTTATTTTACCAACGGCATTATAACCGAAAATCCCGTTTTAAGATTGGTGCTTGGCACCTGCCCCACCCTTGCTGTTACCACTTCCTTTATGAACGGTCTTGGTATGGGCGCTGCCGCCACTATAGTTCTGGTTTGTTCCAATATCGTTATTTCGCTTCTTCGAAACGTAATTCCCCAAAAGGTAAGAATCCCCGCTTTCATAACCGTTATTGCAGGTTTTGTTAGTATAGTTCAGCTGCTTGTTAAGGCATATGCCCCCGCCATTGATGCTTCACTCGGTATATTCCTTCCCCTTATAGTTGTTAACTGTATAATTCTTGCCAGAGCTGAAATGTTCGCAAGTAAAAACAGCGTATTCCCAAGCCTTCTTGACGGACTTGGTATGGGTATAGGCTTTACCGTTACCCTTTCCCTTATGGGACTTATCCGTGAGATAATCGGCACAGGACAGATAGCTTTTAGCGAAAGCGCCGTTATTCCTCTTACCAGCGGTCTCGGAATTGAGCCTATGCTCATATTCATTCTTCCGCCCGGCGGCTTCTTCGTTTTTGGCTTACTTATTGCATTATCCAATAAAATAGCCGTTAAAAAAGGCAAAGAGCCTGTTAACAGCCTCGGCTGTGATGGCTGTCCTGCAAAGGATATGTGTGATAGAAACACTTGCTCTGAAAAATTAAATGAAACGGAGGCAAAATCTAATGGTTAGTTCTATCGTTTCTATTATTCTTGCCGGTATTTTTACCGACAATATGGTGCTTTCAAAATTCCTTGGAATCTGCCCCTTTTTAGGCGTTTCCAAAAAGGTAGGCACTGCAGTCAGTATGGGTGGCGCGGTTACCCTTGTTATGCTTCTTGCTACCGCTGTTACCTGGCCAATTTACCATTTTCTTTTAGAAGAAAACTACTCCTATCTGCAAACAATAGTATTTATACTTGTTATTGCGGCTTTGGTTCAGCTTCTTGAAATAATAATAAAGAAGTTCTTTAAAGCGCTGTATAGCTCCTTCGGTATTTATTTATCCCTTATTACCACCAACTGCGCGGTACTTGGTATTACCATTCTTAACTTCACCGAAAGCTATAACTTTTTGGAGTCTATTTTCAACGCTCTCGGCGGTGGACTTGGTTTTACCCTTGCAATGTTTATCTTCTCGGGAGTAAGAGTAAGACTTGAATCTTCAAAGATACCCAAGTTCTTACAAGGTCTTCCTATAACACTTATTGCCGCCGCGCTTGTTTCCCTTTCCTTTATGGGATTTGCAGGAATTTAAGGGAGGAGGAACAGATATGACAATACTTATTCCCGTTATTATTGTTGCCGCAATAGGTCTTATTGCAGGTCTCGGATTATCTTTAGCGAGTAAATATCTTTCCGATCCGCCCGATGAAAAATTTGAAGCCATAAGAGAAGCGCTCCCCGGCGCTAACTGCGGCGCTTGCGGATATACAGGCTGTGACGACTATGCCAATGCTGTTAAAAACGGCGATGCCGCGCCTAATCTTTGTATACCCGGCGGAAGTGATACTGCTTCTGCTCTTTCTGAAGTTTTAGGCATTGAAATCAAGGTTGAACCCAAAACTGCCTTTATTGCCTGTCAGGGTGACTGCAATAAAGCAAAAGTGAAGTTTAATTACAGCGGTGTTCAGAGCTGTGCGGCAGCCGCCTCACTTTTTGGCGGACAGTTAGAATGTAATTTCGGATGTCTCGGACTGGGGGACTGCGCAAAGGCTTGTGATGAAAACGGAATCACCGTTGTTGACGGACTTGCAAGAATAAACTCAGCAATGTGTAAGGCTTGCGGAAAATGTGTTAATGCTTGTCCCAAAAAGCTTATTTCCATTATTCCTATTAACAGTTCCTTAAAGGTGCTTTGCAGTAATACCGACAAAGGTGCAAAGGCTATGAAGGTCTGTGACGTAAGCTGTATCGGTTGCACTAAATGTGCAAAGGTTTGCGAAGCAGATGCAATAAAGATTGAAAACTTCCTTGCAGTAATAGATTCGGAAAAATGTACCGCTTGCGGAAAATGTAAAGAAGCCTGTCCCAAAGGCTGTATTCAGTAAAAAAAGTTCAGCACATTACGTGCTGAACTTTTTTAGTTTTGTTCATCAAGGGTTAAGGAGAAGCCGTCTATAAATTCACTAAGGAAGATATCCGCTTCACTTAGCTTTAGGTCTTTCACCGATTTTTCTATAGTTTTTTTAGCCTCTTTAAATTCTTTATTACCCATTTCGGTTTCTTCTATACATTTAATAAGCGCCGAAATTCTGTCTGCCGCCTTTATTATTTTTTCCACCCTTTCATTTGGCTCATAAAGGGCGGTAAAGGTAGGCTGCATATCCTCAGGCAACATATCAATAAGCTTATTTTCAGCAATTTTTTCAACCTTTTTATAAGCATCTCTTATTTCGGGATTGTGATATTTAACAGGAGTAGGCATATCCCCCGTTATAATTTCGCTGGTATCGTGGAAAAGCGCGGCAGTAGCGCAAAGGTTAGGATCAATATCTCCGCCGAGTCTTACATTATTTATAACCGCGAGGGCGTGAGCAACAAGGGCTACCTCAAAGGAATGTTCGCTCAAAGACTCTCTTCTGGTATTTCTCATAAGTCCCCAACGATAAATATTCTTCATTCGGGAAAGTACGGCATAATAATTACTTTTCATTTATTATTCTTCCTTAATTCATAGTTTAGCATTGAATATTATAGCAGACTTTGTTATAATAATCAAGAGAACAGTTAGAAAGGAAGGACCTTGGGAAATGACTTTTTCTTACGCTAAACGCAACACCCTTGCGCGAAAGAAAGAACTGGGCGGAGCGACCTTTTTATTGGCGCTTTTCATAGCCACAGCATTTTTTATTCCGTATATTATTTCAGGTGATGGATATTTTATTTTTTACGGAGATTTTAACGTTCAGCAAATCCCCTTTTATCAACTTTGCCACGATGCTGTCAGAAACGGCAATTTAGGTTGGAACTGGCACACCGATTTAGGCTCACCCTTTATTCCTGCATACAGTTTTTATACTTTAGGCAGTCCTTTTTTCTGGCTTACAATTCCCTTTCCCAATAAATTTCTGCCCTATTTAATGGGGCCCCTTCTTATTTTAAAATTTGCATGTGCAGCCTTTACCGCTTATCTTTTTATAAGACGCTTTACACGTACTCCCTTTGCGGCGCAGACAGGCGCATTGCTTTACGCCTTTTCGGGCTTTTCTATATATAACATTTTCTTTAACCACTTTCACGAAGCTATAATTGTTTTCCCCTTACTTCTCCTTTCTCTTGAGCTTCTTATAACCGAAAACAGACGGGGTATATTTGCTTTAACCGTTGCTCTGTGCGCCGTTACAAACTATTTCTTCTTTTTCGGAATGGTAGTTTTTACGGTTATATACTGGTTTATAAGAACTATATCAAAAGCCTATAAATTCCGTTTTTCCCGCTTCTTACTTATTATATTGGAAGCAATACTTGGCGTAGGATTATCTCTTTTCATATTACTGCCAAGCATTAATATGATTACCTCTAATACCCGTGTTAACGATATACTTATCGGTTGGGGCGGTATTATGTATGGAAAAGAGCAGATATATCTTAATATAATAGAATGTTTCTTCTTCCCGCCCGATATTCCCGCCCGTCCCGTATTCTTCCCCGGCGCAAACGTAAAATGGTCTTCTCTTGGCGGATGGCTTCCCCTTTTCAGTATGACCGCCGTTTTCAGTTTTTGTTTTGCTAAAAAAGGACATTGGCTAAAGCGCGTTATTGCTATATGTACCGTTATGGCTTTAGTTCCAATTTTAAACAGCGCTTTTTATGCCTTTAACGATTCTTACTATGCCCGTTGGTTTTATATGCCAATACTTATGATGGCGCTTGCCTCTGCCATCACCCTAGAGGATAATGAAATAAACTGGAAGAAAGGCTTTAATTTAACCGCTCTTATTACTGCTGTTTTTGCCGTAGTTATCGGTCTGTTCCCACAAAAAACAGATGACGGCATTGTAATAGGGCTTTATACCGATGCAGGCGAAAACAATTTCTATACCTTCCGCTTCCTTATTGCAGTAGGTATTGCCGCCGTTTCTCTCCTTATCTGCCGACTGATTATTATGCTTCGGGATATAAATAAAAAGATGCTGTTCAGACGTCTTACAACCGGACTTTTAAGCATAGTTATTGCTATCTACGGCTGTGTGTATCTTTATCAGGGCTCATCCCATTCCTTTGACAGAGACAGCGTTATGATAGACAGCCTTATTGAAGGCGAGGTGTCTCTTAACGATAGTGATAACTTCCGTATTGACACCTATGACTGCGTTGATAACACCGCTATGTATTTAGGCTATCCCTCAATTAACGCTTTTCATTCGGTTGTTTCCACCTCTATTATGGATTATTATGACTTTATCGGTGTAAACAGAGACGTAGCAAGTCGCCCCACAAGAGAATATTTTTCCATTCGTTCGCTTTTGTCGGTAAAATATCTCTTTAACCGTGAAAGCGGTGACAGCTTTATCGGAGACGACGGTTACACCGTTATGCCTAATTATAAATACGTAGATACTCAGAGCGGCTATTATATATATGAAAACAAAGCATATATTCCCTATGGTTTTTCCTATGATTACTATATAACAAAGGCTCAGTGCGAAGCCTTCTATAGTGACGAAGCCCGCGCAGACGTTATGTTAAAGGCGATAGTGCTCAGCGATGAGGATGCTTTAAAATACGCCTCTCTTATGGAGTCCTATTCCGACTACAGCGAAAATTACGAAGAGCCAAAAGAGGAAGACTTTGATATTTTCGAAGAGAATACCGAAGACACCGAAAGCCTTCTGCCCGAACTTATAGTTGAAGGCGAAGAAATTGTTTCGGAATATACCGAGTCGGACTATATTGAAACCGAACCGGTAATTCCCGACGAATACAGACTTTCTCTTTCTATGAGCGAGGATGAATTATATAAGGATGCTCTTCATCTTGCCGAAAGCAGCGCTGTTTCCTTTGAAACAACTAAAAAAGGCTTTAACGCGGTAGTAGAGCGCGAACAGGAAAATCTTGTCTTCTTTTCCGTACCCTTTGACAAAGGCTGGACTGCCACGGTAAACGGTGAAAAGGCAGAAATAATAAAAGCAAATATCGGTTTTATGGCGGTAAAGGTACCTGCAGGGGTAAGTGAAATAAGCTTTAGCTACACCACTCCCTATTTATACGTAGGACTTTTCGCTTCTGCTGTTTGTCTTGCTGTTCTTATAGTTTATATTATTATTTCCGTCTTCTATAAACGCGCCCACACAGTCGAGGAATGTTATCCCGAAGGGGAAGCGCTTATTGAAAAATGGAGTGACGAAGAATATGAAATTGCACTCAGAGAAGAAAGCGAAAATCAACTAAGTCTGCTTGACAGAATGCCCGAAAAGGTAGAACATTTTGATGATATCGACCTTAATAATTACAGTTCGGGCTTCAAGATAGATACTTCTTTATTTGAAACTCAGGAAAATAATGTTGACAACCAAGAAGAATAGCAGTATAATACTTGTGAAAATAAAAAAGGGGAGCTTGATTGACTCAGGCTGAGAGGAAACCGTTACTGTTTCGACCCATAACCTGATGCGGATAATGCCGACGTAGGAGAATACGCCACTTCTGTTGCGTCCCGCATTTAATATATGCGGGACGATTTTTATTTTCAAAATAAAAAATAAAAAAGGAAGAAAAAAATGAAATCAAATCTTAAAAAACTAGCCGTTTCATCTATTTTCATTGCGCTATCTACAATACTTAGCGAACTTATTCCCAGTATTTCCCTGCCCTTTGGGGGAAGTATTACCATTCTTTCAATGGTACCCGTTTGTCTTATAGGAATTATGTTCGGTATTAAATGGGGCGTTACCGCCAATCTCGTTTATGGCGTGATTCAGTTGTTTTTCGGATTCGGAAATTTCTCTTATGCTACAAGTCTTATTGCGGTAATAATTATAGCGCTGTTTGATTATATAATTGCCTATGCAGTTTTGGGACTCAGCGGAATATTTATGAAAGTAATTAAAAACAGAGCTTTAGCCGCTATACTAGGTGTTATACTTTGCTGTCTGCTCCGTTATATCTGTCACTTTATTACGGGTGTTACGGTATGGCGCGAAATTGTCAGCACCTGGGGTGCAATATGGTATTCAATAACCTATAATGCTTCCTATATGCTTCCCGAAATAATCACCACTCCCTTAGGTGTATTTCTACTTGTCAAGACAAAAGCTTTAAATTCATTACTTTCCAAAGGATAAATCAAAAAGAAACTTCCCTTTTCGTCGGCAGGGAAGTTTCTTTTTAAAATTTTTATTGACTTTTTCTTGACTTTGGACTATAATCTTAGAGTGATAGGCTATATTGCCGTATAATGTTTTGATTTCCAAGTTAGGAGGGAACCGTAAATGAAAAGAACTTATCAGCCTAAAAAGCTTCATCGTAAAAAAGAGCACGGCTTTTTAAAGAGAATGGCAACCGCCAATGGCCGTAAGGTACTTGCCCGCCGCAGAGCAAAGGGCAGAAAGCAGCTCACATACTAAAGGATTACGATTATTCAACAAAGTCATAGCTAAAAACTTGTTTCATAATTTGATACAAGTTTTAAATGCTTTGGCTAAAGGCCACATCTTTGTGGCTTTTAATTTTATAGGGTGTTTAGTATGCTTTATAATACTTTTAAACTTAATAAGGATTTTCGCCGCTTGTACGGTAGGGGAAAAAGTCAGGTTTCCCCTTATCTTGTTACCTACTCCTTAAAAAACCGTAACGGCGAAATAAACGTTGGCATTACAGTTGGTAAAAAACTTGGTAATGCCGTATGTAGAAACCGCGCAAGGCGTCTTATCGTCGCCGCTCTGCGCGAAAATCTGGCACATATAACGCCGGGATACGATTTTGTTTTTGTTGCTCGAAGCCGTATTCTTTCTGTAAAAAGTACAGTTGTAAGCGAAGTTTTAAAAAATCAGCTTAAAGAATTCGGCATTTGGAATGATAATAATGAAGAAACTTCTGATTAAAGCAGTTCGCTTTTACCAAAAGAACCTTTCGCCCGCAAAGAAAACCCCTTGTTGCCGTTTTTACCCGACCTGTTCAGCCTATGCTATTGAGGCTTTGGAAATTCACGGCGCTTTTAAGGGTTCTGTTCTTTCTTTTTGGAGAATACTGCGCTGTAATCCTCTTTGCAAGGGCGGATTTGACCCCGTGCCCCAAAAGCAGACAAAGGTCTGCCCCAGACGAAAAAAATAATCCTTCTGTCAGGATGGTGTATAAATATGACCGCAGTTTTCGGTTTTATTAACAAATGGGTGTTTGCGCCCGTTCTTAACTTTTTCCTCGGTATTACCGGCGGAAATTACGCGCTTTCTATTTTTCTATTCACTTTAGCACTTAATATTATTCTTATTCCCCTTACCGTTAAGGGACAGAAATCTGCCGTAGGTCAGTTCAAAATCAAGCCCAAGCTTGACGAACTCAAAAAAAGATGCGGTGACGATAAGCAGAAATACAATCAGGGTATGCAGAAGCTCTATCAGGACAACAACATTTCTATGGGTGGCGGCTGTCTGCCTATGATTTTGCGTCTTGTACTTGTTATGAGCGTTTATTACCTTGTGCTTTCTCCCCTCACCTACTTTACCTCTCTTGATGCTAGTGTCATTGATACAGCCGTAAAGGCTCTTCCCGAAGAGCTTGTTGCAAAGAGAACCACCTACAGCGAACTTTTTGTTATTGAACAGGCTTATGCCGCCGGTTCCGGAAACATCTTTGATGCTATTAAGAATCTTGACTTTAGCTTTCTTGGAATCAACCTTACACAGAAGCCTCAGTTCACACTCAACTTCTCTAAAGCAGACGTTGACTTTAAGC
Organism: Acutalibacteraceae bacterium; assembly: GCA_045537575.1. Classification (GTDB taxonomy): domain Bacteria; phylum Bacillota; class Clostridia; order Oscillospirales; family Acutalibacteraceae; genus SIG607. The sequence goes on from JAZSPU010000026.1 coordinate 11,202, forward strand.
TGTGGATAATTCCCTTCCTTTCCTTTGCCGCAGCTATGCTTTCCGGTATATATTCAAGTATTCACCAGAAACGCGCCAATCCCGATGCGCCCAGTATGATGGGTATGATGCTTATGATGCCCATATTCTCTTTATGGATAGCCTTTAACGCTCCTTGCGGTCTTGGCTTCTATTGGGCTTGTTCAAGTCTTATCGGCGTATTTATTCAGATGTTTATAAACCGTTTCTTCAGCCCCGCAAAGCTTGTTGCAAAAGAACAGGCGAATTTAATTACAAAGCGCAGCGCCGAAGAAAAGAAATTCGCCTCTTCAAAGGCCGCTAAATAATTTTAGGAGGAACTTTACGTGATTAAAGAAGCTATCGGCATTGCCGCAACTATAGAAGAAGCTAAAGAAGCTGCTATAAACGACCTTAACGCAGCTCTTGACGACGACATACAATTTGAAATTATTGATATGCCCAAGAAAAAGGTTTTAGGTATTTTCGGCGGCTCCCCCGCCAAAGTAAGAGCATACATTGAAATAGATGATCCTGCTCCCAAAAAACTCCAAAAAAAAGGCAACAAGAAAAACGAAGTAAAAGAAAATAAAGAAAATAAAGATAACAAGGCAAAGGCAAAACCCGAAAAGAAGGAAAAGGCTGCTCCCGTAGCCGAAAAAGCTGAAGCTGTTGACGCTTCCCTTCTTCCCGCAGATTCTCAGGCTGCAAAAGCAGTAGAGTACATTAAGGGTGTTTTAGCAGGTCTTGGCTGTACCGATATAAACATCAAGGTTATTACCTTTGACGGCGGCGCAACCATTATTCTCGAAGGCGAAGGTCTTGGCGTAGTTATCGGTCACAGAGGCGAAACCCTTGATGCTCTTCAGTATCTTTCTTCACTTGCCGCAAATAACGGCAGCGGTTACTTCAAGGTTTCCATTGACATCGGCAACTACAGAGAAAGAAGAGAAAAAACTCTTATCTCTCTTGCTCACAGAATGGCAAATCAAGCCCTTAAAAGCGGCAGAAACCGTTCCTTAGAGCCTATGAATCCATATGAAAGACGCATTATTCATACCGCTGTTCAGGAAATCGACGGTGTTTCTTCTCATTCTGTAGGAGAGGGCGACAGAAGACATATCGTTATCACCCCCGATAACGCAACCCCTCGCGCTCCCAAAAAGGCAAGTGCTCCCGTAGAAAACAGAGAGCCTAAAAAAGACTCCGAAGCACTTCCCCTTTACGGAAAGATCAAATAAAAAAAGAAGGTGAACTTTTTGTTCACCTTCTTTTTTATTAGGGAATAGGGACAAGGGAATAGTAAAAAAATAAGCCGCCCTAAAGGCGACGGAAATATTTGATATCAGCCAAACGGGACTTTAATTTAAGTCCCGTTTTATATTAAGCTGATTTCAGAAAAGAATTCCAATTAGCCGATTTTGTTGAGACGGCAAACGAGATTGGACTTCTTTCTTGCTGCGGTGTTCTTGTGAAGAATACCCTTAGCGGTAGCCTGATCGATCTTCTTAACTGCAACCTTTACAGCTTCTTTAGCATCAGCAGAGTTTTCTGCGATAGCAGCATCAGCCTTCTTAACAGCAGTTCTTAATGCAGAACGGTAAGCCTTGTTACGCTCATATGCAGCAGTACTGGTAAGCACACGTTTCTTAGCAGATTTAATGTTAGGCACTTATGGCACCTCCTTTTTAAGCATTAACAAAGATATAATAACACTAATTGAATAAAAAATCAACAACTTTTTTTAATAAATAAATATTTATATGAAACAATAATTTACGAGGTGATTATTATAAACGCACGAAGTGACCTTGCGGTTGAGCTAAACAGCAGAGTAAGTGACACAAACGGAATTATTTGCGAAAGTGAAAAAAACTCCATTATAACGGTAACAAGAATTAAAGTTGTTAACGAGCAGGGGGAAAATTCTCTTGGAAAACCTATGGGAAATTACGTAAATATTGATATCCCCGACCTTCTGTATCACGGCGGAGATTATATTGAGCTTGAAAAAATCATTATTAAAGAGCTGTCAGATTTTTCTTTTCCAAAAAACAATATTCTGGTCGCGGGGCTTGGCAACCGAAATATTACTCCCGACGCTTTAGGCCCTGCTGTTTCTGACAAAATACTGGCAACACGCCATCTAAGTCCCTATTTAAGACGGCAGACAGGACTTATGGGACTAAAAAACGTAAGCGTTATTCAGCCGGGTGTTTTAGGACAAACAGGTGTTGAAACTCTGGAAATATTAAAGGGTGTTATAGCCTCCTGTGATGCCGAAGGACTTATTGTTATAGACGCATTTGCCGCGGCAGAGCCAAACAGACTTGGCACTACAATACAGCTTTGTGACAGCGGAATTTCCCCAGGTTCAGGGGTAGGCAACGACAGAAAGGAAATCAGCAAAAAAACCGTAGGTATTCCCGTTATCGCTGTAGGTGTTCCCACCTGCCTTGATGCCGCGCTTTTCGGAAGCAAAGAAAGACGCACTACACCTATGATAGTAACCCCCAGAGAAATTGATTTACTGATAGACCGCGCCGCCGCCACCCTTTCTGTATCTTTAAACTGCTTTTTACAGCCCTCAACCGACAGAAGTCTTTTACTTTCTATTGTATAACTTTTCATTTTTATTCATATATATAAATGAAAGGCTCGGTGATGACTTTGAAGGACTTCGGCGGTATAGTTACTCTTTCCCTTACAACCTTTTTATGCGTTATAATCATTATAATAAGCGGTATTTATGTATCTAGTGAAGGCACTTCTGAAGAACCTTTGCAACAGCAAATTGCCGAATACCATATAAGCTCAAATGAAAGCAAAACCGAAGAAAATAGTAAAGTAGTAAGTGTTTCGGCTACCCCTGCAGGAAAGGTTATTGAACAGTTTATAACACCCTATAAAAGTAAGACCTCTTATAACCGCGTATATATTAAAAACCGAGCAGAAATTGACCTTGATATAAAAAAGTATCTTAATGCTAAAAACCCTATTAAAATTGAAAAAAATAATGACGTGCAGATACTTATTATGCACACCCATACCACCGAATGTTTTTTGCCTGAAGCCAGAGACTATTATACCGAGGATGATAAAACCCGAACAAGAAATCAAGCAGAGAATATTACTGCAGTAGGCGATATTATAGCAGAGAAGCTAAATAACGCAGGTTTTAAAACGGTGCACGATAAAACCGAGCACGATTACCCTGCCTATGACGGCAGTTATAACCGAAGCGGTGAAACTGTCAAAAAGAATTTACAAAAGTATCCTTCCATAAAAATAGTAATTGACCTCCATCGTGATTCTATTGCGGGAAACGGCACCGACAGGGTTAAACCCATAGTGGAGATAAACGGCAAAAAAGCCGCTCAGGTTATGCTTGTTATGGGTTGCGGTGAAACTGTTGCAAATCATCCTAACTGGGAGAAAAACTTCACCTTTGCAGTAAAATATCAGCAGACCTTGGAAGCACTTTACCCCGGTCTTGCAAGACAGCTTGCCCTTGTTTCAAGCCGATATAATCAGCACCTAACCACAGGAAGCATACTTTTAGAGGTGGGCACCGAATCGAATTCCTTGGAAGAAGCAAAATACGGGGGTAGTCTTGCGGCAGATGCGCTTATATCGTATCTTAATACATTAGTTTAGGAGAAAAAATGAAAAGGAATACTAAAATTTTTTGGCGATCTTTTATTATTAGTTTTTTAATAGTAATATGCCTTTATATAATTATTGCAGGAATCGGCGAAAGCTACAAACAAATGCGTAGAATAGGATTTGGAGAATATAAAAATGCCGTCGAATATTCCGACGGCATTTTACGCATATTAGACTTTTCTTTTAAGATTAATTAGCCTCATCAAACTTTACGGGAGCGCCCGTTCTATCAGACTCAAAAGCCGCTTCCATAACCTTCATAACGCGGCGGACCTCACTGTGCTTAATAAGAGAATCCTCTTTACCGTCAAGTGCGGCAACGAAATTTCTGTAATAATCGTGAACGTCGCTGCAAAGGGCTTGTTTACAGTGCCATGCACCCTGTCCGCCGTAACCTATAACTACCAGATTCTTTTTCATCACCTGTGAAAACCAAATGCTCTACTTTGTAAATTTTAGCAGATAAAAAACATAAGTAAACCTTTTTTAATTAAGTGCTTTTTTAATATTTTCACAGTTACGTCTCATAAGAGATACATAGGTTTCGCCCTTCTCAAATTCCTGCTTTGTTACGTTGTGACAAGAATGAAGCAAAAGAGGTGTTGCACCCGTTTCTTCACAAAGCATAAGGGCAATTTTTTTATTGGAAAATTCGGTATAATATATAACCTTTACCTTTTCCTCTTTTGCGTGTTCGATAAGATGTGCAAGGGTTTTTATATCGGGTTCGGTCTGCTCTGCGCATCCGGGGAAAGCGGCAAAATACTGGTAGCCGTATTCCTTTGCTAAATAAAGAAAGGGGAATCTGTCACCAAAAAACAAGGGCTTATGGTTTTTTATGCTTTCAAATTCCCTGTCAAGCTCTTCAAGTTCGGCTTTTAATTTTGCAAAATTGCCTTTATAATATTTGGCATTTTCGCTGTCTGCTTCACAAAGAGCATTAAGTATGGCCCCACTCATTTTAACAGCATTTTTTGGGGAAGTCCATATATGCTCATCATGTTCGTGGCGGTGATGCTCTTCTTGGCTGTGGTTATGCTCTTCACCGTTATCGCTTTCAAGCAAGGTTGCCGTTTCTATAAGTCTTACTGTTTTGCCCGTATTTTTATTTTCTGCTATACGCTCTGCCCAGTTTTCGCTTTCTCCGCCGATAAATAAAAACAAATCGCTGTCCTCAACAGTTTTTATCTGACTGGGAGTAGGCTCAAAGGAATGACTTTCACTGCCCTCGGGGACAAGCTTTACTACCTCTGCCCTTTCCCCTGCTATGCTTCTTGCAAAATCAAAGGGCGGAAATACTGTGGTAACTATTGTGATTTTGTCCTGTGCCTTTTGCTGTGAGCAACCGCAAAAGCCCAAAACAATAAAGCAAACAACTAAAAATATACTAAAAATTTTTCTCATTTTTGATTACCTTTCATTTACTATTCTCATTTTACCCCAAAATACCGTTTTGTCAATAATAAAACTTGACATACGTATATATTATAATATAAAATAATTTAGTATATTTTGTATTATAACGGTGAAAAAGATGGAACTAAAAAAAGAAAATAAAATGGGAGTTATGCCTGTCGGCAAGCTTCTTTACAGTATGTCTATACCAATGATGATTTCAATGGTTGTTCAGGCGCTTTATAACATTGTTGACAGTATCTTTGTAGCAAAATACAGCACCGAAGGTCTTACGGCTGTTTCCCTTGCCTTCCCTTTGCAAAGTCTTATGATAGCTGTAGGCGCAGGTACCGCAGTAGGTATAAATGCATTACTTTCAAGGTCGCTGGGCGAAAAGAATTTTAAAAGCGCAAACGCCGCCGCCAATACAGGTATTTTTCTTTCCTTTTTAAGTTTTATTGTTTTTGCAATTTTGGGACTGACTATCGCTAAACCCTTCTTTGCAATTCAGGATTTTTCAAATGCCGCAGGGCAATATGATATAAACCTCGTTAAGCTTTACGGAGTACAGTACGTACAAATTTGTCTTGGCGCTTCCATTGGTATTTTTATGCAGTTTTGCTTTGAAAGGCTTCTTCAGTCAACTGGCAAAACTACACTTGCTATGACTACTCAGCTTATTGGCGCCATTGTTAATATTATTTTTGATCCCCTGCTTATTTTCGGTTACGGCCCCTTCCCCGAATTAGGTGTAAGAGGCGCCGCCGTTGCAACGGTTATCGGTCAGATTGTTGCCGCTATTGCTGCTATGATTTTAAATATACTGGCTAACAAAGAAATAACCTTACGCATAAAAGAGATTTTACTTCCCGACCTAAAGATTATCAAAACCATATACAAGGTGGGCTTCCCCTCCATTGTAATGCAGTCTATAGGCTCGGTTATGACCTTCCTTTTAAATCTTATTTTAGGCAATCTCACTATTGTTGCTACCACCGTCTTCGGCATTTACTTTAAGCTTCAAAGCTTTATATTTATGCCTATATTCGGACTCAACAACGGAATGGTGCCCATTATCGCCTATAACTATGGCGCAAAAAATGAAGAGCGTGTTAAAAAGACTATACGTCTTACCATTATTACGGCAGTATCCATTATGCTTTTGGGACTCATTTGCTTTGAAGCCTTCCCACAGGTTCTTCTCTCCTTCTTCAAGGCTGATGACCTAACCCTAAAAATCGGTGTTCCCGCCTTTAGAATTATCGCTCTGCACTTTGCCTTTGCAGGATTTTGTATTATTGCGGGAAGCGTATGTCAGGCAATCGGCAATCCCTTTTATTCCCTTATCGTTTCGGTTTGCCGTCAGCTTGTGGTACTTATTCCTACCGCATTTTTACTTTCCCTTACCAAAAACGTCACTCTCGTATGGCTTGCATTTCCCATTGCAGAGTTTATGTCCCTTACACTCAGCAGTATATTCTTAGCCAAAACTATGAAGAAAGCCACAGCCTTTATGAGAAACACTTGAAAAAAACATATTAAAGATATATAATTACTATATAAACTTACAACGGAGAAAAGAAAATGATTTATCAGAGTACAAGAAACAACAACGAAAAGGTTAATTCCCAAAAAGCCGTAGTAAAGGGCATTGCCGACGACGGCGGTCTTTTTATGCTCAGCGATTTTAGTTCCCTTAATTTTGATTATAAGAGCGTATTAAACCTTTCTTCTATGGAAACCGCCGAAAAAATCCTCGGCGCGCTTCTTGATGATTTCAGCGATGAAGAAATGCACGAAATGGTTGAAAAGGCATACAGAGGAAGATTCGAAACCGACGAATTAACCCCTGTAGTTAAGGTTGGCGATAACTTTGTGCTTGAGCTTTTCAGAGGCCCCACAAGCGCATTCAAGGACGTTGCTCTTTCCATGCTCCCCCGTCTTATGACCAAAGCAAGAGAAAAGTTAGGGGTTCAAAAGGACACCGTTATTCTTACCGCTACAAGCGGTGACACAGGCAAAGCCGCTCTTGAAGGCTTTCATGACGTTGACGGTATCAGAATTATTGTTTTCTATCCCGACGGCGGTGTAAGTGCTGTACAGAAGGCTCAGATGGTAACCCAAGAGGGTAATAACGTAAAGGTTTGCGCCGTAAAGGGCAACTTTGACGATGCCCAGACAGGCGTTAAAAACGCCTTTGCCGACTTTAAGAAAATGGGTTATGACGCCGTTGATTTTTCGAGCGCCAATTCCATAAACATAGGCAGACTTGCTCCTCAGGTAGTTTATTACTTTACCGCTTATGCTTCACTTGTTCGTATGGGCGAGATAGAAATAGGCGATAAAATCAACTTTGTTGTTCCTACCGGCAACTTTGGTGATATTCTTGCAGGTTACTTTGCTAAATGTATGGGACTTCCCGTAGATAAGCTTATCTGCGCTTCTAATGCCAATAACGTTCTTACCGATTTTATTAATACAGGTCTTTACGATAAACGCAGAGAGTTTTTTAAGACCGTTTCTCCCTCTATGGATATTCTTGTTTCAAGTAACCTTGAACGTCTTTTATATCTTTTATCAAAGGGCAATGCTCAAGAGGTTGCAAGTTATATGAATGACCTTAATACAAAAGGCTATTATAAGGTCAGCGACAGCATTTTAAATTCCCTTAAAGAAACCTTTGTTGCCGCATATTGCGATGATGAGGTTACCCTTAAAACCATAAAAGAGGTTTACGATAGTGACGGTTATCTTTGTGATACCCATACTGCAGTTGCTTTCCGCGCCGCACTTGACGGAAATTACGAAAACAAGACTGTGGTGCTTTCCACCGCTTCTCCCTATAAATTCCCCGTAGCTGTGCTTTCCGCTTTAGGAGTTATCCCCGACAGTAACGAGTTCAGAGTAATGGAACAGATAAACAACCTGACAAACGTTCCCATTCCCAAGAATCTTTCGGGACTTGAAAGTAAAAAGGTACTTCACAGCGACGTTATTGAAAAGAATGAACTTACCGATTACGTATTAAAAAAGGTGGCGGAAGAAAAATGGTAAAGTGTACTGTCAGGGTTCCTGCTACTACCGCTAATTTAGGTCCCGGCTTTGATTCTGTCGGATGTGCATTTACTCTATACAACACATTAACCTTTAACCTTTGCGGCGAAGGTCTTTCCTTTAGCAACTGTGATGAAAAGTACGCAAACGAAGATAATCTCGCTTACATAGGTTTTAGAGATGTTTATACATACTTAAAAAAGGATATTCCCTGTGTTAATATTTCCTTTGACAGCATATCCGTTCCCGTTTCCCGTGGGCTTGGCAGCAGCGCCGCTTTAATAGTTGCAGGCGCAGTTGCCGCAAATCACTTTTTAGATAATGCGCTATCAAAGGAAGAATTACTTAAAATATGTAATAAAATAGAAGGACACCCCGACAACCTTTCCCCTGCAATTTTTGGCGGTCTGACCGCGTCCCTTACTCAAGACGGTGTTCCTTATTCCGCCCCCTATAATATTCATCCGTCCTTAAAATTTGTTGCCCTTGTTCCCGATTTTGAGCTTCTTACAAGTGTTGCAAGAAGCGTTCTGCCAAAGGAAATTCCCTTTAAGGATGCGGTATTTAATTCCTCCCATCTTGCAGTACTTCTTAAAGCCCTTGAAACAGGCAATAAAGAGTTTATTTCAATTTCACTAAAGGATAAACTCCATCAGCCCTATAGAAGAGGTCTTATAAAAGGATATGACGAGGCAGAAAAAATCGCACTGGATTTAGGGGCTATATCCTTTTGTCTGAGCGGCGCAGGTCCCACCTGCCTTTGCATTACAGATAACGACAGTTTTGCCGAAAATATCGAAAAGGCGCTTAAAGAAAAAAATCTTAACTGGCAGGTTTTAAACCTTCCCGTAGATAATGAAGGCGCAAAAGTGATATGAGAAAAAGCAGATAGTCCCAGCTATCTGCTTTCTTTTTCGTAAAGTACGATATCCTGAACCTGACATTCAAGTATTTCACATAAGTCATTTAAAGTAACGGTACTTATAGGCTTATTGTGTTTTAATCTGTCTAAAAGACTTCTGCTTATTCCGTAAGTATTTATGAGCTTATAAGTACTTACATTTTTTTGTTTCAAAGTTTCATAAAAAGGTTTATAGGTTATCATATTCTCACCTATTCAAGAATAAAATATACTTCATAACTTGACAATTGTCGATATATAGAGTATAATTATCCCGAAAGCAAAAAATATTCCTATTGCTTTTAAATATTTTTTAGGAGAGAATAAAAATGAAAAAACTAACAACCTTTTTACTGGCACTTTTAATGGTATTTTCTCTTGCGGCTTGCGATATGGAACTAGAAGACTCTTCGCAAGGTAGCGGAACAATAGAAAATTCCGAACAAGCCAAAAATACTACTTTAGGCGATTATAACGTAGAAATCAAGAGTTGCCGTCTAGCTGAAGATTACGAAGGAAAACCCATTGCAATTATCACATACGGGTTCACAAACAACGGCGATAGCCCCTCAGCTTTTTATGTTTCTTTAGATACAGAAGTATTCCAAAATGGAATTGGGCTTAATGAATGCTATTTTGCGGATGATAGCGCAAAATATAACAGCGACAATCAAACTAAAGAAATCAAAAAAGGCGCAACTTTAGATGTTGAGGTTGCATACGAACTTAACGATACAACCACCGATCTCGAAGTAGAGGTTTCCGAGTTCATCAGTTTTAGCGATAAAAAGCTAACCAAAACCTTTAAAATCAGCGAATAATAAAAATTCCCGAAGAAGAGAAATAAAAACTCTTTTTCGGGAACTTTTTATATAACAACAGTTATCTTACAGTTTAACATTAATTTCTTTACCGCTTTCTTTATAGGCGGTCATTTTTATTCCTGCGCTTTCAAACATACGCTTTGCGGCAAGGGTTGAAAAAGAATCACTATACTTATCGCTATAGTAAATAACCTCGCTCACTCCGCTTTGAATAAGCGCTTTTGCACATTCATTACAGGGGAAAAGGGTTACGTAAACCTTACTGCCCTTTAAATTAGAGCCGGAATAGTTAAGAATAGCATTAAGCTCGGCATGGCATACAAACATATATTTTGTATTAAGCTCATCGCCTTCTCTGTCCCAAGGATAAATATCGTCATCACAGTTTCGGGGCATTCCGTTATAGCCTACCGACAGTATTTTATTTTCGCTACTTACAATACAGGCGCCTACCTGTGTAGAAGGGTCTTTACTGCGCTGAGCTGACAGTATTGCAATACCCATAAAGTATTCGTCCCAGTTTATATAGTTTTCTCTTTTCATTTTTTTGCCTTCTTTCTGTTCAAAAGTATAAGTATTATTACCATTATAAAGGGAAACAACGTTCCCAGTAAAAATGCATTGTTGAGTCCGCTTTTATCTGCCACTATTCCCGTTATCCAAGGACCGAAGGAACAGCCTAGGTCACCGAAAAGAGCAAGAAAAGCAAACATTGCCGTAGCGCCGCTCGGGAATTTTTTTGCGCCAAGACTTAAAGAGCCCGGCCACATTACCGAGACACCAAAACCCACAAGCACCCCTGCAATAAGATTAACAACTGGATTTTTTCCGAGGGCTAAAACAAGATAGCAAAGGGTGGTAAAAATTGCAAAATAAAGCAAAACCCTTTCCATTTTAACCTTATCTCCAAAGAAGGAGAATATAACTCTGCCTACACCCATACAGGCGGCAAAAAGACAAGGGCCCACCAAATCTCCCACTAATTTAGGAAGATGCAAAGATTGTTCAGCAAAGGCAGACATCCAGTTACCAACAGATATTTCACTTGCGCCCGACAAAAACATAATCAGAAACATTACAGTAAATGCGGGGGAACGCAAAAGATTTTTAAAATTGCCCGACTGTTGTTCTTTAGGTTCAACAATAGGCACGAAGCAAAACATAACCAAAACCGCAAGGGGAATTATAGCCCACAAAGCCGCAATGTAAAACCAGTTATTTTTACCTAAAAATTCAATTAGTAAGGTTGTGGCAATAACAACGAAAACCTCGCCCCAGCAAAAAAAGGAATGAAGCAGCGCCATATTCCCCGATTTATTTTTAGTGGGCAGATATTCCATTATTGGCGAAATTATTACTTCTATAAATCCGCTTCCTATGGAGTAAATAACTACAGCGCAGGTTATTCCCGTATAGGCGGGCATAATTTTAGGAAGAATTGCCAAAGAAAGAAAACCTGTCACCGCAAAAATCTGAGAAGTCACCGCAAGGGTTCTGTAGCCTAGCTTCTTTACAAGCTTAACCGATATTAAATCCACAAAAATCTGTATAACAAAGCAAACAAACATAAGTCTGCCAAGTTTTTCATAACTTATATTGTAGTTTTCCTGAAATACTACAAATAAAAGAGGCAAAAAACAACAAGCTATAGCCTGAACAAAATAGCCCATATAACAGGATATTTTTGTATATGTATAGCTTAGCATTGATTTATATTCCTTATTATTTCTAAAATTTCCTCAGGCTTTTGGACTATAAATCTTGCTCCGTTATTTACAAGTTCATCCTTTTCTCTATAGCCCCAAGTAACACCTACGGGAATATTACCGCAGTTTTTACCTGTGCTCATATCCACACCCGAATCGCCTACAAAAAGACATTCATCTGGATTTACGTCCATTTCGCTCATAGCAAGAAATGGCATATGGGGCTCGGGTTTTGTAGGCACACCGTCGCGCTGACCTATAACAGCCGAAAAGGTATCCTTTAAAAAAAGCTTGGGAACAAGGACGTCTGTCATACTTTGCGCCTTATTGGTTACAATAGCAAGTAGAATATCCTCTTTTTTAAGGGCAGTAAGCAGTTCCTTTATTCCGTCATAAAGGCAGGACTTATCGGCGCAGTGGTTTTTATAGTAATCGAAAAACTCACCGCGAAGTCTTAGTACGTAGTCTCTGTCTTTTTTCTTTTCCTCGGGCAAAGCAGAACGCATCATATATTCGTTTCCCTTGCCTATCATTTTAATAAAGTCTGCTTCGCCGACTTTACTGTGTCCGTGCTTTTCTAAAACAAAATTCACGGCGGTATTCAAATCGCCTACCGTATTAACTAAAGTACCGTCTAAATCAAACAAAACTGCTCTGATCATTATATCAATAACCCTTCCTGTTTCTTAAAATATAATATACCACTATTTAGCGATTATTTCAAGAAATACTATTGACTAAAAAGCAATTTAAGGGTAAAATATTTATAGATTTAAAGTAAGGAGTGTTTTACGTGAGCGAAAATATTAAAAACGAAGACTATACCCCCGACCTTATTAACCTTACCGATGAAGACGGTAACGAATATAACTTTGAGGTTCTTGACAGACTTGATATTGACAGCGGTTCTTATCTTGCTCTTATCCCTGTTTATGATGACCCCAAGGAAATGCTTGACGATTCGGGCGAACTCGTAATTGTTAAGGAAGAAGAGGAAGACGGCGAATTTTTCTACAGCGAAATTGAAGACGACGACGAATATGAAACCGTAGCCGATGCTTTTTCTGACCGTCTTTCCGATTTTTACGAAATAGAAGATAAATAATTTTCTGTCCTGCTCTGTTCGCGGACCGTGGCTATTATAACCCTACAACCTTATTATAGGGGCCGTTGCTCGAGCGGCGGGTATGCAGGCCTCCCGATTTTTTTCGGACGTTGGAAGCACAAAACCGTTCGGCTGGCACCCACCTGCTAAACCGCAGGTTATCAATCGCCCATTACGGCAGAGTGGGACTGCAAGTATTAAAAAAATGACCTAAACTCTAGTGGTTTAGGTCATTTTATTTTATATTTCGGGAATTTCGATTTCTACCTCTTTACCAAGTTTGCTTGAACGGCTGATACCGTCAAGAATAGCTTGACTATAGATAATTTCATCGGTAGGAACGGGAGCTTTGGTGCCGTTAATACCAATGCAATTTTTTCACCGTTTATATCAGTTTTACGCTGATTATCAATAAAATCATTCATCTCAAGCGCCATTTATGTTCCCCAGTGAATAATCTTACCATTATCTTATCATAATGTAATTATATTTACAAGCGCAAAGAGTTGTTCTTTTAGCACAATATTAAGGATCGTTATGCATATTTTTTTCTTTATTGATATATATATGTTAATGTCGCAAATATTTTAATTATCCAAAAACACCCTATATAGTGTGAAACAGCCATACTTTTCGGATACATATAGTGTTTTTTAAAAAAAATTAACCCAAAAACCGCTTCTTTCCCCCACTTTATGCACTTTTTATGGAGAAAATTGTTTATTTTCACAACTGAAAAAGTAAAAAGAGGCAAAAAAACCGTGTTTTTTGATGGTTACAAGGTTGTAACTTTTTGAAATTCTTTTGTAATTTGTGAAATATGCACAAAAAATTGCCTTTTCGTTTGTTTGACATTTTACTATTTGTTGTTTATAATATACTTCGCGTTATGTTGAAGGTATATTTTTATCTTAAAAACCACCGAATTTGTATTTTAAATTACAAGTAAAAGGAGTTATTTATGTTTAAAAAACAAGAAAACGAACTTCGTTATAAGAAGGACATAAAGCACAGTAAATTAGCGCGTGCCGCAGGAATAGTTTTAATGTGTGCGCTTATTATCGCCACTTCAGTTTACGGTTTTCTATCAGTAAACGTGGTGTCCATATTTGACGGCACCGAGGTAAGTAAGCACTACACCTTAAAGAGTGACGTTCGCGGAATTCTTGTTGAAGCAGGTTATAATGAATCCTATAACGTTGTTTCAAATGCAAAAGACGGAAACAGAATAAATATTGAAGTGCGCGGTACATTCCCCGTATATATTACCTATGGGGATAAGACCTTCACTCATATTACTGCTCAGTCTTCGGTAGAAGAAATTATTGCAGATGCCGGCATAACTCTTAATGACGGCGATTTAATTTCTCCTGACCTTAAAAAGATAATTGATAAAGAAAGCTATATTGACATCATCCCCGAAGAAGAGGAAAAAACAGTTGTTACCGCTTCTAAACAGGAAAAGAAAGAAGAAGATAAAAAACCTGCTTCCAGCAGTAATAAAAAGCCCTCTTCCAACACAAGCAGCAAAAAGCCTGCTTCTGATACAAGCAGTAAGAAGCCTACCACCTCATCTAAGCCCTCATCCAGCAGTTCTTCAAACGCTTCTGCTGTTACAGGTTCTTTAGGCAACGTTACCTATCCGGGAACAGCAAAGAATCCTATTTCGGAGCTTACTCCTTCATCTCCCATAGCTTTAGATGAAAACGGAGTTCCTTTAAATTATAAGAGCAGTAAGCGTGTTCAGGCTACTGCCTATACTCACACAGGAAATAAATGTTCTACAGGCGTATGGCCCAAACCCGGCTATATAGCTGTTGACCCCAAGGTTATCCCTTACGGCACAAAAATGTATATTGTTTCTGCTGACGGAAAATACGTTTACGGCTATGCTATTGCAGCTGATACAGGCGGATTTATTAAAAAGCGTCCTACAAACGTTGACCTGTTTATGCATACTGAATCTGCTTGTAAAAAATTCGGCAGAAGAGACGTTATAATCTACTTCTTATAATTAAGTTAAAAATTTACGGCTATGTTACCAAATGTAACATAGCCGTTTTTTTAATACTCTTTTATGTAGATACGCTCAATACTGCCTATTATAAGATTATGCCATCCGCCGTTTTTGTACCATTTTTCATCTATAGTTTCATCGGTCAAAAACTTTTTATCCATAGGCTGTATGTATTTCTTCTTAATAACAAGCGCCAGACGGGCTTCATTAAAATACACGTAATTTTCATTAGCTATGGGAGAAAGCCCCGTGAGAGCCGTTTTATCCACCTCTCTGCCGCTTTTTGAACCGCACACCTTATGTATATCCTTGTTATCGCCAAAAAAGGTGAGGGTAAAATAATCGTTACTTTCAATAAAGTCCATTGTGTAACGCTCGGGGCGTACAACAACGGCAACGCTATCTTCGCCCCACATTTCGCCCATAAAGCCCCAAGAGGCTGTCATCATATTATAGCCTTCTTTATTTCCGGCTGTAATAAGCATATACTCCTTAGAGATAATTTCTATTACGTTTTCTTTAAAATCTCTTAAGCATAAATCTCTGAACATAAAAATCACTATCCTTTAAAAAAGCCGATGATGCCCACAACAAAAATAACTATAATAAGCACCGGAACTACAAAACGGTAATAATGTCTTAAACCTCTTGCCATTTTTATACCGTTACCCGTATTGGTTTCTTTAAGATACTTATCAAAGCCCCAGCCCCACTTAGTAACACAGAATAAAAGGAAAATAAGCGCACCCAAGGGGAGAAGAATCTGACTTACCACAAAGTCTTCCATATCAAGAATGTTTTTGCCGCCGATATTTGCGCCGCTGAGCAGATTAAAGCCTAAAGCGCATGGAGTACTTAAAATAAGCATAGCTAAGCAGTTAACGATAGATGCTTTCTTTCTGCTCCAACCAAGGTTATCCATAAGATTTGCCTGAAGGTTTTCAAATACGGCAATAACGGTAGAAAAACTTGCAAAGGTCATAAACACGAAGAAAAGTGTTCCCCATACTCTGCCAAGAGGCATATTCACAAAAATATTGGGAAGAGTTTCGAAAATAAGAGGAGGACCTGCATCGGTCTTACCGCCATTATATGCAAAACAAGCGGGGAATATTATTACTGCCGCCATAATCGCAACAAAGGTGTCAA
Source organism: Acutalibacteraceae bacterium (assembly GCA_045537575.1). Lineage (GTDB taxonomy): Bacteria > Bacillota > Clostridia > Oscillospirales > Acutalibacteraceae > SIG607. Next base: position 27,016 of record JAZSPU010000026.1, read on the forward strand.
GAGCGCATATTTTTATAGATTCGCCGGTTAAAGTGGTATCTTTCTTCATATAACTGCCGAAAATCTGCATAGAACCGATACCAAGACTAAGTGTAAAGAAAGCCTGATTCATAGCCGCAACCATTACATCAAAAATGCTGATATTGTTTTCTCTCAGAGAAGCAACGCTGGGAACAAAAAGCTTCTTTATTCCTGCCATACCGCCGGGAAGTAAAACGCTGTTAACAGCCAATACCACCATTAAAATAAGAAGGGCTATCATCATCCATTTGCTGATTCTTTCCAGTCCCTTTTGAAGTCCCACGCTGCAAACGATAAAGCCTGCAATAACTACTATAGCCATCCACAAAACCATCTCTGTGGGGTTAGAAACCATATCTGCAAATACGCCCTTTACCGCTTCGCTGTCCATTCCGCTTTTAAAGGTACCTTTTGCAAATTTAAAGAAATAGTTAGTCATCCATCCCGAAACGGTAGTATAGTACATCATAAGCAGATAACAGCCTATCATACATACCCATCCGTGAAGATGCCATTTATGTCCGGGTTTTTCAAGGGCTTTAAATGCGCCTAAAGCACTCTTTCTTCCTGCTCTGCCTACTGCAAGTTCCATAGTTAAAACAGGAATACCCATAATAACGAGGAATAAAAGATATAAAAGCACGAAAATACCGCCGCCGTTTTGTCCTGCAACGTAAGGAAAACGCCAAACGTTGCCTATACCGATAGCGCAACCTGCACTAACTAGCAAGAAACCGAGTTTACTTTTAAAGTTTTCTCTTGCCATAATTTTCACTCCTAAAATTTAATAAACATATTGTACCATAACCCCTCGAGTTTGTCCACAAAATCACAAAAAAATCGTCTTGTTATATTTATATAAAAAATAAGTATAAGGCTTCTATAAAGACTGATAACGCTTATATGATTTTTGTAAAAATATTGTAATTGCATCGAATTATGTTATAATTAGAACATAAAGAAACGGAGGTATGAATAATGGCAAAAGAAAAAATCAATTTACGAGATGAGTTACGCGCTCACAAATTTGAATTTGATTTACTACAAAAAATCCCCTGCTCAAAACAAGAAAATAAGGAATACGAACAGTTATTGAAAGATGGCGGTACTCTTCCGGAAGGTGTTTATGCTTATGTTTATGATGGTGACGTAACATCAGCTACAGAATTCTATACAATTTACGAAACAGACTTAACAGAATCAGAAATAAGAGAATATCTTACATATAAACAATTAAGTCTTATTAGAACAATAAAAAAATGTGTTATGTTCTTTACTGTTTTGACTATAATTGGAATGATTGCATACTTCTTAAGTATGATGACTGCTTTTTGATTTGAACAATACATACAAAAAAGGACTATGGCATTTCGTGTGTCATAGTCCTTTTAAAAAGTTTGCACCACAGTAGATTTAATTAATGAAATATTCGCTATATGCGAATATGAAATAATATGCTAAAGCATATTATGAAATTTCCTGCTATGCAGAAAGTGAAATAAAATAAATCCTATAATGCCCGCAGGCATTTCATTTGCTCTAGGCAAATTTCATACACAAAGTGTATTTCACAAATCCGCAAACGGATTTATTTCATTGTTCTCAAAGAGATAAACAAAAAATGCTTCGCATAAAGCGAAGCATTTTGTTTTTCGTTTGTACGAAATTATCTCTTTGAGAACTGAGGTGCTCTTCTTGCGCCTTTGAGTCCGTATTTCTTTCTTTCCTTCATACGAGGATCACGAGTAAGGAATCCGGCTTTCTTAAGCTGGGCACGAAGCTGGTCATCACTCTGAAGTAATGCACGAGCGATACCGTGACGGATAGCGCCTGCCTGACCGGTAACACCGCCACCTGCAACGCGGCATACGATGTCAAACTTTTCAGCAGTCTCGGTAAGAGCGAGGGGCTGACGAACGATAAGCTTTAAGGTTTCAAGACCGAAATAATCGTCGATATCTCTGTCATTGATAGTGATTTTGCCTGTGCCGTTGTAAAGACGAACGCGAGCTACAGAACTTTTTCTTCTACCAGTACCGTAGAAATAAGGTTTACTTTCAAACATATTCTTTTGCTCCCTTCTTATTAGTCAACGAGTTTAGGCTTCTGAGCAACCTGCTTGTAATCAGTACCCTGATATACGTGAAGTCTGGTCAAAGCTTTTCTTCCGATAGTAGTGTCGGGAACCATTCCCTTGATTGCGAGTTCCATTGCCAACTCAGGACGGGTGCTCATAAGAGTGTCGTATTTAACCTCTTTAAGATGACCGATCCAACCGGTATGACGACGGTAGAATTTCTGCTGTAACTTCTTACCGGTAAGAACTGCCTTTTCAGCATTGATAACGATAACGAAGTCGCCGCAGTCAACATTAGGTGTAAATTCGGGTTTGCCCTTACCGCGAAGTAAGTCAGCAACCTTAACTGCAGTACGGCCAAGGGGCTTATCTGCAGCATCTACAATGTACCATTTGCGCTGTACGTCAGCGGGTTTTGCCATAAATGTAGACATAATACTTCCTCCAAATAATTTTTTTACCTTGAGTATGTTACCACATTTGTTTTGCCTTGTCAACACTTATTTTAATAAAATTTAATTTAAAATTTAAAAGCTCTTGTTTTCTCGTTTTTTCTTCGTTTTTCTCTTATTTGCTCACTTGCGATTTTTATTTTTTATTACTAAAAAACTCCCGATTTTCAATAAATCAGGAGTTTTTTACTTTTAGATATTGATTGTAAAGGTGAAATGAATGTCCTTATCATTCATCTGATATTTTTCAATAAGCGCAGGACCGCAGGAGTTACTGCCGATACCCGAAGACTTATAATCGATACGAACAAAGGTAGCTTTGCTCTCCCCTATTTCATCGGTATGGTCTGCCTTCATTATCTGGTCAATACTGTACTGTGAAACTGCTGTTTCAAAGGTTGTTTGGGCCTTAAAGGTAATTTTATCGGCGAGGGTTAGCTCTCTTACCTTGGTATGATTTCCGTGCTCTTGGGGACGGATATAGTTTACATATTCGTTTTCTGCCGAGCTTACATAGAAATCAAGAGCGCAGTTATGATAAAGGTCACAGTAGTTTTCTTCGGGGCCCATACCAAAGTACTCAAATTCCATATTCTTATTCTTAAAGGCAAATTCGAAGCCAAGTCTTTGCAGCCACATTCCGAAGTTTCTCAGTTTTCCGTCAAGTTCAACCTTAACCGTTCCGTTTTCGCCTATGGTATAAGAAAGGCTATAGAAGAACACAGGAGCGCGGGAAACGGTTGCAAGAGCTACGTCAAAGGTGATTTTATTGCCTTCGATTTTGCTGTTGCGCACGTTATACCAAGCATAGTCAAGGTTTTCTCCCGACCATATGTCTATCTTAATAAGGCGGTTCTTCACGTTACGCTCGTTATCAGTCCAAGGTCTATAGAGGGAAAGGTTGGTAGGAGCATATAGCTGTTCCTTACCGTCAATTATCATACTTTCGATATTACCCGACTGCTTATTAAAGCCATATTTAAAGTTTTCACCCTCGGCATAGATAAAGAGTCCTTCCTCGTAAATCTTAGCAGAGCCCTTAATTTCTTCAAGAATATTTTCCTTTTCGCACTCAATTTCCTGCTGTAAAGTGCCAAGCTCATTAGCGCCCTGATAAAGAGTTGCGGTTACTGTGCAGCCATACTTACAGCTTTCAGGGAATTTGGCAGTAGTTTCAATAACACCCTTTTGGTGCGGCGCAACATCAAGCGCAACGGTATTTTCTTCAAGCACTTCGCCGTCACCTGCCAACACGTAGGTCAACTTACATTCATTAAGATTTGTAAAGTCGAAACGGTTTTCAACGGTGATTTTGCCATCCTTATATTCAAAACGGAAAGGCGCGTAAGCGGTTTTTGCTTCTAAAGTACCTGATTTAAAGCTTCTGTCAGCAAATACAAGACCGTCACAGCAGAAGTTTCCGTCGTGAGTAAGTTCTCCTTCAAAGTCGCCGCCGTATTTTTGTACGCCGTCAACTATAACGGTATGGTCACACCATTCCCAGATACAACCGCCCACAAGCGCGGGATGAGAATAGAATTTTTCTACGTAATCAAAAACATCTCCGGGGCCGTTACCCATAGCGTGAGCATATTCACAAAGGAATATAGGCTGGTCAACAAGATTTGTAGAAGTCCAACGATCAAGTTCATTTAAGGAAATATACATACCCGAATGGAAATGAGCTCTTCTCATATCGGTTATGGCTTTTTCGCGATCTTTAACAGCAATTTCCAGTCTTTCTTTTGCCTCTTCTACGTTTTCATTTCTCTTTTGGGCAATTTCAAGATTTTCTTTAGCCTTATTGAAGGCACCATCCCAACGATGAAAAGCGCGGGAAGCATCTTCTGCGTGGTAAAGACGTTTGGTTTCAACAGTAGCTAACCACTCAAGCATTGCAATATGGTTAGGACCGTGACCGCTTTCGTTACCCGTTGACCACATAAAGATACTTGCATGGTTTTTATCTCTGTGGTAAGCTCTTGCCATACGCTCAATGTGTTCGTCCTTCCAAACGTCCATAGAGCAGGGCCATTCGCCTGTTTCTACGTCATAGCCATAGGGAACGTTAGAATAACGTCTTACAAAGCCGTGGGTTTCAATGTCGGTTTCAAGCACAACGTAAAAGCCCATTTTATCGCAGAAGTTAAGGAAACGTGGAGTAGGAGGATAATGAGAGGTTCTTATGCAGTTAATGTTAAGCTCCTTCATTAGCTTAAGGTCATTGATAATATCCTCATCACTCATAACCCAACCGTTTTCGGGGTGAGAATCGTGGTGGTTTACACCCTTAAGCATTACCGAAACGCCGTTTACAAGAAATTCGTTATTTTCGCTTATTGAGAAGGTACGAAGTCCTACGTTTTCAAAAATAACTTCCCCTGCTTTTTTAAGTTCTATTTCATAAAGATAGGGCTTTTCAGCATTCCATAAAACAGGACTGTCTATTTTTATTTCAGCCTTGCCCTCTTCATCAGTAACGGTAGCGCCTATAACCTCGCCGTTATCGTAAAGGGTAACGTCAACATCTGCATCGGTTTTTACAATAACTGTATCATTATTTTCGGTCTCAACAGAAAAATCAACAATATGACCTACGGGACGTTCAAGAACATAAACGTCTCTGAAAATACCGTTGCATCTGAAGAAGTCCTGATCTTCAAGGTAGCTTCCTACGCACCATTTATATACTACTACTCTTACGGTATTTTTGCCAACATTTACAAATTCGCTTATATCAAATTCAGCCTGTAGGTGACTACCCTGAGTAAAGCCTATGTAATTTCCGTTAACAAAAACAGATGCACAAGAAGATACACCTTCCATAACAAAATAGGTCTTTTTATTATCATCGGTAACGTTAAAATCCTTTTCATAAATTCCGCAAGGATTTACATTGGGAACGTATGGAGGATCAAGAGGATAGGGATAGTTAATATTGCAGTAGTTAGGATTTTCATAACCTGTATTCTGCCAGGTAGAAGGCACCTTTACCTTATCCCATTTAGCAATTTTGCCGTTTACTTCCACAGCATCGCTGTTAGCATAATAATTAAAACGCCATTCGCCGTTTAAAAGAGTATAAACAGCCTCGCCCTCGGGGATATAAAACGCCCTTTGAGGAAGACGGTTTTCACTTGTTTTTTCGAATTTTTCATAGAATCTCATTTTAAGCACCTCACCTTTCGGTAATTCTAAAAGAATTATATATTATACGAGATAAAAAAGCAATAAGAAAATACATTTTTGAACATTTTTGGTAAACATTTGCCACCAAACATAACTCTGTTCCCTAAAAAAATCAACCGCCTTACCCAGCAGTAAGACGGTTGATGTTTTATTTTTATTAGAGAAGTGATTTATAAAGAGCGGTGATTTCTTCAACGCTTGTTTCTCTGGGGTTACCGGGACGACAAGCATCATCGAATGCAGACTGCGCAAGGAATGCAACGTCTTCTTTCTTGATCACTTCAAGAACTTTGTTTAAAATTCGACAATTTTATAAGCCCAACAGTTTTTCTGCATTTTTATGGGTAATTTTTTCCATATCCTCTTTTGAAATGTTAAGGGAATTTAATAATCTTAATTCCATTTCGGCATTGTGCCAAGGACTATCGGTGCCGAAAAGCAGTTTATCTGCGCCATGTTTTTCCAAAATCTTTTCAAAATAGAATTTCGGCTGAGTGCCGTATGCATAGGAGGTATCAAAATAAATATTTTTACCCGCTAAATGCTTTAAAACACCTTCACCACAGCCTACTCCGCCCCAATGAGCCGCAATTACGGGAGAGGAAAACCAGTCCAGCGCCCTTTCCATTTTTTCGGGAGTAGCCCCATAGGGCGGCGCATAGCCGTAATCGTTACCCGCGTGAAAAACCGTAATTAAGGAAAGCTCACTAATCTTTTTATAAATGGGCTTTAATTTAATATCATCCACGTTAAAGCCCTGATAATCGGGATGAAGCTTAACTCCCTTTAGTCCCAGTTCCTTTATTCTTTCGATTTCCTCTAAAACGTCCTCGCTGTAGGGATAAACCGAACCAAATGCAATAATACTATCCTTATTAATAGAGGCGGCAAAATCATTAACCGATTTTTGCTGATGAGCATTTGTTGCAATACTCAGCACCACGCTTTTATCTACCCCGCTCTTTTCCATAAGAGCGTTAAGTCCACTTACGGTTCCATTGGTATAAGGGGTAAGACCGCCCGAAACAAAGGAAAGCTTTTCTATGGCTTTTTCAGCAATTTTATCGGGAAAACAATGTGTATGAAAATATATAAGCATATTTATCACCTTTTCAGCATTATACATCTATTTTTCCTCTAAAGCAAGTTTTTAAGCGTATCTTTATGCAGTTTTTGTTCAAAAATATATTATATTGGATTTAATAAACTTGACTGTTGAAAGAACGCGAAAAATGTGGTAAAATATCATCATCAAAACTAAGAGGAAGTAAATTATGTTACATTTAAAAAGCTATAGCGGACATATACGAAATCACAAGGCTCTCGCAGAAGAACTCATTATAGAAAAAAATCTGCCGAGAGAAAAAAGAGAAGAAGAAATAATAATCAAAGCCTATGAAAAATGGGGAAATGAAATGGGACTTCATTTACACGGAATGTTCTCCTTCGCCCTTTATAATGATGAAGATGATAGCTACGTTTTTATAAGGGATCCCTTTGGCACAAAGCCTTTTTACTATTATCTTACCGAAAAGGGTATTCTTTTCGGTACTACCATAAGAGAAATTATGGTACAGGACGGCTTTAAAAAGGTTCTTAACGATAAGCTTTTACAAATCTATCTTACCATGACATATACAACGGGGGATGAAACCTTCTTTGAAGGGGTTAAAAAGCTTCTCCCCGGCAGAGTAATGACCTATAAAAACGGCCAAATCAATATTTCTCGTTATTGGCGTCCCGAGTTTAAACCCGATTACAGTAAAACATTAGATGAATGGGCTGACGAAATTCACTCCACCCTTAAAACCATTATGGCAGAGGTTAAGGACGAGGACGAATACGTAGAAAGCTTTTTATCGGGCGGTGTTGACTCCTCCTACGTTCTTGCTATGTCGGATGCTAAATTTGCTAACTCCTGCGGATATGATGATTCCCGTCTTGACGAATCGGGACTTGCAAAAGAAACTGCCGATATACTAAAAAGAAACTTCAACCGCTGTCTTATTACACCCGAGGCTTATTTCAGCATTGTTCCCTACGTTATGTATAATATGGAGCAGCCTTTAGGTGATGCCTCTGCCGTTGCCTTTGCGCTGGGTTGCATCGGTACTGCAAAAGGCACAAAGATTTGTTATTCGGGCGAAGGCGCAGACGAATTTTTCGGCGGTTACAATATGTATAGAAACGCCCAGCGCTACGGCGATAACCTTAAGACCTTCTACGTTGGTAACACCAATATTATGAAGGAAGATGAAAAGAAGGTTATTCTTAAAAAGTATTATGAAAATTTCCTTCCCATAGATTTAGTAAAGGATATTTACAGCGAAAACGAGCATCTTGATCCCCTTTCAAAGATGACCGACGTGGATATTCAGGTTTGGCTTGAAGGCGATATTTATCTTAACGTTGATAAAATGAGCCGTGCCGCAGGGCTTGAAGTCAGAATGCCCCTTACCGACCTGCGAATTTTTGATATTGCTTCACGTATTCCCCCTGAGCTTAAAGTAAACGAAGAACAAAACAAGGTTGCGCTTCGTACTGCCGCTTCCAAGGTGCTTCCCGAGGAAATCGCCTTTAGAAAGAAGCTCGGTTTTGTTGTTCCTATCAGAATGTGGATGGCAGACGAAAGATACAACGGCGACGTTAAGGCAAAGTTTAATAGCGAAATTGCTGAAAAGTTCTTTAACCTTGATGAAATCAACGCAATTTTTGATGATTACATCGGCGGCAACAGCGACAACTGGAGAAAGGTATGGACAATATATACCTTCCTCGTTTGGTATGAAGAATACTTTATCAAACGCTAAAAAACACGGCAAACGGAGCGCTCACTTAGAGATAAACCGCCTAAAAAAGTAAATTTTTGCGGTCTAATGTGTTAAAAAGACACGGTATGCGTCAGCATTACCGTGTCTTTTCGTCTGTTATCCCACTAAAAATTTATCTTTTTTAGGTGCACACAGTTTTGTAGTCTAAAAATTTGTACTAATCACAACGCCGACAAACTGCAGAAATACTTTGTGTCTTTCAAAGTTTGAGGCAAAGTGATGGGGCAAATTTTTGCTCCAAATCCGATTTATCCCTAAGTGAGCGCTCCGAATTATCGGAACTTTTTATATATTCATTTAAAAAATTTAGTACCTTTTTCTTGTCTGCGCTCCAAAGGGGAGCTATAAGATTTTTCTTTGCTCCGTCTCCCGTAATTCTGTGAACGCACGCTGTGTCGGGCAGCAAGTTAAGACAGCTTTTTAAAATTTTTGCATATTCTTCTAAGGATAAAACCTTTATTTTGCCCTCGTTATATTCTTTTTCAAGGTCGGTGTCCTTTAAAACGTGGAGCAAATGAAACTTAAAGCCGTCGCTTCCTATATTGACTACTTGACGAACTGTTTCTAAAATATCTTCTTGAGTTTCATCGGGAAGTCCTATGATAATATGTGTGACAACCTCAATGTCTGCCGCTTTAAGACGTTTTACCGCGTCAAAGTAAACCTCGCTTTTATAACCTCTGCGTATATACTGTGCGGTTCTGTCGTGAACGGTCTGAAGACCAAGCTCAATAGATACGGGTTTTATTTTATTGATTTCCTTTAAAAGCTCTATTTTTTCTTGCTCTAAACAGTCGGGACGTGTGCCTATGGCAAGGCCTACTATGTAGTCGGGCTCTATGGCACTGTAAAATAACTCTTTGAGCTTCTCAATTGGAGCATAGGTGTTGGTAAAGGATTGAAAATAGGCGATGTATTTACCGCTTTTGTTTTTTGCTTTTACTCTTTCTTTGGCTCTTTCAAGCTGAAGGGAAATGCTCTCGCAGCTTTTTTCGGCAAATTCACCGCTACCCGTACAAAAAATACAGCCTTTACTACCCAGAGTACCATCACGGTTAGGGCAGGTAAAACCACCGTCCAGAGATAATTTGTAAACCTTTTCTCCAAACCTTTCTCTGTAATGCTCGTTAAGGGTTTTATACATAGTACCACCTGCCTTAAATTAATTATAGCATAACGGTTAAAAAAATCAATTGTCATATAAGAAATACAAATTTTTGATGGAAAGTGAAAATTTGATGTGATATATTGTTTATTAAGAAAGGATGATTGTTTTGGATTTTCAACCAATAATTGATTATATAGAAAATGTTTTGCGAAGCGAAAGGGGTGCTCCGGGTTGTGATATAAAGATTATGAAAGAGCACGAAACCCTTTTTAGATACAAAAGCGGTGTATCTGATTATAAAGGCATTAAAGACATAAATGAAAATAATATATACAGAATTTATTCCTGTACCAAGGTTATAACCTGTACGGCAGCGCTTCAACTTTTTGAAAAGGGAAAAATTTGTCTTGAGGATCCTGTAAGTAAGTATTTGCCAAACTTTAAAAATGCCTTTCTTATTAAAGACGGTGAAAAAGTTGCGCCCAAATCTGCTGTAACAATTCGACATCTGTTTACTATGAGCGCAGGACTGGATTATGATTTTTGGAAAGAGCCGGTCAAAAAACTTTTAAAAGAAAATCCTATGGCAAGTACCACCGAAATCATAAACGAACTTGCTTTAGCGCCTCTTAACTTTGAACCCGGCGAAAAGTTCTTATACAGTCTTTGCCACGACGTTTTGGGGGCGGTAATTGAAGTTGTATCCGGAATGAAATTCTCCGATTACTTAAATGAAAATATATTTATCCCCCTTGGCATGAAAAGAACGACATTTAAAATTCCAATCTTAGAGCAAAGTGACGTGGTGGACGAATATATTTGCAATGAGCCGGGGGTTATAACTCTCTTTACCGATAACAATAGATATGAGAAATTTAAAAATTACGAAAGCGGCGGCGGAGGACTTTATTCAACCGTTGACGACTACAGTATATTTGCCGATGCACTGGCTAATGGTGGAATAGGTGCTAACGGTAATAGGATTTTAAAGGCTGAAACTATTGATTTAATGCGCACCGAACAACTAAAGGAATATACAATGAATTCGCAGTTTGGCTGTGCCGCAGGACCCGGTTATGGTTATGGACTTGGCGTTAGAACTTTAATAGATAAAACAGGCGGTCAACGTTCTAATATAGGCGAGTTCGGCTGGGATGGTGTGGCAGGTTCCTATGTATTAATAGACCCTAAAGAAAAGCTATCTATATTTTTTGCAATGCAGGTTCGTACTTGGCCTAGACTTATCGGTTGCGGCCATGCACCGCTAAGGGATTTGACATATGAGGTATTAGGAATAAAATAATTTAAACCGCTTATCAACATTAGTTGATGAGCGGTTTTGTGCCTGAAAAAGAAGAGGACGAAAACCGAGAAATTTGCTTAATTTGATGAAGATTTATAATTGTACTGCATAGATAAATTTATAAAGCCGTTGCACACATTTTGATTAACGACTTCAAACTTCCAAAAGTGCTTTAATTATATTTGTACCTATTCCTTGCTTCTTAAACTCTTCGTTCATCAGAAAAAGTCCTATATAAAAAGTCTGTTTGTCAGGATAACCATATAACGCAAATATAGTACAAACAGGTTTTCCGTTATACGAAATCCCTATATTATATACATTTTCCTTTGGAAAATCATTTGGACAATATTCAATTGTTTCAATGATAGTTTCTTTAGTTGCTGCTTGTCCGTCTGTCAATAGATAATATTCTTTATTACAATAGAAAATTTCTTCGTATTTCTCAAAATTATCAGTTGTAATCCGTTCTATAACAAACTCAGACAACCGCAATTGCATATTTTCGTACAAATTCATTCATTTACACCATTTTTAACTATTTGTTTAATTTGCTTTTCGCTGTATTGATTGACGTAACAAGTAATTTCTTAACTTCTATACACTTTTCTAAAATATCATTATTTTCATAGTATCCGCTTTCGATTAAAAGTTCCAGCCAATATTCGCTCTCTGAACATTCTTTAAGTGCAATTTGAAGTTTGGCAATAAAATCAGCCGTACGGTGTCCATAAAACGCTTCACGAATGTTTGCACCAACGCTTGTACCACTACGGATAAGTTGGTTAGTTAAAACACTTTCCCTTTTAGTTTGTTTTACATAGTTACAAACTTTTATAATCTGTAAAGCAAATTCATTAGATTTTATAATCAACGGACTATTATCCATACTATTACCGCCTTCCATATTTTCATTATACCACTATGAAATAAAAAGAGCAAGGCAAAGCCTTGCAAAAACACTTATTACCTATTACTTTTTACTTATTACTTCCCAAAAATCCCGTGAAAACTTTATTTGAAGTAAGAGTGAAAAGGTAAGAAGTAAGAAGTAAAAATCCCGCCCACTTACGTGAACGGGATTTTTGGAGGCACCACCCGGATTTGAACCGGGGCATAAAGGTTTTGCAGACCTCTGCCTTACCGCTTGGCTATGGTGCCGTGTCAACGCTGACAATTATATCATAACGAAATTTTTTTGTCAAGATATATTTTTGCAGTTTTTTCTTTAAATTTAACTTATCTTCTCTTGCCGAATGGTTATATATATGTTATAATATGTTAGATTATACTGGGTTGGGGTGTTTTTTATGAAAAAAGTACTTTTAATGATTTTGATTTTATTACTTACTGTATCTTTTTGTGGTTGCGGTGGAAAGGAAAATGACGCTGATCATAATCATGACCATAATCATTCCGAGGAAATTCAGCAGCTTGATCCCGAAGAGGTTATAAGGGTGTATCTTGACGTAAGGCTTTATAAAAATCTTCTTGGTGAAGAGTTTGAATTTGCTCTAAGCGAAAAAGATACTGAAAAAGGCTTTTTAACCGTAAAAAAACATGACGATAATACGGCTGTGTTTACTATAAAAAGAAAGGATTTTAACGCCTTTAAGGAAGGTCTTCTTTCTTCGAGAAAAAGCATTTTTGATGATTATAGCAAAAACAGCGATAAGTACTCGGTTAAGAAGGTTGAATATAATTCTGATATCACCCAAATTACCGTTACTGTTGACAGAACCGTATATAACCCCAAGATATCTTCCCGTGACAAAGAACATATTGACGCATCTAATACTATTTCGGGTTGCGGAAGAAACGCAACTATGTACCATATGTATAATCTGGGAGAAATAGAAAAATGCACAGTTACAGTTAAAGATTTGGGAGGAAACTTATTGGAAACTCGAGTTTATCCCGATAAGGTATTGGAGGAATTAAGATGATAATTGATAAATTTGGTAACAAACGCTTTAAAGTAGGTCTTCACATACATACAACCCTTTCTGACGGAAGTGTTAGCCCTGAGGATTCTGCAAGAATTTATAAGGAAGCAGGTTTTGATGCTATTGCCATAACTGACCATTGGAAGTTTGGCGATGAGCAGGAACTATCGGGACTGAAAATTCTTTCGGGCTGTGAATACAATATGGGCGCTAGTGACACCAGCGTTGACGTTATGCATATTGTCGGCGTTGGAATGAAGTATGCTCCCGATATTAAAAAAGAGGATGACCGTCAGTACGTAATTGATGAAATTAACAAGGCAGGCGGTATTGCAATACTTGCTCATCCCGCTTGGTCGCTTAATACCCCTGAGGAAGCATTATGCCTTAAGGGCTTTTCGGCTGTGGAAATTTATAACTCGGTATCTGATGCTAATCAGAGCAGCCGTCCCTATTCGGGCTACTTTGTTGACCTTATTGCCAATAAGGGTATGTTTTTAAATATTGCCGCTACAGATGATACCCATTACTATAACGGCAGTGACGAAACAAAGTCCTATATTATGGTAAAGGCAGAAGGTCTTGAAGATATTTTTGAGGCTATTAAAAACGGCGATTACTACGCTAGTCAGGGACCTGAGGTTCACGTAAGACGTGAAGGGGATAAGCTTATTTGCGATTGCTCAGAGTGTGTGAAAATCGACTTTTTATCAAACGCCGCTTGGGGTCCCGACAGAATAACAAGAGGAAAAGACCTTACCCATGCCGAGTATCAGATTAAACCTTTTGATAAATGGGCGCGTGTTGAGGTTTTGGATGAAAACGGCAATTACGCTTGGAGCAATATTATTAAAATGTAATAAAGCGAGGTTTAATTTATGAAAAAAGTATTAGCTTTAACTTTAGTACTTTTAATTTTAGCTACCTGTTCCGGCTGTCTTTATAAACGTTTTTTGCCAAATCGTAACGATAATAATATGACAGGCAACATGGCACAGGATTTCGAAAATAATGAAAGCGAACAGATTTCCGAGAAAAACGATTTTGATTATTCATCTGTAACTATAAAAATGAATACTTCTTATAATGAAGATACCTACAAGGAAACTGCAACGATTTTTGCTCAGGATAAAGAGGGAAATACCATTTGGAGCAGAGAAACAGACGCTTATGACGTTGCTCAGCTTGAAAGCTTTACCGAAATAGGAAAAAACGGTTCCAAATACTACTATACCGAGGGCGGAACGGTTGTTGCTCTTGATATTGAAACAGGGGTAGTCGCTTGGAAAAACAGTGATTTCGGCGGTTATTCGGTTCGCTACGTTTTCGGTGAGGAATCTATGTATCTTTGCGGTTTCTTCGGCCCCGATTTCTTTGAGGTTTCCTATGACGGAACTACCGTTAAGAGAATTGAAACAATTAATGAAAATTATTGGCATACAAGAGATATTAAAGATGCCGGTGGTAAAATTGCCGTTACCTTTGATTCAAGCGAAGACGGCAACGGCGGTACCTTTTATATTGACAAAAAGACCTATAGCATAACAAAATAAGGGAAAATTATGCATAACGAACTGACTAAAGAAGATATAAGGAAGATGGAAGAGGAACTCGATTACCGTATGGGTGTTTTGCGTCCCGAGATTCTGGAAGAGGTTAAATTTGCCCGAAGCCACGGTGATTTGAGTGAAAACTTTGAGTATAAAGCCGCTAAACAGCGAAGAGGCAAAAACGAAAGCCGTATAAGATATCTTAAAAATATGATTAAAACCGCCGTTATAATCGAGGATAATTCTGCCCCCGATGAAGCGGGAATATTTGATAAGATTACTTACTATATTGAAGAGGATGACGAAGAAGAAACTGTTATGCTTGTTACTACTGTGCGTCACGATGCTCTGAGTAATATTGTAAGTATTGAATCTCCTATAGGAAAGGCTTTGCTGGGTAGAAAAATAGGTCAAAAGGTTACGGTTTTCCTTGAAAACGGCTTATCATACGACGTTATAATTAAAAATATAGAGAAAGGCGCTGATGACGGCTCTCTTAATATCAGAGCTTACTGATATGAAAAAATTATTTAAATTTATTTTAAAATTGATTGCCACCGTTATAGTTATTGCCGTTATTGCGGGCATAGGTTTTGGTGGATATCTTGGCGCAGTCGGTTTTAAAGAATACAAAAAAGCTATAGAAGAATGTCCTATTGAAGTGAAAATAAATGAACTTACTTCAATGGAAAACTATGTAAAATTAGATGAACTGCCCGAAATATACGTTAATGCGGTAATAGCAGTTGAGGATCATAATTTTTATGACCACGGTGCAATAAGTATTGTTTCTACCGTTCGTGCAATATTTATAAATCTTAAGGACGGAGAATATACCGAAGGCGGAAGCACCATTACTCAACAGGTTGCCAAAAATCTGTATTTTACTCAGGAAAAGAAGCTTAAACGCAAAGCGGCTGAAATGTTTATGGCAATAGAGCTTGAAAAACGCTACAGTAAGGACGAAATTTTTGAGTTTTATATAAACAATATCTATTACGGAAGCGGCTACTATAATATATATGATGCCGCTATGGGATACTACGGTGTAACTCCCGATAAACTAAGCGACTTTCAGGCAACGCAACTTGCAGGAGTGCCTAATGCTCCCTCTGTGTATTCTCCCGACAACAATTCTCCCTTGACCTCTCAAAGACAGCAGAAGGTACTTGACAGTATGGTAAAATACGGCTATCTTGACAAAGATACTGCCGATAAAATAATAAGCGATAAAGGTGAATAAAATGAACGATTTTCAAAAAAATATTATATCCTCTAAAAATCAAAACACATATGATTACTATGAATTTGATAAGGGGGACGGCATAAGAATTCTTTATGTTGGCAACTCTATAACAAAACACGCTCCCAGAGCCGACGTTGGCTGGACTAACGACTGCGGTATGGCAGCAAGTAGTATAGAAAAGGACTACGTGCATCTTGTTCAGGCAAAAATAAAGGAAATTCATCCCGATGCCGCTTTCAGTATTCTTCAGGTTGCAAACTATGAAAGAGAGTTCTATAACAGAGAACCCGAAAACTTTTGTGTAGGCGCAAAGGAATTTAAGCCTGACGTAATTATTATGTTCTTTGGCGCTAACGTGAATAAAGAATATGACGTTACCGAAAATCCTCCTAAAACCTTTGGAAAAGCTTATGAGGATTTAAGAAATTTCCTTGTTGATAATAGAGAAAACGTATTTGTTATGCACTCTCAAGGCTTTTATATCCGTCCTGTTTTGGATAATGAAAAAGAGAAGGTTGCAAACAAATATAACGAAGCCTTTGTAAACCTTGAAGATATGCGAACTCTTCCCGAAACCCACGGAAAGTTTAATCATCCGGGAGATTATGGTATGCAGGTTATTGCAGACAGATTTTGGGATGCTATAAAGGATTATGTGAAAAACTTTAAAAAATAGTAAAGAAGCAGTCATTCGACTGCTTCTTTTATTTCGAAATAGTATTTTCTGTTGCTTTCGGGGAAATCCTTCATAACACCGTGTTCGGGATCGTAAAATATACCGTCAAAATAAAGGGACCAATGCCAACACCTAGGTGTTTCAAGGCTTAATATGGCGATTTTAGGCAAATCCTCTTTAGTTTTCGCTTCTTTCTTTTCGAAACAAAACTCGATTTTATTAAGGGTTAAAACCTGTTTCATTTGTTTAAGGGTGGTTTCTTTTTCGGTGCCGCATTCCTTAATTATTTCTTCCACGCTTTTTCCCGTCAGCATAGCAAGAACCGCTTGACCGCACTGCAAATCAGTAGGTTCTTTTATGTAATTAACTGCTGATACTATACTCATAATTTCATTCTTTTAATAATTTTAGTTTTATCAAGTATAACGTAAAATACGGTAGAAGAAATTATTGCTACTGCGCCTTGGAGACAGTTGTAGGGAACAGAGGCTACAGCGCCCATTCCAAATTTCAGGCAAAAGCATTCGTATATAAAATATCCGATTACCATAATAGCTTCTGCTACAAATGCTGCAATTATCTGACGGGGGAGCGAATACTTTTTATGGGCTAATATATAAACCATAAAAGCCATAACACCCTTTAATATAAAGGTGGCAGGTATGTAAACTGCATAGCCAAGTATTAAATCGCATATTACACTGCCTATTATAGCTGATGCAATGCCGTAGGGCCCTAAAATCAGTCCCGATAAAATTACAAAGCAATCGCCAAGGTTTACGTATCCTATTACAACGGGAAAACTAAGGTAGGTAGAAACGAAGGTGAGGGCAGCGAAAAGGGATGCGAAAACAAGCTTTCGTGTGTTGATGTTATTGATTTTCATTGTTCTTTTTCTCCAATCGTGTATTTATAAAGTTTAAAATTTTAGCAAACCAATCAGGTTTTGTTTCTTCATCAGCGCTTAAAACAGAGATTTCACCATCCTTAATTATAAGATAAGATACGGGCTTTTTGGTAATGCCTGCACCTGCAGCACCAGCGACAGAGTCGCTGCTTTTTGAACCTATTCCGTCAAATCCGCCGCCTGCAAAACCGAAGGAAAGCTTATAAACGGGGATAATAGTAGTGTCGTCAACGGTAATGGCGTCACCGAATATAGAATTGTTTTTTAGCGCTGACTGTGCCTTGTCGGCTGTAGCGCCGATAATGTCGGAAATATTATTGTTCATTTTCTTTAACCTCTCTTAAAATAGCTTTAATTATGGGAATTAGTTTAAAACCTGCTTTTAACAGATAAAATGCCCTTACTTTTGCTTCAATAAAAAGGTGAAGCTCACTTCTTTCCTTTTCGTAGTTGCAAAGAATTTTCATATCATCCTCTTTAAAGGTGATAAAAGACTCTAAAAATGCTACAACAGGATATAAAACAGAACATACACCGCCGTATAAAAGGGCGGTTTGTGCCGCATCATCGCCGGAAACGGAAATATTAAGTTTAAAGTGCTTAACCACAAGCTTTTTCAGAATGTATTTAAGACGTGAGAAAAAGCCTATTTCTTCTCCGAAGAGAAAATCAACGGTACCCTTAAAGCCTAAATGCTTTAGAATTTTCTTGAAGGTTCCTTTACTTTTTACGGGTTTGCCGAAAAGTCGGATTTCGGTACTGACGGTATCGGTGTAGTCGATTTTTACAGAAAATTTTATACCGAACAGCAGTACGAAAACTATTAAAGCTATAAGAATACCTAAAACTATAAAAAGTATTTTCATATAACATATCCTCTATTTTAATATACCCATTATATTACAGTTCCTTTCAAGTTGCAAGATAAAAGTGCTTATCGTTGCTTTTTATATAATATATAATTTATAATAGGATATTTTTTTAAAATTTTATATTATTTAATTACTTAACTACCTTGACAAATAGTTCTCGTTGTGGTATTATAAATCAAATAAATCTGATTCGGCTTTTGCCGGCAGGCTATAACTTATGCTTTTTGACATAAAGGGAACACCTTGCCGGTCGGCGAGGCTGTTTTTTTGTGTAAATAACTTTTTAGGAGGGTACTTATGGAAATGCTGCTTAAAAATGCAAAGGTTTACTATGGCGGACAGTTTTCAGTACAAGATATTATTATCTCCGACGGCAAAATATCAGCAGTCGGACGTGATTTATTTTCTCCCTCTGCTATTTGTTTTGATTTAAAAGGGCTTACTGTTTTTCCGGGTTTCGTTGATGTTCACGTTCATCTTCGAGAGCCGGGCTTTTTTTATAAGGAAACTATAAAAAGCGGCACTTTAGCCAGTGCGGCAGGCGGATATACCGACGTTTGCTCAATGCCTAATCTAAACCCTTGTCCCGATACCCTTGAACATTTAAGAAAGCAGCTTGATATCATAGAAAAGGATGCCTTAATTCACGTTCATCCCTTTGGCACAATTACAAAAGGTCAAAAGGGTGAAGAACTCTCCGATATGGCTGATATGAAGGATTACGTAATCGGCTTTTCCGACGACGGCAGGGGAGTGCAGAGCGAAGGTATGATGCTTTCGGCTATGAAAAAGGCGAAGGAACTTGATAAAATCATTTCTGCCCACTGCGAAGATAACAATCTGCTTTTCGGCGGATATATCCATGACGGTGAATATGCAAGAAAGAACGGTCACAAAGGAATCTCGTCTGAAAGTGAATGGGGCCCCATAAAGCGTGATATAGAGCTTATAAAGAAAACGGGATGCAAATACCACGTTTGCCACATTTCCACAAAGGAAAGTGTTGAGCTTATAAGAAACGCAAAAGCGCAGGGGATTGATATAACATGCGAAACAGGTCCCCACTATCTTACTATGAATGATATGATGCTCAAAGATGAGGGCAGATTTAAAATGAACCCGCCCATTAGAAGCGAAGAGGACAGACTGGCGCTTATCGAAGGCTTAAAGGACGGCACAATTGATGTAATTGCCACCGACCACGCTCCCCACAGCGCTGAAGAAAAATCAAAAGGACTAAGTAATAGTCTTATGGGTGTAGTAGGAATTGAGACTGCTTTTGCGGTCTGCTACACAAAACTTGTAAAAACGGGTATAATAACCCTTGAAAAGCTCACCGAACTACTAAACTGTAATGCTAAAAAGCGTTTCGGCATAGGCGGTGAAATAAAGGTAGGCAGTTTAGCTAATCTTACTGTATTTGACCTTAATGAAAAATATACGGTAAAAAGCGAAAACTTCCTGTCTCTCGGTAAAGCAACACCCTTTGAAAATGAGGAACTTTACGGAAAATGCAAACTCACTTTGTGTGACGGCAAAACAGTATTTAATGATTTAAAAATATAACGGAGGAAAAGAAAAATGGCTAAAAGAACAGATATTAAAAAGGTACTCATTATCGGCTCAGGCCCTATTGTTATAGGTCAGGCGGCTGAATTTGACTATGCAGGTACTCAGGCTTGTCTTGCACTTAAAGAGGAGGGATACGAGGTTATTCTTTGTAACTCCAACCCTGCAACAATTATGACCGATACAACGGTTGCTGACAAGGTTTATATGGAGCCTTTAACCCTTGAATACATTGCAAAAATTCTCCGTTACGAGCGTCCCGACGCTATCGTTCCCGGAATAGGCGGACAGACCGGACTTAATATTGCTATGCAGCTTGAAAAGAAGGGCATTTTAAAGGAGTGCGGTGTTGAACTTCTCGGTACTTCAAGCGAGAGTATCGAACGCGCTGAGGACAGAGAACTCTTTAAGGAACTTTGTCAGTCTATTGGAGAGCCCACCATTCCTTCCGAAATTACCTATAACCTTGACGAAGCAAAAATAGCTGCTGAAAAAATAGGTTACCCTGTTGTTCTTCGTCCTGCCTTTACTTTAGGCGGTACAGGCGGCGGCTTTGCCAATAACGAAGAAGAACTTGTTGAAATCGGTCTTAATGCATTTAAGCTTTCTCCCGTACATCAGGTTCTTATTGAAAAGAGCGTTAAGGGATATAAGGAAATCGAATTTGAGGTTATGCGTGACTCCAATGACCACGCTATTACCATTTGCGGTATGGAAAATATCGATCCCGTTGGTGTTCATACAGGCGACTCTTTGGTTGTTGCTCCTATTATGACACTTAACGACCATGATTTAAAGATGCTTAACGATTCTGCAATTAAGCTTATTAAAGAACTTAAAATCTGCGGTGGCTGTAACGTTCAGTTTGCCCTTAATCCCAATAGCAGTGAATACTATCTTATTGAGGTAAATCCCAGAGTTTCCCGTTCTTCTGCCCTTGCTTCCAAGGCTTCGGGTTACCCAATTGCAAGAGTTACCGCTAAAATCGCTCTCGGTATGGCTCTTGAAGAAATTGCAATTGCAAATACTAATGCGGCTTTTGAGCCTAAGCTTGACTACGTAATTGCAAAGCTTCCCCGTTTCCCCTTTGATAAGTTTACCAATGCATCTAATCTCCTCGGTACTCAGATGAAGGCAACAGGCGAGGTTATGGGCATAGGCAGTAATCTTGAGGAATGTCTCTTAAAGGGCATCCGTTCTCTTGAAATCGGTGTAAACCATCTTTACCATCATAAGTTTGATGATATGACCGATAACGAACTTAAAGAATATATTAAAGAATTCAGAGACGATAATATCTTTGCTATTGCCGAACTTCTTTACAGAGGCGCTACAGTTGAAGAAATTCACGAAATAACAAAGATTACCGCTTTCTTCCTTGAAGCAATTAAAAATATTATTGATATGGAAGAAAATCTTAAGGCTCATCCCTTTGACCTTGAAGTATTAAAGGCAGCCAAGAAGATGGGCTTCTCTGATAAATATACCGCAAGAATGTGGAAATGCGACGAACTTGACGTATATAACTTTAGAAAAGAAAATAATCTTTTCCCCGTATTCAAAATGGTTGATACTTGTCATACAGGCGCATACATTCCTTACTTCTATTCTTCCTATACCGGCGAAAATGCTTCACGTCTTACCGAAAAGAAGAAAATTGTTGTGCTCGGCGCAGGTCCTATCCGTATCGGTCAGGGTGTAGAATTTGACTATTCCACCGTTCACGCTGTAACCACCATTAAAAATTCGGGTTATGAGGCTATCATTATAAACAACAACCCCGAAACAGTTTCTACCGACTATACTACGGCAGATAAGCTTTATTTCGACCCTCTTACCCCCGAAGACGTTATGAATATCATTGAGTTTGAAAAGCCCGAGGGCGTTGTTGCTTCTCTTGGCGGTCAGACCGCAATTAACCTTGCTGAACCTCTTATGAAGAGAGGGGTTAAGATTATCGGTACAGACTGCGAAGCTATTGAACGCGCTGAAAACCGCGACAGCTTTGAAAAACTCCTTACCGAGCTTAATATTCCTCAGCCTAAGGGCAAGGCAGTAACAAGTATTCAGGCAGGACTTGATGCCGCAAACGATATCGGATATCCCGTACTTGTTCGTCCCAGCTTCGTTCTCGGCGGCAGAGCTATGCAGATAGTTGCTAACGAGGATCAGCTTCGCCACTACCTTAAGACCGCTGTTGAAATCGACGAGGACAAGCCTGTTTTGGTTGATAAATACATTCAGGGTAAAGAGGTTGAGGTTGACGCTATTTGCGACGGCAGAGACGTATTTGTCCCCGGTATTATGGAGCTTGTTGAAAGAACCGGTGTGCACTCAGGTGACTCTATCAGCGTATATCCCACCTTCAGTATTTCCGATAAGGTAAAGGGAACTATCCTTCAGTATGCTAAAAAGCTTGGTGTAGGTATAGGCATTGTAGGTCTTTACAACATTCAGTTTATAGTTGACGAAAAGGACGACGTTTATATTATCGAGGTTAATCCCCGTTCTTCACGTACCGTTCCTTTCCTTTCAAAATCTACAGGCTACAGCCTTGCAGATATTGCTACCGAGGTTATCCTAGGCAAGAGCCTTAAAGAGCTTGGTATATTCAGCCTTTATCCCGAAGAAAAGAAACGTTGGTACGTAAAGGTTCCCGTATTCTCCTTTAATAAACTTCGTGGACTTGATGCTTACCTTTCTCCCGAAATGAAATCTACCGGTGAAGCAATAGGCTATGACGATAAGCTTAACCGTGCGCTCTATAAAGCGCTTCAGGCTTCGGGAATGAAGCTTCAGAACTACGGTACAGTTCTTGCTACCATAGCAGATAAGGACAAGGAGGAAGCATTACCCCTTATCCGCCGTTTCTATGAGCTTGGCTTTAATATTGAAGCAACCAAGGGTACCGCCAAGTTCCTTAAGGAGCACGGTATAAGAACCCACGTACTTGCTAAGATTAATGAAGGCAGTGAGGAAATCCCCAACGCTATCCGTCAGGGACATATTGCCTACGTTATCAACACAAAGGATATTGCTTCTCAGGGGCTTATAAGTGACGGTGTTGAAATCAGAAAACTTGCCACCGAAAACAACGTTACTATCTTTACCGCTCTAGATACTGTTAAGGTTTTACTTGACGTATTAGAGGAAACCACCCTTACTATTTCCACTATTGATGCATAAAAAAGGTGAAAAAAGTGAAACAGCAAATTGTTGAAATTCTTAGTAATGAAAAAATTGCTAAGGATATAATGAAAATGGTGCTTAGGGGAGAAACTTCTTCCCTAACACACCCCGGACAGTTTATAAATATTAAGCTGGAGGGTAAATATCTTCGCCGTCCTATTTCGGTTTGCGACTATGATAATGAGACAATTACCATTATCTATAAAATCGTAGGAAGCGGAACCGAACAGCTTTCTTTAATGAAAGCAGGGGAGAGCCTTGACATTTTAAACGGTCTGGGCAACGGCTTTGACACGTCTCTTTCGGGAGAAAATCCAGTTGTAATCGGCGGCGGTGTGGGTGTTCCCCCAATGTACGGCGTAGCAAAGGAACTTGTAAATAAAGGCGTTAAGCCTACCGTTATCTTAGGCTTTAACAGTAAGGATGACGTTTTTTACAAAGAGGAATTTGAAAAGCTGGGCGCTACCGTTTACATAACCACTGCAGACGGCAGTTTTGGTACAAAGGGCTTTGTTACCGACGTGCTTAAGGATTTAAGCTATTCTTATTTCTTCACTTGCGGCCCCATGCCTATGTTTAAGGCTATTGAAGGTGTTGCCAAAACCAGCGGTCAGTATAGCTTTGAAGAAAGAATGGGCTGTGGCTTTGGCGCTTGTATGGGTTGCTCCTGCAAAACAAAATACGGCAACAAGCGTATCTGTAAAGACGGCCCCGTGCTTATAAGGGAGGAAATAATATGGTAAATTTATCGGTTGACCTTTGCGGTATAACGCTCGATAATCCCGTTATTCCTGCTTCGGGTACTTTTGGATTTGGCTATGAATTTGCCGAAATATATGACATTAACTGTCTTGGTACTTTCTCCTTTAAGGGTACAACCAAGGATGCCCGTTTTGGTAATCCTACACCGAGAATTGCCGAATGTGATATGGGTATGATTAATGCTGTAGGACTTCAGAACCCAGGTGTTGAAGCGGTTATAGAAAGAGAACTCCCCTTACTTAAAAAGTGCTTTAATAAGCCTGTTATGGCAAACGTCAGCGGTTTTGCAATAGAAGACTATGCCTATACTTGCGAAAAATTAGATAAGGAAGAACAGGTTGGTTGGCTTGAAGTAAACGTTTCCTGCCCCAACGTTCACGGCGGCGGTATGAGCTTCGGTACTTCTCCTGAAGCGGCAGCCCAGGTTACAAGGGCTGTAAAGGCTGTAACCAAAAAGCCGGTTATTATTAAGCTTTCTCCCAATGTAGCCGATATTGTATCTATCGCAAAGGCTTGTGAAGAAGCGGGAGCAGACGGAATAAGTATGATAAACACCCTTCTCGGTATGAGAATTGATTTAAAGACCAAAAAACCTGTAATTGCCAATAAAATGGGCGGTTTTTCGGGCCCTGCCATAAAGCCGGTTGCTCTGCGTATGGTTTATCAGGTTTATGAAGCCGTTAAAATACCCATTGTTGGTATGGGCGGTATATCCTCGGCAGAGGACGTTATTGAAATGATGCTTGCAGGCGCCACAGCAGTAGAGGTGGGAGCCGCAAATCTCATTGATCCTTTTGTTTGCAGAGATATAATAGAAGACTTACCCCGTGTTATGAATAAATACGGTATTAAAGATTTAAAAGAAATTATCGGAGGTGCTCATTAATGGGTAAAGACGTAATCATTGCTTGTGACTTCGCTTCAAGAGAGCAGGTATTTGCTTTTCTTGATAAGTTTACCGGCAGAAAACCTTTTGTAAAAATCGGTATGGAGCTTTTCTATGCTGAAGGTCCTCAGATTGTTAGGGATATTAAGGCAAGAGGACATAAAATTTTCCTTGATTTAAAGCTTCACGACATTCCCAATACTGTTAAAAAGAGTATGGCAGTGCTCAGCGGTCTTGACGTTGATATGACTAATCTTCATGCCGCAGGTACAATTACTATGATGCAAGGCGCTTTGGAAGGACTTACCCGTCCTGATGGTAGCCGTCCCTTGCTTATTGCCGTAACTCAGCTTACCTCTACCGATCAGGAGCGTATGGAAAACGACCTTCTTATTAAAGAGCCTATTGATAAGGTTGTTATGCATTATGCTAAAAATGCAGCCATAGCAGGTCTTGACGGTGTAGTATGTTCTCCTTTAGAGGCAGAAAAGGTGCATAATACTTGCGGTGCTAACTTCCTTACGGTTACCCCCGGTGTGCGTTTTGCAGACGGAGATATCGGCGACCAAAAGCGTGTTATGACACCTGCCGAGGCAAAGAAAATCGGCAGTGACTATATTGTTGTAGGCAGACCTATAACCGCTGCCCAAGACCCCGTTGCCGCTTATGAGCGCTGTGTTGCAGAGTTCTGCGATTAAATAACTGGTGTTTAGAGAAAGGAATATTATTATGGAAAGCTATAAAAGAGAATTTATACAGTTTTTAGAGGGTGCAGGAGTACTCAAATTCGGCGATTTTACTGCAAAAAGCGGTAGAAAAATTCCTTACTTCATTAACGCAGGCGACATTAAAACAGGCGACCAGATTATGAAGCTTGGCGAGTTTTATGCAAAGGCTTATTTTGAAAAGGTTGGAAATAAACGTACCGTTCTTTACGGTCCTGCTTACAAGGGTATTCCCATTGCAGTTTCTGTTGCTTGCGCTCTTTCACGCGAGGGACTTGACGTGCCCTTCTTCTTTAACAGAAAAGAAGAAAAGGACCACGGCGAAGGCGGAGTTTTCGTTGGCTATAAACCTCAGGAAAACGAAGAAATCGTGATTGTTGAAGACGATATTACCGCAGGTACCGCTATCAGAGAGAGTATGAATATTCTTTCTTCCTTAAAGGGAACAAAGGTTGCCGCTACCTTCGTAATGGTTGACAGAAAAGAAAAGGGACAGACCGAAAAAAGCGCTATGGCTGAAGTTGGCGAGGAATTCGGTTTCCCCGTATATTCGGTTGTTGACGTATATGACATTATTGAATATCTTGAAGAGGATCCTAAAAACAAAGAAAACGTTGACCGCATTAAAGCATATTTAGAAATTAACGGAGCAAAAGCATAATGAGACATCTTATTGATATTTTAGAGCTTTCTCTCAGTGAACTTGACAGCCTTGTGGCTACCGCTTCGGATATAATTGATAATCCGAGCAAATATAGTGAAAAGTGTAAAGGCAAAAAACTTGCTACTCTTTTCTTCGAGCCCTCAACAAGAACCCGTTTAAGCTTTGAAGCCGCTATGTATGAGCTTGGCGGAAACGTGCTGACTATGGCAGATGCTTCTTCAAGCTCTGCTTCAAAGGGCGAGAGTGTAGCAGATACCGCTAAAATGATTTCCTGCTATGCCGATATTATTGCTATGCGCCATCCCAAAGAGGGCGCACCCTTGGTAGCTTCTAAAAACTCTACCATTCCTGTTATTAATGCAGGTGACGGCGGACATCATCACCCCACTCAAACCCTTGCCGACCTTCTTACCATTCACAGAGAAAAGGGAAGATTTGATAATCTTACCATCGGTCTTTGCGGTGACTTAAAGTTCGGCAGAACGGTACATTCCCTTATCCACGCTATGTCAAGATACAAAAACATAAATTTTGTGCTTATTTCTCCCGAAGAGCTTCGCGTTCCCGAATACGTTAAAAATATAATCGTTGATGCGGGACACAGCTTTAAAGAGGTTAAGAGTCTTGACGAAAGCATAAACGACCTTGATATTCTTTATATAACAAGAGTTCAGCGTGAACGCTTCTTTAACGAGGAGGAGTATCTCCGTCTTAAAGACAGTTATATTTTAACTGTTGATAAATTAAATTCAGCTAAAGAAGACCTTGTTATAATGCATCCGCTGCCCAGAGTTAACGAAATAAGCGTTGCTGTAGATAACGATAAACGCGCCTGCTACTTTAAACAGGCTCTTTACGGAAAATATATGAGAATGGCGCTTATTCTTAAACTGCTTGAAATCGAATAGGAGGGGAGAATGCATGAATATTGATTCCATTAAAAACGGTTTTGTTATTGACCACATAAAAGCAGGTAAGGGTATGGAGATACACCGCCTTTTAAAGCTTAAAAGTCTTTCCTGTCCCGTTGCTATGATTATGAGCGCTCAAAGTGGGAAAATGGGCAAAAAGGACGTTATTAAAATTGACGGTGACATTGACCTTGATATGCACATTTTAGGCTACGTTGATCCCGACGTTACGGTTAACGTTATAAAGGATTCGGTTATTGTGGAAAAGAAAAAAATTGAGCTTCCCGAAAAGCTTACCGATATAATTTTCTGCAAAAACCCAAGATGCATTACCTCTTGTGAACAGGAACTGCCTCACGAATTTGTTCTTGCTGATAAAGCAAGACGTATTTACAGATGCATTTATTGTGACGCCGAGGCGTAATAAAAACTTTAAAGCCTTCTTTGAAAAAAACTTCTTGGAAGGCTTTTATTTTTTATATAAATGTAAACAATAAGTGTAAAAATATAGTTTGAGTGAAAATAATTTCCAAACGAATAAGAAAATGATGGAAATAGTGAAAAGTTGCGAAAAAAGTCTTAAATTCTCTATAAATTGCTTGTATTTTTAGAATAAATATGCTATAATTTCTGCAATTGGTTAAAAATTTCACAGTAATGTTTTAAAGGAGTTTTATATATGAAAAAACAACTTTTACTTGTAACTTCTCCCCCTGCTTGCGGCAAGACCTTTATTTCCAAAATGCTTGCAACAAACCTTGACCACGTAGTATATCTTGATAAGGATACCCTTATTCCTCTTTCAAACGTTGCATACAGAGTAGCAGGTGAAGAGATTAACCGTTCCTCTCAGTTCTTTGAGGATAACATCAGAAACGTTGAATATGAAGTTGTTTTAGACCTTGCTTTCGAAGCGCTGCAGTATGAGGATATCGTTCTTATTAACGCTCCCTTTACCAGAGAGATAAGAGATACCGAATATATGATTTCTTTGAGGAAGAAGCTTAGAGAGTACGGTGCTTCACTTACTGTTGTTTGGGTACAGACCGACCTTGAGGTTTGTAAACAGAGAATGATTGACAGAAACTCCGAAAGAGATAAATGGAAAATCGAGCACTGGGATGAATATATCAAGACTAGAGATTATTCTATTCCCGAAAATCTTATGGACCCATCTATCGTGGATCGGTTCCTTATCTTCAAAAATTCTTCTGAAGAAGAATATCAAGCTTCTATGAAGGAAATTGTCAAGATTCTTCAAGAAGGAATTTAAGTTGAATTTTACTGCATTTTTCAAACATTTAAAAAGCACAACATCTTTTCGATGTTGTGCTTTTTCTTAATAAAAGGTTGCAAGTTCTTCTGATGGGGGTGAGGTTTTAATAACCTCTTTAACGGTTAGTACGGGGCCCTTTTTGCCGTACATTTTGTGCTTTTTCAGTTCGATTTTTGCAGTAACTATTATCCAGTCTCTTTGAGTCAGCGTTTCACTTGCTGACCAGTCACACACAATGCCCGAATAGGTGATATCGTCTGCACAGCAGGTCATAACGTGTCTGCCTACAACAAAACTGCCTTTGGGCATATCGGTGTTTTTAGCAACTATTCCTTTAAACTTTACGGTTTTGCCGTCGTACTTTGGAAGCTCCTCGGTCATATCTCTGTACCATATTGCATAGTCTCTGTCATTGATTTCAATAACGGGAGCGTTAATGTCGAAGGGTAGGGGATCTTCAATATCGTCATAAGCTACACTGCCGTCTTTGTATTCATAGGCAATATCTGCTCTTCTGCTTATTCCTCTTACGATTTTATGAAGTGCCATGCGGTCAATATTGTCACTATAACGGTTGAATATTACAAGCTCAGCGCCGTTTAGCTTATCTACAACCAAGCTTCTCATATTTGCGTTATAGGTAACGGCGGTGTTTGCATCCATTAGCATAAATTCCTGATAGATTATAAAATCTTTAGGCATAGCTGAATATAAAGAATTAAGCTGCCACATACCGTTATATTCAATTATAACCCTTGTAGCTTTGGTTTCTTTTATAAAGGAATCAAAAAGCTCTGCCGAAAGGTCGCTTTCTTCTTCAACGGTTTTAATAATAACCTTTCCGCCCGAGTAGGCTGAGGTGTTATATTCCTCTTCGCCTTCTTCACAAAGTACCAAAAGGGTAGGCTCTTTGCTTTCAAAACGCTTGTCCTTTAAGGTCTCATCTATAAATTTTGTTTTGCCGGCATCTAAGAAACCGGTGAAAAGATATACGGGAATATCCATTTTTTAACCTCTATAGTCTAAATATTTCTTTAAGCTTTTCTTCGTTTAAATC
Source organism: Acutalibacteraceae bacterium (assembly GCA_045537575.1). GTDB lineage: Bacteria > Bacillota > Clostridia > Oscillospirales > Acutalibacteraceae > SIG607. Next base: position 56,233 of record JAZSPU010000026.1, read on the forward strand.
TTTGCCAATTACACAAAGTCTGCCTATAACACCGGCATCTCCTTCTCTTATGTTGGTCTCACTTGGTACGTAGTCAAAGTGTAACCAACAGTTTTCGCCCTCCACAATGCCCTTTGCACGAAGAACGGTTCCAAAGGAAGAATCGGTTTCAATTGTTTCTAAAATGTTTTCAAGTTCTTCTTTTGTATATTTATTTACTGTTTCACTTCCGAAACTGGTAAATACTTCGTCAGCGTGATGGTGGTGATGGTCGTGGTCGTG
>JAZSPU010000056.1:0-32658 GCA_045537575.1 Acutalibacteraceae bacterium
TAATAAATTTTTCGCTGAGCTGTGATTTTGCACTTTCAATAATTTCATCGATACAGCGGAAGTGGGTAGAGGTTTCAATAATATCGTCAACGCGAACGCCCTCCTCGGTTATGCCAATAGTGTTGGTTTCAAAGATATACCGAGTTTGATCATGGGTGAGGCGGCTGCCTTCCATATGATTAGAGTTATAGGTCAGTTCAATCTGTACTTTATGATAAATTCCGCCGTGGGTTTGACTGCGTTTTTCCTCTTTCAGAATATCGAGTAACGTCTGCGCAGCAGGTTTACTTTTATTGCTTCTTTCGGGCTTTTCAGCGTTTTCGGGGATGTTCCATGTCTTACCTGTAAGGAAAGCACCGGGGACACGACCGGCAGCACAATAATTACGGACACTTCGTTCAGACATATTCCAAATTAAAGCAACCTCTTTAACGGATAGATATTTCATATTCTTGCCTCCTAATTTGCTGATACAAGTATAGCACATTATCGGCAAAATGTCAACTCGACATAAATGACATTTGCTCATATTTTTGCCGATAACGGCAGTTTTATTCTTCGTTTAAATTTTAGCCGAGGTTTTCGAAAATGCTTTTTTAGTTTATAAAAGACAAAATGCCAAGATAATTTCAGCGTTGTTTTTTACATATAGCTGATTTTAAGCTTTTTTACATATATTTAGTTGCAATTTTTTAAAATGTATGATACAATAGCCTCATAATTAGGGAGAATATGGCTTTGCTGTTAAAAATTCCCCATTGCCCGAAATTTTAAAAGGGCAAAATTATGACAATAATATATTATGGAAAGAGGTAATTTTTATGAAAAACTTAGATTTAAGCAAGTACGGCATTACCGGCGTAAAAGAAATCGTTCACAACCCTTCTTATGAAGAGCTTTTCGCCGCTGAAACCGATCCCGCTCTCGAAGGCTTTGAAAAAGGTCAGGTAACCGAGCTTGGCGCAGTAAACGTTATGACCGGTATCTACACAGGTCGTTCCCCCAAGGATAAGTTCATTGTTATGGACGCAAATTCTAAAGATACTGTATGGTGGACTTCTGACGAATTCAAAAACGATAACCACCCCTGCAGCGAAGAAACCTGGGCTACTTTAAAGGATATTGCAACTAAGCAGCTTAGTGAAAAGAAGCTTTACGTTGTTGACGTATTCTGCGGCGCAAACGAAGACTCCAGAATGTCTATTCGTTTCATTATGGAGGTTGCTTGGCAGGCTCACTTTGTAAAGAATATGTTTATCAATCCTACTGCTGAAGAGCTTGAAAAATTCGAACCCGATTTCGTTTGCTACAATGCTTCCAAAGCAAAGGTTGAAAACTATAAGGAATTAGGCCTTAACTCTGAGACCGCTTCTGTATTCAACATTACTTCCAGAGAACAGGTTATTCTTAACACCTGGTACGGCGGTGAAATGAAGAAGGGTATGTTCTCTATGATGAACTACTACTTACCTCTTAACGGTATGGCTTCTATGCACTGCTCCGCTAACACCGATATGAACGGCGAAAACACCGCTCTCTTCTTCGGTCTTTCCGGTACAGGTAAAACCACCCTTTCTACCGATCCTAAGCGTCTTCTTATCGGTGACGACGAGCACGGCTGGGACGACAAGGGCGTATTTAACTTCGAAGGCGGCTGCTATGCTAAGGTTATTAACCTTGACAAAGAAAGCGAGCCCGACATCTATGCTGCTATCCGCAGAAACGCTCTTCTTGAGAACGTAACCGTTGATGAAAACGGCGTTTGCGATTTCGCTGACGATTCCGTTACCGAGAACACCCGTGTTTCTTACCCCATCGACCATATCGAAAAGATCGTTCGTCCTGTTTCTGCAGCACCCGATGCTAAGAACGTAATCTTCCTTTCTGCCGATGCTTTCGGTGTACTTCCTCCTGTTTCTATCCTTACTCCCGAACAGGCACAGTACTACTTCCTCTCCGGCTTTACCTCTAAGCTTGCAGGTACCGAGCGCGGAATCACCGAGCCTACTCCTACCTTCTCTGCTTGTTTCGGTCAGGCTTTCTTAGAGCTTCACCCCACCAAGTATGCTGAAGAGCTTGTTAAGAAGATGGAAAAGAGCGGCGCTAAGGCTTATCTCGTAAATACCGGTTGGAACGGCAGCGGTAAGCGTATTTCCATTAAGGACACCCGCGGTATCATTGATGCTATCCTTGACGGTTCTATCCTTAAGGCTGACACCAAGACCATTCCTTACTTCAATCTTGAAGTTCCCACCGCACTTCCCGGTGTTGACAGCGGTATCCTCGATCCCAGAGACACCTACGGCGATGCAGCCGAGTGGGATACTAAGGCAAAAGACCTTGCAGGCCGTTTTGTTAAGAACTTTGATAAGTACACCGGCAACGATGCAGGTAAAGCACTTGTTAAAGCAGGTCCCGAACTCTAATAAAAAACAAAAATCAACAGACGTTGTGCCAAAGGGCATAACGTCTGTTTTTTATTATATAATGTATTTCGGGCAGCCGAGGACGTCTGCCCCTACGCGACATAGGGGCGAGGGATTAGGGCTGTCGCGTTGCGACAGAGGGATTAGGGAAAAGGGTACATACCACATCTGCCTGTTAAAACTTCTTTTTTTGTTGAAAAAAGTCTGAAAAGGTGATAAAATCAGTATATAAAACAAAAAAGAGGGGTTATAGTGAAGCCTTCATTTCAGATTAACGATACCGATAAGTTCTGGCAGGATGCATATGATAATGCCGAGGAAGAGCTTAAAGAGGTTAAGGAACTGGCAGTTAAAAGATCTAAAAAGAAAAAAAGAAAAACGGTTATAGCATTATGCATAACCGCTGTTTTGCTTATTGCCTTATCGATTCTTTTTGTTGTTATTCTTCTTCCGCAGTTAAGATATAATAAAGCTCTTAGTTACATAAAAAGCGGAGATTATGAAAAGGCAATTGAGATATTTGAAGACCTTGGTGACTATAAAGACAGTAGTGACAGAATTTTTAGAACCAAATACGACGTTGCGCTAAGGCTTTTTAGTGATGAAAAATACGAGGAAGCATATATTTTCTTTGATGAACTGGGAGATTACTCCGATTCTTTAGGACTAAAAAAAGAATGTTTATATAAAGATGCCTTTAAGCTTATGGAAAAAGCAGAGTGGGAAAGGGCAAAGGAAAATTTTACTACCCTTGGCAATTATAAAGAAGCAGGAAAAAATATTAAGGAATGTAATTATCAATTAGGGCTTATTGCAATAAAGGAAGAGAAATGGGAAGAAGCGGTAAATATTTTTTCTTCACTTACCGATTATAAAGACAGTAACGAGCAACTAACACTTTCAAATTATAACAAAGCAAAAAGCTACCATAAAGCAGGTAAATATACCGAGGCGGTTAAGATTTTTGAAGAAATTTCAGATTATGAAGACAGCCTTACTTTAAAACAACAGTCAATGTTTGCCTATGTAAAAGGCCATCAAAGCGCAGAGGATTTAACCGCCTTTGAATATTTAAAGGAACTAATTAGCGCAAATTATGAGGATTCAAAGGCGATTTACAAAAGCCTTTACGCCTGGTCAGCCAAATGTATTATAAATAATAAAAAAGAGGATAAAACCACCGATAGTGCTGTTATATCCCGTTTTGATACAGTTTATTTTCACGTTACTCTTTCGGGCGGCGCGCCGAATGGTACTACTACTGTAAAATATGAAATTGTTTTCCCCGGCGGAAGTGTTCAAAAAGGGGACTTTGGAAAAAATTGGAAGTCGGGCAGCGAAGGCTGTACGTGGGTATGGTTTAAAACCCCTGCCTATGCCGAAACGGGCTATGCCTATGTTAAGCTTTATGACCTTGAAGGAAATCTAATCGGCGAAGATGAGGTTTATATTGGGAAGTAGGGGGAGGCTCGAAAGAGTATATTTTCGATATCTTTTCTCGAAATTTCCTTTACAAAATGGCTTAACCATGCAGAATAAAACTCACTTTTTGTCACTAGAATTCTCCTTTGCGGTGTTGATTGAAGCAATTAGGATGCGGCGAATCGTACCGCACTGATTGTAAAGATCAATAGCGGTTTCTCTGTTCAAAATTTCGGATTTCACAAACAATTCAAGCCAATATTCCGTCTCGTAGCATTCTTTCAAAGCGATCTGCAGTTTAGCAATGAAATCAGGTTTGCCGTGAGCATAGTTTGCTTCGTGGATATTGGCACCGATTGAAGTCGCCGAACGCTCCAACTGATTGACGAGGGAATAGTGTCCCTTGATTGTTTCGCAGAGTTTGATTATCTTAACAGCAAAGTCTGTTGAAAGTTCCCGAAGTTTGGATTCTGCCATATAAACGCCGCCTTTCGTGTAATAATTATACCATATCAGTTACTAAAGTTAAAGTGAAATATCCTTCGGATGTGAAATAATGACTGCAGTCATTGTGAAATTTGATGCGTAAGCATCAAGTGAAATGAAATAAATCCCCACGCGCCGCAGCGCATTTCACATTGCGGAGCAATATTTCACACGCGGAGCGTATTTCACAAGTCCCGCAAGGGATTTATTTCGTTGAAAAGAAAAACCCTTTGTCAAATGACAAAGGGTTTTCTTTTCTGGTGACCCGGACGAGATTCGAACTCGTGTTACCGCCGTGAAAGGGCGGTGTCTTAGGCCTCTTGACCACCGGGCCGTATTGGTGGCGATAGTGGGACTTGAACCTACGACACTGCGGGTATGAACCGCATGCTCTAGCCAACTGAGCTATATCGCCATTTATATCAGTCACATATCGCGACTTTGACATTATAACAACTTGTAGAGCAATTGTCAAGTATTTTTTTCGAAAAATATTAAAACTAAAAATACTTGATATAATTTGCATTACATTGTATAATATTTCTGTATGAACAATTTATAGTTTATTTACAATTTATAAAAGGAAATGTTGTAAACTATAGTAAATGTTTTTTAATTTCTTAAAAGGAGTGTCCCTAAATGATTAATGTTTCCGGACTAAGCAAAAGATACGGCACACATCTTGCTGTTGAAAATGCTAATTTCAGGATAAGCAAGGGCGAAGTTGTAGGTTTTCTCGGCCCCAACGGCGCGGGTAAATCCACCATAATGAATATTTTAACCGGTTATCTCTCACTTACTCAGGGTGAGGTTAAAATTGATGGCTTTAATATTATGACCGACCCCGAACTTGCCAAAAAGAGAATTGGCTATCTGCCCGAAATTCCTCCCCTTTATCTTGATATGACTGTAAGAGAGTATCTTTACTTCATATATAATTTAAAGAAGGTAAGATTCCCTAAAAAAGCGCATATTGATGAGATCATCCGTCTTGTGCGTATTGACGAGGTTGAAGGAAGACTTATTAAGAACCTTTCAAAAGGTTTCCGTCAGCGTGTTGGTATTGCAGGCGCACTTGTGGGAAACCCCGACGTACTTATTTTGGACGAGCCTACCGTTGGTCTTGATCCTAAGCAGATTATAGAAATCCGCGATCTTATTACAAAGCTTGGAAAGAATCACACCATTATTCTTTCCTCCCATATTCTTTCCGAGGTTCAGGCGGTATGTAAGCGCGTTATTATTATCAACCGCGGTCACATAATTGCTGACGATACCCCCGAAAATCTTTCTAAGAATCTTTCAAAGGACCATTCTCTTATTGCCAGAGTTATCGGCAGAGAGGATGACGTTATGGGCGTACTTAAAAGCGTTAAGGACGTAAAGGCTGTTGAATGTCTCGGTGAGCTGGAAAGCGGAAGCAGAGATTATCACATCTTCCCCGAGGCTGATGCCGATATAAGAGCAGACGTTTCAAAGCGTCTTGCCGAAAGACAGAAGGTTCTTTTGTCACTGAGAAGCAATGAGCTTACCCTTGAGCAGATATTCCTTCGTCTTACGGGGGAAGACGATATGCAGCCCTTCTTTAATAAGGATGAAATAACCGAAGAGGTTATTGAAGAAATCAAAGAAGAAATCAAGGAAGGAGAGGAAGAATAATGAGTGCTATTTATAGACGTGAAATGAGAGCGTATTTTACCTCCATTATTTCCTACGTATTTTTTGCAGCCTTCTTTGCTATTGAAGGTCTTATGTTTGCAGCCCTTTATCAAGCGGGCAGTACCGAGGTTTACAGAATCCCCTTTATGTTCCCTCTCTATCTTACCATCTTCCTTATTCCTCTTCTTACAATGAGAACTATAAGTGAAGATAAGCGTCAGAAGGTGGATCAGGTGCTTCTTACCGCTCCTGTTTCGGTAACTTCCGTTATTATGGGCAAATTCTGGGCTTGCGTATCAATTTATGCTATAGCAAATGCGCCTCTTATCATTTTCCAGACTATAGTTTCTTACTATGCAGCATCAAACTGGTTACAGTTTTTATATTCCTTGCTTGGAACTCTGCTTTTGGGCTCTACACTTATTGCAATAGGAATTTTTATTTCCTCTATTACAGAAAGCACAGCTCTTGCGGCGGTTCTTTCGGTAGTTGCAAACATTGTAATAATGTTTATTTCACAGATATTCCAGATTATCGGAATTGAATGGCTTACAAAAATCACATCTGCCATTGCTTTGCTTGACAGATTTACAAGCTTCTCCGACAGTATATTAAAGGTAGAGGACGTTGTTTACTACATTACCGTAATTGTGGTATTCGTGTTCCTTTCGGTTCGTTCTGTCGAGAAACGCAGATGGTCTTAAAAGGAGGACGGTAAAATGGCTAAAATGAGAAACAGTTTTTTATTTAAGCGCGGCGGTTACGCTGTACTTGCTATTGCTATCGTTCTTACAGGCGCGATTTTAGTGAACGTACTTATGAGCTTTCTTGCAAAGCGCGTTGATTTGGAATATGACCTTACCAGCGACAAAAAGCACTCTATCAGCGAAGAAAACGCAGAATATATTAAAAGTGTTGATAAAGAAATTAATATTTACGTAATGGCTTCTTCAGCAAGTGAATACTACGGCGGTTATATGAACTACTATGCTAATCAGATGGGTTATACCGATTCTACCGGTGACTACTATGAGCAGACCACCAAGTTCCTTGAAAAGTATGCCGATTTAAACAAAAATATCAAGGTTACCTATATGGACCCTTACGGTACTCAGATGGCTGAAATTTCCACTAAATACCCCGAGTCCTTTATGTACGGCGATATTCTTGTAACCTGTTCCTTTACAACTTCAAGCGGCGCAACCCTTGATAACTACAGAAATCTTACCCTTACAGATATATATACTGCCGAGGATACCTCAGGTATGGCTTCCTACGGCTATGATTACTACTACATTAACGGTTCTTGTCTTGAAACATCCCTTACAAGCGCTGTTGCTTCTGTAATCAGCGAAGAAACCAAAAAGGTTGCTTTCCTTGCTTCCCACAGCAAAGCAGGTATATTTGATTACTTTAAAGGAATCCTTGAACTCAATAACTTTAAGGTTGATGAAATTACAGGAGATATTTTAAAGGAAATTCCTCAGGAATACGATGCGGCTGTTATTGTTGCTCCCGTTAAGGACTTCACCAAAGAAGAGCTTAGCGCATTAAGTGTGTTCTTAGAGGGTAACGGAAAACTTTCAAAAACCCTTTTGTTCTACGGTGATACAGGCTATCAGAGATTGCCTAACCTTTATAACTTCCTTGGCGAATGGGGAATTGAGGTTGAAAACGGTATAGTTTTCGAAACCAATGACGGTTACTATATGGATAAAAACCACGCTACCTATATGTCTTTTGCACAGAGTAACGCTCCCTTCACCATGTCGAATGCATTTTTAAGCGGTTATAACGTACCTATGTATGAAAACGGCGAAAACTACGGCGGAAGAACTACCCAAACCATTATCGGTACAAACGGTACGTCTGTAATTGTTCCTGTTTCCGCTGATCCTTCGGTTGCTCCTTCAAAGGACCTTGAAAAGCGTAAGCTTTCTAATGCAATTATTTCTACCGAAGAAGATTTCGATAACGATACAGATAAGAGTATCTTCAGCCGTGTAATTGCTTTCTCAAGTATTGACTTTATTTCTCAGGAATATATTGAAAGATACGCAAGTACCGTTGACTATAAGCTTACCTCTCTTAACGCCCTTCGTTACGGTACGGGAATGAGCGAAAAGACAATTACCTTCGAAAATAAAACTATAGATGCTACAAGTGAGCTTTATGTTACCTCCAGCGCATCGGTAAAGGCTGTCAGAATTATATTTGTGGGAGTTCTTCCCTTAATTGTTCTTGCCGCAGCATTTGCTATATTCTTTATAAGGAGAAATAAATAATGTCTGAAAACCAAAAGGATTTTATTCCCGAGGAGCAGGAGGACGATTTTTCTTCCTCCACGATTTTTGCCGCACCAAGTGAGCATAAGGATAAGAAAAAGGCAGGAAAACACCGTCTCAGCTTAAGACTTCTGGCAATTTTCCTAGTTGTTGCCCTAATTGGCGGCAGCGTATGGTGGGTAGCAAAATATATTGCAGAAAGGTCGGAAGGTGAGAGCAGTACCTTTGAACCTAAACAAATGGTGACTTTAAGCGCCACTTCCTTTAAAAAGCTTACTGTTATTCACGATACAGCCACCCTTATACTGCATAGCAAAATGCAGGAGGAGAACGGACAGCAAAAGCAGGTTTGGACCCTTGAGGGCTATGATGAAACCCTTATTGATAAAACCTCTCTTAATCAGATAGCGACATATGCATCTGCTGTTACTGTATTCGGTGAATATGATTATGACGAAAACACCCAAAAAGCGCAGTTCGGTCTGGATAAGCCGGTTGTTACCGTAAAGGTTGAGGCGAATGACGAAAAGCAGAACTTTGTGCTGACTCAGGGCAATTCTACTGCAGACGGACAGTATGCTTATCTGCATATTTCAACCTATCCAAATAAAATTTATCTTGTTAGCAGAGGCACCCTTACAGGCTTTGTAGTAGAGCCTTTGGACCTTGCTATAAGCACCGCAATTCCCGCAATCGAAAAAAACAGCGACAATGCAGGCTACTTTGACAGCGAGGGTATGCTCAGCGATTTTGATACCCTTACAATTTCGGGCAGTAGATTTGAAAAACCCCTTGTGTTTATTCCTAACAAGGATAACCGTTTCAGCTCCTATGCATCCTATATCTGTACTTCACCGAAGCTCAGAATTGCAGACGGTGTTATTGAGGATATAAGAAATTCCTTTGCAAACGGTGTTTCTGCTTCAAGTGCTGTGTCCTTTGACCAGTCCAAAGAGAGTATCAAGAAATTCGGCCTTGATAAGCCTGATATTGTATTCACTATAAAGGTTGCAGGAAAGAACTATTCCTATAAGCTTAAGGCTACCGATGAAAGTCAGACACAGTATTACATTCTTGCTTCTACCGACAGAATGATAAGAACCGTTACCATAAGCAGTATGGAATATCTTTCCAATGAGGAAAAGGATTTCTATTTAGGCTTTATGGCGCTTGAGTCTATCGGTGACGTTAGCGAGTTTAACGTTACGGGAGACGTTAATGCTGCCTTCACACTTAACAAAAAAGAAGATGAAGAAGGCTATGACATTAAGTGCAACGGCGAGACTGTTGAAAGTGAGCCTTTCCAGAACTTCTATGCCCTCTTTATAGGTACTACCGCTATTGATTATAATACCCAGAAGATATCAAAGAAGGCAGACCTTACCATGACCTTAAAGCATCATGACGGTTCTGCTCCCACAACTCTTTCTTTCTTTAAAATAAGCGATTCACGTTATCAATACAGCGTGGGCGGAACACCAATGGGACAAATTTCCTCCACCGCTTACGATAAACTGGTTAGAGAAATTGAGAAATTGATAAAATAAAACAAGGGCTTTCGCCCTTGTTTTTATTTTAGGGAAAAGGGGATAGGGGTGTTGCCGTACCAACTACTCCCTAATCCCTATTTTTAATTTTTTGTAAAAATTAAAAATAATTGTTCCCATTTTGTAACTTTTGTGGTACAATGTTTTATGTATAAGTATGTTTAAAAGGAGGAAGCCCGGTGAAGAAGAAATCGGTATTAAGTATATGTCTGGCAGTCATACTGCTGTGTGTTTCTCTTTGCGGTTGTTCCCCTTTTACAAGAGATGCAGATTCCCTTCTTGCCGCGCCAAAGCTGACGGGTGAACTTCAGCCTGTGCAAGAGGCTTTGGAAAAGTCTATCAGCGGAAAATATTCCTTTAAATTTCCCGCTTCCGGCGAAACTAAATCAGCCATAACGTTGGTTGATTTAGACGGTGACAGCGTTAACGAGGCGGTTGCCTTTTACAGTACCAGCGTAGATAATACCGTAACAATGCACGTATCGGTGCTGGGCAGGGCTGACGGTGTTTGGAGCTGTTTTGCTACCGAGGAAATCGTAGCAGGCGGTGTTGAAAGGGTGCATTTTGTTGATACCGACGGCGACGGCACAAAAGAAATTGTTGTAGGCTGGAACGTTTACGGCGCGGTTGATAAGACCGTATCGGTTTATGATTATACAGGAAAGACCTTAATGACTCTTATAGAAGAGCCTTACACCACCTTTGTTCTTTGCGATTTAGATAACGGTTTTTCCACCGACATTTTGACGGTTTATCTTGATCAGGCGGCTGTCAGCGCTTACGCAAAATATTTTGATATCACCGCAAGAGGTGTTGCTCAGCTTGGTGTGTGTACTTTAGATCCTAACGTTACAGCTTACTATGATCCCATACTTGTAAAAATGAGCGACGGACGGTACTGTTTATACATCGACTGTGTAAAGGGCGCGGGACTTGTTACCGAAATTTTATACGTTGATAACGGAGCGCTCATTTCCCCGTTTTACAATGCCGAAACAAAGGAGACGGTGGATACCTTCCGTCCGCAGATAGTTCCTTGCAGAGATTTTGATAATGACTCTGTTCCCGAAATTCCCATTATGATAGAACAGCCACTAGATATAAATCAGTCGGTGTCGGCGGCATATCTTACGGTGTGGAAGGCTTTTGACGGTAAAGAGCTTGTGGATAAATTTTATACCCTTATGAATTATTCTGACGGCTACAGCCTAACTCTCACCAAGGATTTAGCATTAAATTCAGCAACGGTGCGAAATCTGGAAACGCGAGAGAGAATAGTTTATGACTATGATTATGAGGAAGAAAAGTTCGGTAAGGAAATTTTCAGAATAAGGGTTGTTTCAAAAACCTCATACGATAGCGCAATATACAACGAGGGCTATATTGTTCTCGACATCAGAGATACTCAGGTATGGCTTGCAAAGCTATCGGAGGGTGCTCAGCAGTTTAATGTTGACGAAAAAACCATAAAAGAAACGTTTACACTTATAGGAGGATAACATATGAGAAAGCTTCTTTTGGTAGAGGACGAAGTAGCGATAAGAGAATTTGAAGCCATTAATCTTCAGCGCGCAGGATATACCGCAGTTCAGGCGGGAAGCGGTGAAGAGGCGCTTGAAATCTATGATTTGGCGCCCGACAGCTTCGATATTGCCCTTCTTGATATTTCCATGCCAGGAATGGACGGCTTTACGCTGTGTAAGGAGCTGAGAAGCAGAAGTAAATCCCTTGGTATTATTATGCTTACTGCACGTACTCAGGAAATGGACAAGGTAAGCGGTCTTATGCTGGGCGCAGACGATTATATTACAAAGCCCTTTAGCCCCAGTGAGCTTCTTGCAAGAGTTGACTCTCTTTATAGACGTGTGGAAATGAATCGCAATACAGCCGTTTCGGCAGGGGATGAAATAAAGCTGGATGAGTTTGTTCTTAATCTTCGCAGAAGAACCCTTTCTAAGAACGGTAATCCCATTGAGCTTACTCAGGTTGAGTTCCAGATAGTTGAATATTTCTTCCAGAATCCCGATACCGCCCTTGACAGAAACGATATATTAACACGCGTTTGGGGCGCTAGATATTTCGGTGAAGAAAAAATAGTTGACGTAAATATAAGAAGACTTCGTATGAAGATAGAGGATGACCCTTCAAAGCCTACGCGTCTTGTAACGGTATGGGGTATGGGTTATAAATGGAGCACAAATTCTTAAAGTAAAAACTTAGGTATAAAAGGATAAATTGAGTTGGATTTTGAAGTTCGTTTTAAGAGTATTTTAAGCAGATGGATAAAAAACGTTTATCTGCCTGTATTTATAATAGTTTTAATACTTGCCACTGTAACCTGTGTAGTAGTAAGAAATACTTATCTAAGTAATGTGGAAAATTCTGCAGAAGAGTATGCAAGAAGTTTTTCTCAGCTTTCTACAATGGACAGTGATTTTTTCCCGCGCGCCGCAAAGGAATATTGTGAAGAATTTGAAGCGAAGGACAAAATCGAAATTATGGTGCTTGACAAAAACGGTGAGATTCTGGTCAGCACCAGCGGCTTTGAAAGAAAAGATTTACCAATGCCCGACTATAAACGCGCCCTGCAAAGCGAGACCAAAAGCGCGGTATGGATGGGTAAAAGCAGTGCGGGAGAAAAAATTCTTGCAGGTACTTATATACTTGAAGATTACGGAAACGGTTCAAACGGCGCCGTTCGTTATGCCGTATCCTTAAAGCTTTGCAACCGACAGATAAGAGAAAGCGTAATTATGGTTATCGGACTTGCGCTTTTCATTCTTGTCTTTTCGGCAACAACGGGACTTTTCTTTGTAAAATCCATTATACGTCCCGTAAGAGCAGTTTCTGCCGCCGCAAGAAAAATCGCGGCAGGCGACTATAAGGAACAGCTCAGCTCTACCCACGCTGATGAAATCGGTGAGCTTTGCGATTCCATAAACTATATGCAGTCTGAGCTTACTGCTGCTGAAAATCTTAAAAATGATTTTATATCCTCTGTTTCCCATGAGCTTCGCACACCCCTTACCGCCATTCGCGGTTGGGCGGAGACCGCAAAAATGAGTGTGGGTGAGGATACCGCCCTTGTCGAAAGAGGTCTTGACGTAGTGTTAAGCGAAGCTGACAGACTTTCCGGTCTTGTTGAGGAGCTTCTTGATTTTTCACGTATGCAAAGCGGACGATTTACCTTAAACATTCGTCCCTTTAACGTGGCAGAGATACTCTCTTCTGCCGTGGATATGTACGTTGAACTTGCCGCCAAGCATAATATTGAGGTGCTTTTCACACCTTCAAAAAATGAAATTACGGTTAACGGAGACCCTGACAGAATAAAGCAGGTATTCATAAATATAATTGATAACGCCGTTAAATATACAAATGAAAAGGGACAGGTGCTAGTCCAAGAAGTATTAGAGGACGGCTGTGTAAAGATAACCGTTAAGGATACCGGTGTGGGTATTCCCGCGCAGGATATTGACAGAGTAAAAGAAAAATTCTACAAATCAAACAATTCGGTAAGAGGAAGCGGAATAGGTCTTGCTGTTGCCGACGAAATTGTAAAACAGCATCAGGGACTTTTGTTCCTTGAAAGCACCGAGGGAGTAGGAACCACCGTTACGGTAGTGCTTCCCATTTACGTTGTTCCCGAAGAGGAAATCGAAAAAATAATTCCCCCTGAAAACGAAGGCGATATAAATGAGTAAAAAATGCAAAAAGTGTAAATTTACTTCAATTGGCGGTCAGGCGCTTATTGAAGGAATTATGATGAAGTCTCCCCAGAAGGGAAGCGCCCTTGCGGTAAGACTTCCCGACGGAAATATTGATATAACGCATATGAAGGACAAGTCCATTAAGGATAAGTGCAAATTTCTTGCTATTCCCGTTATACGCGGTGTGGTAGGCTTTGCTGAATCAATGATTTCGGGCTATAAGGCTATGATGCTTTCTGCCGATAAATCGGGCTATGCCGATGAGGTTGACGAAAAAACAGGCGAAACTAAAAAATTGAGCGGTGCTGTTTGGGCAGGCATTTCTGTTGTAGCTATGATACTTGCTCTTGCTCTTTGTTTTGTTCTTTTTATGTATCTGCCCCGACTTGCAGTTGACGGTCTTAAAATACTGTTTAATGTTGAAGATTTTTCTCCCGTTGTGCGTTCTTTAATTGAACAGAGCATAAAGCTTATAATATTTTTAGCATACGTTATAGGCGTGTCCTTTATGAAGGATATTAAAAGGGTTTTTCAGTATCACGGCGCTGAACATAAAACCATTTTCTGCTATGAAGCAGGACTGCCCCTTACGGTAGAAAACGCAAGAAAGCAAAAGCGTTTTCATCCCCGTTGCGGTACCTCCTTCTTAATTCTTATGATAATCATAAGCGTAATTTTTTCCACACTTGTTCAGGTGGCTTTTAAAGACGTTTATTCAAACAGAATTGTCTGGTCGCTTATAAAAATTGCTATGGTGCCCCTTATCTGCGGTGTTGGTTATGAGGTGCTTCGAATTTGCGGAAGGCACGATAATATTATAACTAAAATTATTTCCGCCCCTGGTGTATGGGTACAGCGCATTACCACCAAAGAGCCTGATGACTCTATGCTGGAAATTGCAATCGCCGCTCTGGGTGAGGTATTAAGCGACGAGGATAAAGAGAAGTTTTTGCCTAAAATAGAGGAAGAAACAGCAGAAGTAGCAGAGGAAACAGAGCAAGAAAATGACAATATTTGAGTGTTATCAACAGACTAAAAAGCTTTTAAAGGATGCAGGAATAGAAGACAGCTCCTTTGAAGCAAGACAGATTATAAGATATATTACCAAGCTTTCCAATAATGAAATAATAACCCACTATGCCGACAGCCTTGATATGATGCAGGAGACTATGTGGAAGTCGATAGTAAGTCAAAGGCTTGACCGTTATCCCTTACAGTATATTTTAGGGGAATGGAGCTTTTACGGACTTAATTTCTTTGTGGGAGAAGGCTGTCTTATTCCGCGAGCCGATACCGAAACCTTGGTTGATACCGCCTTTGAGTTTATGAAGAAAAACGAAAAGGCAAGGGTGCTTGACCTTTGCGCAGGAAGCGGTTGTATAGGAATTACCATTGCAAACAGATTTAAGGAAAGCGGTGTTACCTTAGTTGAAAAATATGACGTTCCTTATTCTTACTGTGAAAAGAATATTCACAAAAACAGCAGTGAGACTCTGTTTTTAGAAAAGGCAGACGTTTTTGACTATGTTCCGCAGGGAGAATTTGACCTTATTGTCAGCAATCCGCCCTATATAAATGCTCGGGATATGGAAAATCTAAGCGAAGAGGTTTTAAAGGAGCCCGACAGCGCCCTTTACGGCGGTGAAGACGGACTTGACTTTTATAGAGTTATTCTTCGCAGATATCCCGAATTTGTCAGAGACGGCGGTATGATTGCTCTTGAAATAGGCTATGACCAGAAGGAAGCGGTTATTTCCCTTATGGAGCAGGCAGGACTTAAGGATATTGGCACTGCTAAGGACATAAACGGCATACACAGAGTCGTTTATGGTACTGTGACTAGGGTATAATGGTTTTAGTTAGTCGAAACAGAAACTTTGGTTACTGTTTCGACCGCAAATATGTAATTTGCGGTCAAATTATCCGTGATAATTTGACTAAACCCATTGCAATGAGTATGGTGCACAATTAAATTCTTTGATAATTTAATTGTGCAAAGCCGATAAAATCGGCTTGTCGAAGCGCTTTTGGGCGTTTCGACAAACTATAATCATTATAATGATTACACAATAAACCAAAAGGAGATATATAGATATGGCAGAAGACAGAAGTAAAGCACTTGAAACGGCACTTGCTAATATTGAAAAGCAGTTCGGTAAGGGCGCAATTATGCGTCTTGGCGAGAACGTAAATATGAAGGTTGACCATATTCCCACAGGATCATTAGGTCTTGACCTTGCTCTCGGTATAGGCGGTGTGCCTAAGGGCAGAATTATTGAAATTTACGGCCCCGAATCTTCGGGTAAAACCACCCTTGCCCTTCACGTAGTGGCAGAGGCGCAGAAAATGGGCGGTACTGCCGCATTTATTGACGTTGAACACGCCCTTGATCCTACCTATTCTCAGGCGTTGGGCGTTGACATTGATTCCCTTTTAGTTTCTCAGCCCGACACAGGTGAACAGGCTTTGGAAATTGCCGAAGCGCTTGTTAGAAGCGCCGCAGTTGACGTAATTATTATCGACTCTGTTGCCGCTTTAGTGCCTAAGGCTGAAATCGAAGGCGATATGGGAGACAGCCACGTAGGTCTTCACGCAAGACTTATGTCACAATCTTTAAGAAAGCTTACAGGCGCTCTTTCTAAATCTAACTGTACCGCAATTTTCATTAACCAGTTAAGAGATAAAATCGGCGTTATGTACGGAAGCAGTGAAACCACCACAGGCGGCAGAGCCTTAAAGTTCTATGCTTCGGTAAGAATTGATGTAAGAAGGGTTGAATCCATTAAGGTTGGCGGCGAAATTGTAGGTAACCGCACAAAAGCAAAAATCGTTAAGAATAAAATTGCGCCTCCCTTTAAGGAAGCAGAATTTGATATTATGTACGGTAAAGGCATTTCCAAAGAGGGCGAAATTATTGATACCGGTCTTAAGCTCGGTATTCTTTCCCGTAGCGGCGCTTGGTTCTATTACGGTGAAACCCGTATAGGTCAGGGCAGAGATAACGTAAAGCAGTTGCTTCTTGACAACCCCGAGCTTATGAAGGAATTAGAGGAAAAAATAACCGTAGCTATGGCAGAAAAGACCGCAAAGGTTGAAACAAAGGCACCTGCCAATGCTCCCGTAAGCGCTCCTGCTCAGGTAGCTACAGAGGAACCTCGCAAACGCAAAAAGGTAAATATTGACATAGCGGTTGACGAATAATGAAGGTAACCGAAATACTGCGCCGACGGGGACATATTTTCGAGGTTCGTTTTGATGACGGTACCTACATTAACCTTGATAAAAGCTTTTTTGAAACCCTCTCTCTTAAAGCGGGGGATGAAATAAGCGAAGAGACGGCTAATGACCTTGAAGACCATTCCGATTTTCTCAGATGCAAAAACAGAGCGTTTTACTATCTTTCGAACAGCAGTATAAGTGAAAAAAACCTGAGGGCAAAGCTTTTAAAAACGGGCTTTGCCCATCGGTGCGTTGAGGAAACGGTTAAACGCTGTAAGGAACTGGGTTACATAAATGACGAAAGCTATGCGCTTCGCCTTAAGGAAAAATGCGATGAAAATAATCTTTCAAACCGCGCCGCAAAGGAAAAGCTGATTACATCGGGCATAAGCAGTGAAAAAGCAAAGGAAATCTGCGTTTACGACAGCTTTTTTGAACAGGAAAAAATAAGAAATTTATTAAATTCTAAGTATAAAAATAAGCTGTATGAAACCGAAGGCGTAAGAAAGGTTACCAATTCACTAATCAGAAACGGATTTTTGTTTTCCGATATAAACAGCGTTTTAAAATTGGATTTATTAGATTCTAAGGAGTAAAAAAATGAAAAAAATAGCAATGGTATCCCTTGGTTGTCCAAAAAATCAGGTTGATGCCGAGGTAATGCTTAAAAGCCTTGCTGATGCGGGGTTTACAATCGGCGTAGAAGAAGCCGAAGCTGATGCAATAATCATAAACACCTGCGGATTTATTGAAGGCGCCAAGGAAGAGGCTATTGAAAACATCCTTGAAGCCGCCGCCTATAAAAAGGAAGGCAATTTAAAGGCACTTATAGTAACAGGCTGTCTTGCTGAACGCTACAAGGACGATATAACCGAGGAAATTCCCGAGGTTGACGTGGTAGTGGGCATAGGCTCAAATAAGGATATTGCAAAAATCGTTAGCGAAGCCTTAGACGGCAAAAAGGAAAATCACTTTGGCGAAAAATCTGATTTGAATTTAGACGGAGAAAGAATTTTAGGCGGTTACCCCTTTACCGCCTATTTAAAGATAGCAGACGGCTGTAACAACTGCTGTACTTACTGTGCAATTCCGCTGATTCGCGGAAAAATGCGAAGCCGTACCATTGAAAGCTGTGTAAAGGAAGCAGAAAAGCTTGTTGAAGGCGGAGTAAGAGAAATAGTTGTAGTAGCGCAAGATACCACCGCTTACGGCGAGGATTTATACGGAGAAAGCAAACTTGCTGAGCTTCTCACCGAGCTTTCAAAAATCGAAAAACTTAAGTGGATAAGGGTTTTATACACCTATCCCGAAAGAATAACCGATAAGCTATTAGGCGTAATAAACGAAAACGAAAAAATCGTTAAGTATCTTGACATTCCCCTTCAGCACGTTAACGGTGATGTTTTAAAGAGAATGAACAGAAAAGGTGACAGGGAAAGCATAACCGCCCTTATTGAAAAAATAAGAAGCAAGGTTAAGGGAATAACCCTTCGCACCACCTTTATTACGGGCTTCCCCGGTGAGACTGAGGAACAGTTCGCTGAGCTTCATCAGTTTATAAAGGATACCCGTTTTGAAAGACTTGGTTGCTTTGCCTATTCGCCTGAAGAGGATACTATTGCCGCCACCTTTGACGGTCAAATAGATGCGCAAACTAAGGAAGACCGACTTTCCTTAATTATGGATGATCAAATGATAATTTCTGCCGAGAAAAATGAAGAAAAAATCGGCGAGAGAGTAACCGTTTTAGTTGAAGGCTATGACGATTATCTTAAGTGCTATTTCGGAAGAACTCCCTTTGATGCGCCCGAGGTTGACGGAAAAATATTCTTCTTTGCAACCCGCCCCCTTAATTTCGGAGAATTCGTTGACGTGACGGTCAACGACTCAATAGAATATGATTTGTTAGGAGAAATGTGTGATGAATCTGCCCAATAAACTTACTGTACTTCGTATAATTTTAACCCCCGTATTTATGGCTCTTATGCTTATTAATTTCCCCAATCACTATTTACTGGCGCTTATA
Organism: Acutalibacteraceae bacterium; assembly: GCA_045537575.1. Taxonomy (GTDB): domain Bacteria; phylum Bacillota; class Clostridia; order Oscillospirales; family Acutalibacteraceae; genus SIG607. The sequence continues at coordinate 18,781 of JAZSPU010000056.1, forward strand.
GTTTTCGGCGTTGCCGCATTTACCGATATGCTTGACGGCAAAATCGCAAGAGCAAGAAATCTTGTTACCTCTTTCGGTAAATTCCTTGATCCGCTTGCCGATAAAATGCTTACCACTTCTGCATTTTTAGGCTTTATTGCGCATAATATCGGTTGGCAGATTACATGGGTAGTATTTATCGTACTATTTAGAGAATTTCTTATTTCTTCTCTTCGTCTTATTGTTGTTTCCAGCGCCGGCAACAAGGTTATTGCCGCAAATATCTGGGGCAAACTTAAAACCGTTACACAAATTGCCGCTATTGTTTTAGGCATTGCCTTTGCTCAGCTTAAGGAATGGTTCTTTGTTGACGGCGGACTTATTGAAAAGGGACTTGATATAGGCTTTAACGTAGTTCTTTGGGCAAGTACCGTTCTTTGCGTGATTTCGGGAGTTATTTATCTCTATCAGAACAAAGAATTTGTTAATACAACAAAATAATTTAGATTAAATTAGTTATACTAATTACGTGCACTTGACAAATTGCTCAGTAAAGCATATAATGTAGAAAAGTTAAAAGCGATGATTCGGGAAACAGTAGTTTTTTCTGGCGCCGTCAGGGAGTATGCCTCACCGACTGAAAGGGCATATGGGAAAGCGGAGAAAATGAATTGCACCCGTTAGCTTCTTTGGGGAAAAGAAAGTATCCAAAGACGTATAACTGCGTTAAAGTTTTAAGTTATAAAACGGAGTGGAACCGCGATTTTTCGCCTCTGATATTGCTGTGCAGTATCAGAGGCTTTTTTAATAAACGATTAACTTTTTAATTTTTGAAACTTAAGGAGAGAAGAGATATTGTTTTTTAAAAGAACACAAGGCTTCTCCTCGAGGAGAGGCTCCGTCGAAGACGGTGGTGAGGTGTAGCCGTGCAAACGGCGTGGAAATATGAATGAAATAAATAATAGAAAACTCACCGGTTTATCAAAAGGTTTAAGAAAAAATATGACCAAAGAGGAAAGACGTCTTTGGTATGATTTTTTGAAAACATTGCCGATAACTATTCACAGACAAAAGGTTATGGGTAATTATATAGCAGATTTCTACTGTGCCAAAGCACGAATTGTTATAGAGCTTGATGGAAGCGGACATTATGAAAAGGAACAAATTTTGAAGGATAAAGAAAAAGAAGCATATCTTAATTCATTAGGGATAACGATTTTAAGATATTCTAATTTAGAAGTCCTTAAAAATTTCGAAGGTGTGTGTGAAGATATTTACAAAAATATCTTTGAAAATAATTAAAGTTACTACACCTCATCCACCGCAAGCGGTCCCCCTTCCCCTCCGAACAAAGGGGAAGGCTTATAAAGGAGAGAAGAGATATTGTTTTTTAAAAGAATTAGAGAAGATATTCGCGCTGTAAAGGAAAGAGATCCTGCGGCAAGAAGTTGGTTTGAAATATTTTTCCTTTATCCCGGTGTAAAGGCAATACGTATGCACCGCTGGGCGCACTTTTTCTATAAACACGGTTTTAAGTTTATAGCAAGATGGATTTCACAGGACTGTGTAAGAAAAACGGGAATAGAAATTCACCCCGGAGCTACAATAGGCAGACGTCTTGTTATTGACCACGGTGTTGGAATAGTAATCGGTGAGACCACCGAAATAGGCGACGACGTGCTGATTTATCAGGGCGTAACTCTGGGCGGTACCGGTAAGGATACGGGCAAACGTCACCCCACCATTGGTAATAACGTTATGATAAGCGCAGGCGCTAAGGTGCTTGGCCCCTTTAAAGTAGGGGATAATTCACGAATTGCCGCAGGCGCTGTTGTGCTTGAAGAGGTTCCCCCCGACTGTACCGTTGTGGGTGTTCCTGCAAGGGTGGTAAGACGTAACGGCGAAAAGGTTCAGCCCCTTGACCAGATACACATTCCCGACCCTGTTGCTCAGGAAATTGCCAGACTTCAGCAGCGTATTAAAGAACTTGAAGAGAAAGGAAAAGAAAAAAATGAAAATATTTAACACATTAACACGCGAAAAACAGGAATTTGTTCCCATTGATGAAAATGAAGTAAAAATTTACGCTTGCGGCCCTACCGTATATAACTTTATTCATATCGGTAATGCCCGTCCTTTGTGCGTTTTCGACGTTTTGCGCCGTTACCTTGAATGGCGCGGAATAAACGTAAAATACGTTCAAAACTTTACCGATATTGACGATAAACTCATTAAAAAGGCAAACGAAGAGGGCATTACGGTGCCCGAGGTAGCAGAACGCTACATAAAAGAGTTCCGCACCGACTCCGACGGACTTAATGTAAAGCCTGCCACCGTTCATCCCAGAGCAACCGAGAATATTGATGAAATAATTTCCATTATCGAAAGCCTTATTGAAAAGGGCTTTGCTTACGAATCGGGCGGTGACGTATATTACAGAGCCAAAAAGTTCAAGGAGTACGGAAAGCTCTCCCATCAGCCCCTTGAGGATCTTGAATCGGGCGCAAGAATTGCAGTAGGAGAAATTAAGGAAGATCCCATGGATTTCTGCCTTTGGAAAGGCGCAAAGCCGGGCGAACCCAAATGGAGCTCTCCTTGGGGAGACGGCAGACCGGGTTGGCATATTGAATGTTCCGCTATGTCCTGCAGATATCTGGGCAAGACCATAGATATCCATTGCGGCGGTCAGGACCTTATCTTCCCCCATCACGAAAACGAAATTGCGCAAAGCGAAGCCGCTAACGGTCAGGAATTTGCTCGTTTCTGGATGCACAACGGCTTTATTAACGTTGACAACCGTAAAATGAGTAAATCTCTCGGCAACTTCTTTACCGTTCGTGACGTTGCAGAAAAATTCGGTTATGAGCCTATCCGTTATCTTATGATTTCTTCTCACTATAGAAGCCCCATTAACTATTCTATTGATATTATTGAGCAGGGAAAGAGCGCTCTTGAGCGTCTTTATAACTGCAGAGACAGAATTGATTTTGCCCTTTCTCATGCGCAAGAAGGCGGCGAGAAGCCCGAATTTGTTGAGCTTCATAAAAATGAGTTCATTGCCGCTATGGAGGATGACCTTAATACTGCCGATGCGCTTGCTGCCGTATTTACTCTTGCAAAGGATATAAATATGGCTATTGATGCAGGCGCTAAAAAAGAGTCTTTAAATGCTATGGCAGAGGTTTTTGACGAACTTACAGGCGTTTTAGGTTTCCTTTATAACCGTAAAAACGATAGCTTAGATGCCGAGGTTGAAGAGCTTATCGCAAAGCGTACTCAGGCAAGAAAAGAAAAGAATTTCAAAGAAGCCGATGCTATAAGAGATAAACTTAAAGAAATGGGTATCATATTAGAGGATACTCCGCAGGGTGTAAAATGGACCAGAGCATAAAATTTAAAAAGGAGCCCCTAGATAGAAAAGGGGCTTTCCTTTATGTGTCAAAGCATCACGCCTTCGGCACCGACGCGCTGCTCCTTGCAAACTTTGCAAATGCAAAGAAAAAGGATAGCTTTGTGGATCTGGGTACCGGTTGCGGAATAATTCCCTTTGCGCTGCTTAGGGATGAAAAGGTGGAAAGGGCAATAGGTGTGGATATAAGCGAGGAAGCAATTTTTCTCGCCCAAAAAACCTCTCAGGAAAGAAATCTTACCGACAAATTCACCCCCATACTTGCTGATTTAAGGGATTTGCCCACCAATCTTAAAACAGGCAAATTTACCCTTGTTACCTGTAATCCGCCCTATTTTGCCGACGGTACGGGCATAAAAAATCCTGATAGCATAGAGGCAACCGCCCGTCACGAAACAGATTGCACCATAGACGACGTAATTGATGCAGCCTTTAAAATGCTTAATACTGCAGGGCGTCTTTGCATATGCCACCGCCCCGAAAGGCTGACTGAAATTCTCAGTAAAATGAGCGAAAAGAAAATCGAGCCCAAAAGAATAAGATTTGTTTGTCAGCGATTTTCCTTACCGCCCTTTCTTGTGCTTATTGAGGGCAAAAAATGTTCTAAGGCAGGACTAAAGATAATGCCTACCCTTTCTCTTACCGAATGTGAAGATGAGGTTCGCGCTATTTACGGCGATTACAAAGAGGGATATAAATTATATTGACTTTTTGTGCATAATTATATATAATAGATTGGTATGTATAAATAATTTTTTATGAGGTGTTCAAGATGGCTAAAGCAATTAAACTTACCGAGGAAGGTCTCAAAAAATTACAGGATGAGCTCGAAAACTTAAAAACCGCCGGCAGAACCGAGATTGCAGAAAAAATCAAGGTTGCCAGAGGCTATGGTGACTTATCCGAAAACAGCGAATATGATGAAGCAAAAAATGAACAGGCAAAAATCGAAGCAAGAATTGTAGAGCTTGAAGGAATGCTCAAAAACGTTGAGCTTATTGCCGAAAAGAAGAGCGCAGGTAAAACTGTTACTGTCGGCAGTAAAGTAAAGGTTCTTGATGTTGAATTTGATGAAGAAATGGAATTCCGTGTGGTAGGCAGCGCAGAAGCTGACCCCGGTAACGGACTTATTTCTGATGAATCTCCCGTAGGAAAGGTTCTTCTTGGCAAAAAGGTTGGCGAAACCGCTAAGGCAGATACCCCCGACGGTGAAATCGAATTTAAAATTGTTGCTATTTCTAAATAAGAGGACTGATAAATATGTCAGAAAATAATGTACAAAATCAGGCAGTAGTGGAACAGGACTTAAACGAAATCTTAAAGGTTCGCCGCGAAAAACTTGCCGCTTTGCAGGAGCAGGGTAAGGATCCTTTTGTTGTAACTAAGTACGACGTTACAGGCAATTCCAAGGATATAAAGGCGCAGTACGTAGAAGGCGAAGAAAAAACCTATAACGTTGCAGGCAGAATTATGTCCCGTCGTATTATGGGTAAGGCAAGTTTCTTCCATATTGCTGATGCCACCGGCACAATTCAGTGCTACATAAGACGTGACGATATCGGCGAAGAAGAATATGCCGCCTTTAAGAAAATGGATATCGGTGATATTGTGGGTGTTGAGGGCTTCTCCTTCGTTACTAAAACAGGCGAGGTTTCTTTGCATACAAAGGCTATTAAGCTTTTAGCAAAATCTCTTTTACCCCTTCCCGAAAAATTCCACGGTCTTACCAATAACGATTTGCGTTTCCGTCAGCGTTACGTTGACCTTATTATGAATCAGGACGTTAAGCGTAACTTTGTTATCCGTTCTCAGTTTATTAAATATATGAGAAACTACCTTGACAATATGGGTTATATCGAGGTTGAAACCCCCGTTTTAAATACTATTGTCGGCGGTGCGGCTGCGCGTCCTTTCATTACACATCACAATACTCTTAATATACCTATGTATATGAGAATTGCTACCGAACTTCCCTTAAAGCGTCTTATTGTAGGCGGTATGGACAGGGTTTATGAAATCGGCAGAATTTTCCGTAACGAAGGTATGGATCCTAAGCACAACCCCGAATTTACCACAGTTGAGCTTTATCAGGCTTATGCTGATTTCCATGATATGATGGATATTGCCGAAGGCATTATTTCCGGCGCCGCAAAAGAAATTCACGGCACCTATGAAGTAGAATGGCTTGGCGAAAAAATCGACCTTACTCCCGGTTGGCGCAGACTTACTATGGTTGATGCTGTTAAGGAATATGCAGGAATTGACTTCGGTGCTATTACCGACGATAATGAAGCTGTTAAAGCGGCAGAGGCTATCGGCGTAGAACTTGCCGAGACTGCAGACAAAACTTGGGGTAACGCTCTTTATGCCTGCTTCGATCAGAGGGTGGAAGAAAAACTTATTCAGCCTACCTTTATTACAATGTATCCTGTTGAGGTTTCTCCGCTTACTAAGGCATCCCCCGAGGATCCGAGACTTACCGAGCGTTTCGAGCTTTTTGTTTGCCACAGCGAACTTGCAAACGCTTACTCCGAGCTTAACGATCCTATCGTTCAGCGTCAGCGTTTTGAAAAACAGCTTGAACTTCGTGAGCGAGGCGACGACGAAGCAGAAATGCTGGATGAAGACTTCCTTACCGCAATGGAATACGGTATGCCCCCCACAGGCGGTATGGGTATCGGTATCGATAGAGCCGTAATGCTCCTTACCAACTCCGACTCCATCCGCGAAGTAATCCTCTTCCCCACCATGAAGCCGTTGGATTAAAAATTTTAAGGACTATGACCAATAAGTCATAGTCCTTTTTGTATAATGAAAGTAGTGAGGTAAAGCTATTTAATTTCTTGCTCCAAAGAGTCAAATTCGGGGGTGCTGAAAAATTCTCCGAGAGTGATTTCAAAAGCATCACATAATTTTTTAATAGTAACAGTTCCGGGATTTTTGCTTTCACCGTTTAAAATGCTTTTTATGGTGGCTTGTGGCACTGCTGCCAAATTGCTGAGTCCGTTAGGAGTTATACCATGCTCTTTGCATAGTTGACGAATACGATATGCAATTGTTTGAGCTGTATCCATTTGCGCCACCTCCGGTTGATTTATCACTAATATCATAACCGAAATAAAAGTTTTGTATTAGTGATACTTCACTAACTGCAAAAATTGTGATATAATAGTGATATATAACTAACGGAGGGCGCAAATTTATGATTTGTACTTTTTTTGGACACAGTGACTGTTACAGTTTAGATGCTTTTATTGTTCAAAGCGCCATTGAGGAGCTGATTCAAAAGGGAGTGGATAGTTTTTACGTAGGGCATCAGGGATATTTTGACAGCATAGTATTCGCCACTTTAAAGAAATTAAAGGAAGCCTATCCTCATATTTCGATTTCGGTGGTACTTGCATATATGCCGACGCAAAAAAGTGATTACGATTTTTACGGCAGTTACAGTATATTCCCCGAGGGCATCGAAGAGGGGCCGCCGCGATTTGCTATTGAAAGAAGGAATCGTTGGATGATTGAAAGAGCGCAGTATTGCCTATGTTATATCACGCATAACTGGGGCGGAGCATATAAATTTGTCAAACGGGCAAAAAACAAAGGGCTTGAAATTGTTAATCTTGGTAATATGGGAATATAAAACTGAAAAGCACCATCCAATAAGTTTTGGATGGTGCCATTTTATAACTTAACCTATTTTTTTAGCAATTTTTATTGCTGTTTCGATTTCCTTAGCTTTAATTTTATCGGTGGGTTTATTTTCTTTAACACAGCCAAAGAAATAACGAAGTTCGTCTTCGTAAGCATTGGTTGCGGGAAGACCTATATCGCCGTTATCTTCACTGGCTTTTCCGGGGGTAATATCAACTACACTGCCGTCCTTTTTATAAACACAGAACTTATTTCCTCTATAGTCTATGGTTGCGTCTTCAAATTCAAATTTAAAGGTAAAGCCAAAGGGGAATTTGGGAGCGGCATACCATGCGCCTTCAACGTTTATAAAGAAGTCTTTATAATCATAGGTGACGTTGATATAATCGGAATCAGGGGTTCTTGAGCGTCTTGCGGTGTGTTTCTTGGGAGTACCGAAGGAGTAAATAAGAAAATCAAGGTCGTGGATGTGAAGATCAAAGGGGACAAGTCCGCTTTTTTCTTCGGTCATCATCCAGTTTTCAAAGCTCCAGGTAGGGCAGCAGCCTATACGTGACATAGTTCCCGAAAGGAGTTTGCCGTATTCCTTGCTGTCAAATACCTTTTTAACGTAATCGTAGGGAGGCATAAAGCGAGTAACCTGAGCAACCATAAATTTAACGTTATTTTTTTCGGCTGCTTCGTAAACCTTTTTAACGTCATTTTTATTAAGAGTAAGAGGCTTTTCACAGATTACGTTTATTCCCTTATTAAGCGCCTTAAGAGAATATTCGATATGAAGATATGTAGGAACGCACACGTCGATGATATCAAAGGTTTCCTTTTCTAACATTTCATCATAGCTTAAGTAGCATTTAGCAAAATCCTTGCCTTCAAGCTTTTCCTTTCTTACGTCGCAGACTGCAGTAATTTCGGCGCCCTCAATGTTTTTCCAGCCGTTAATATGTACGGTACTTATACCGCCAAGTCCAACTATACCTACTTTTAACATAATTAATTCACCTCATACACTTGGTTAATAATGTTTTCAAGATAGTTTTTAGCATAAAAAATATCTTCGTTTTTCTGTTTTGCGGTTTCGTCATCCTCGCCCACAAGCTCTCTTTCAATGGTAACGTAGGAATCGTAGCCAAGCTCCTTAAGTTTTGTGAAAAGGGCTTTAAAATCTACCTTGCCGTCGCCTACTCGCACCTCTCTGCCAAGCCACTTGCCCGATTTGGGATAGAAGCCGTCTTTAGCGTGAATATCGCGAACGTAGGGACCGATAACGTCAAGGGCATCAACGGGATTTGCCTTGCCGTAAAGAATAAGATTTGCTGTATCAAGGTTAACTGCAAGATTATCCATATTAACAATTTCAAAGCATCTGAGCATTGCAATGGGGGTTTCCTGACCTGCTTCAAAAAGCAGATACTGTCCGTTTTCTTTAAGATGCTGAGCAACTGTTCTTATGGCATCGCAAAGAGGAATAAGCTCCGGATCGTGAGGATTTTCGGGAATAAAGCCCATATGGGTTGCAACCTGCTTTATGCCTACTCTTTTGGCAAAGTCGGCGCCGTCGCAAAGGTTTTTAATTCTCATTTCGCGGTACTGTCGGGGAAGAAGTCCTAAGGTTTCATAGCCTTTATCAAAGTTCCACACCGCAGGGCCGTCCCAACCGCACCAAAAGGATGAAACGGTGATTTCATATTTTTCTAAAAGACCTTTAAGAATATTGGCATTTTCTTCATTCCAAATTTTTGTGTTCCAACAGCCTATTTGACAGGAGGAAAACCCGAAGTTTTTTAGTTTTTGAAGTTCTTTTTCAATGGTTTCCATTTTTAAATCAATAAAAGTACCGATTATCATAAAAATTTTCCTTTCTCTTGCAAATTTTGCGAATTTATGATAGCATTAAATTAGCGATTTTAATAGTATAAAACTATTGATTTTTAGCATTATATTAATTTATTGGAGAAAAAGCCTTATGAATAATGACAGTTTGCTTGAAAGGGAGCCGGTAATATACGGGCCCTCTTCGGTTAAGACTCTGTTTTTTAAACTTAATAAAAAAAGTTTTTGTTTTAGAATGCATTGGCACGAAAGAATGGAGCTTTTAAGGGTTTTTGAGGGAAGTATTACAGTGACGCTGGGTAATAAGAGCGTTACGGTTAAAAAGGACCAAGCGGTGATAATTCCGCCCCGTACTCCCCATATGGCGCAAACAGAAAACGGGGCAAGGTACTGCGCGGTTATGTTTGATGTACGTACCTTTTATAACCACACCGAAATAGGAGAAAAATTGCTGAGCGCTCTTTTTGACGGCAGAGTTACTTTAAAAAACCTAACCGACAGCAAAAGCTTTATTGAAATGATAGATGCTGTATCGAAAAGTACCGCTTCGGATTTAGAGGCGTTTTCGGTTATGGCTGACCTTTACAGGCTTTTGGTTACTCTTTTTAGGGAATGTGTGCTGGACATATACAGCGAGACCGCTACCGACAGAGTAATGGGTGAGATTATAAGCTACATAGAAGAAAATTTTAGTGAAGAAATAAGCACAAGCCATATTTGTCAGCATTTTGGATATACGGTTCCTTATTTTTGCAAAAAGTTTAAAGATTATACGGGACTTTCTCCTATGAATTATCTTAAAATTTACAGAATGGAAAAAGCCTATTCTTTAATGAAGAAATCAAATCTTAAAATAAACGAAATTGCCCTTAATTGCGGCTTTTCCGATGCCAATTATTTTACCCGTTGCTTTACATCTCATTTCGGTTTTCCCCCAACCAAGTATTTAAAAATCAAAAAATAATGGGTGGTTTTAATATATGCACTTGAATAAAGACTATAAGTAAGATATAATTAATTTATAAATTTAAAAAAGGTGGTTTGTTATTATGTTTTGCACAAATTGCGGAAAAGAAATAATCGAGGGCGCAGCTTTTTGCGCTAATTGCGGTACAAAGGTTCAGCTTCCAGAGAAACCTGCTTACGAAGTAGCTCCTCAGGTTGCTCAGCCTGTGGCAGAAGCACCCGAAAAGCCTGCATATGAGGTAGCACCCGTAGCACCTGCTGAGCCTGTTTACGAGGCTCCTGAAAAACCTGCATACGAGGTAGCACCCGTAGTAGAGCTGCCCGTAATCGAAGAAACTCCCGTAGAGGAGATTCCCGCTTACGAAGTTGCTCCGGTGGTAGCCGAACCCGTAGCAGAAGAGAAAGCTTATGAAGCTCCCGTTGTTCCTGCTTATGAGGCTATTCCTGTTGTAGAAGAAGCTCCTGTTGTGGAAGAAGCTCCTGTTGTGGAAATTCCCGCTTATGAGGAAGCACCTATTGTAGAAGAAGCGCCCGTAGTAGAGGCACAGCCCGTTGTGGAAGAGCCCGTTTACGTTCCCTACGAAGCACCAATAGAGCCTGTTTACGTACCTAATTATCAGCAGAATGATGAGGTTAAGAATAACGGACGTGTTGGTTTTGGCACAGCTATTGCTCTTTTGTTTAAGAATATTGTAAACTTTACCGGCAAGGCATCACGCAGCGAGTTGTGGTTTGGATATTTATTTATTTTTCTTGTTGATCTTGGGGCTATGATTATAAATCCTGTTTTAGGCTTTTTATCTTGCATGGCATCCATGTTGCCCATAGTTTCGGTTGCAGTAAGACGTATTCGTGACACAGGCAAAGACTGGAATTACATATTTATGGGACTTATTCCCATTGTTGGCGCAATTCTTCTTATAATTACCTTCTGTAAGGAAACAGACAGCGAGGAGTAAGAAAATGAAAAGAATTATAGCATTACTTTTATGCCTACTTATGATTTTTAGTCTTTGCGCCTGTGGCGGTAAGGGCAACAACAATAAAACCGAAAACGGATTTATTTTTAAGGGAAGCGGTTCAACCGTTAACACCGTTCCTATGGGCGTTCCCGACGTAAAGCTTAACCCTCAGGATATATATGCAAAGCTTGACTATAGTGAAGAAATGTTTTTCGGTACACATAGTCTTTTAGGCGGAGATGAAGCCGAAGAAAAATTCGGTAATGAAACTAATTACGTAAAATTTACCCATATGGGAGAGGAAATAGAGATTTCCGCCGTTCCTATGCGAATAGATGCAGGAAAAAACACCCTTAATCATATGGTTCATAACGTAAAGGGATATTACTGGTTGCGCGTTTACTTTATGCGAAAATACGAAAGCAGTATAAATCTTGATACAATGCTTTGTGCCTATACAGTTGAGGGCAACAAGTTTATATTAAAGCCTCTTGATAAATTTGAGGTCGATGAAGAAGATAATACTATAGAATATGCCTTTAACGAAGGAACGCTTGAATATACCTTTGCCTTTAACGGAAGACATCTTACTCTCACCAATGGGGATACAAGCGTTGACCTTATGTGCGGACTTGACCCACACAGCGAAGAAGACTATTTATATATTGATGCTTATCTTTCTAAAAACAGCGAAGCATTAGACGGCATTGATAATATTACCTTTAGATATTCCCCCGATGACGATATGTCAAGAATGTACTTTGAGGGCGTTGATGGCGAACAGGTTTACGACGGTATTGCGGAGCTTACCGAAGACGGTCTGTTTACCTTTACAGTACCGTGGGAAAAGGGAACGAAGACCTATCAGTATCTTTATTTTTACTGCGGTAATGGCGGAATTGTCCTTACCGACGGAGAAAATACCTATTACTATAACGACAGTTACTCAGATAGAATAAGAGGTTCTCTTTCCGACTATGTAGTGGAAGACCAGACGGGAACACTTGATGCACTTAGTGATGCTCAGATAGAAGCTATCTTTAAGAAAAAAGAAAATCTTATGGATGACCTTGTTAGCGCTTTTGAAAAAGAAGGCATTTCTGTTTCGGTTGATGAAAAAACCGGCGAGCTTGCCCTTGATTCCTCGGTACTTTTCGGCGGTGACTCTGCTGTGCTTACCGATAAAGGTAAGGCGTTTTTAGATAAATTTGCTAGTGTGTATTCCTCTGTTATATTTAATGAAAAATATGAGGGCTTTGTAGCTAAGACTTTGGTAGAAGGTCACGTTGCTCCCGTTTCGGGTGTTTCTTATGACGAAGGTATGCCTTTCTCTAAACAAAGAGCAGACAACGTTAAAAAGTATTGTGTAAGCATTGATGAAAAACTTGCCGCAACACTTGAGTCTGTAGGATATTCCAACAGCAAACCTATTAAAGATAAAGACGGAAAGGTAGATATGGCGGCTTCCCGCAGAGTTTCCTTCAGATTTATAATAAATATAAGCGAGTAATTCTTTTAATAAATAAGTAAAATATTTAAAAAGCAAAAGACGGGAAACCGTCTTTTGTTTTTTGCCGAAAGACAGAATATATTGTCGAATGGTAAAAAAGACGAATTTTGTCGAGATTATTTGTGTAAAACGGCTAAAATAAAAATATTTTGTGTTTGCCTATTGCTTTTTATACTATATATGGTATAATGATAAAGCTCAACAAATAAGGGGAATAGTTGCCCCTATTTTCAGATACACAATATATAGTGGTTAGTAAAAAAGAAAGATGGAGGTAGAAGCTATGAAAATTATTAAGAGAAGCGGTAGAGAAGTAGATTTTGACGCATCAAAGATAATTACCGCTATTACCAAGGCAAACGAAAGTGTTGTAAGCAGCGAACGTATGACTCCTATCCAGATTAAACGTATTGCAGAAGACGTTGAAATGGCTTGTATGAATGTAAACAGAGCTTTAAGCGTGGAAGAAATTCAGGATATGGTGGAAGACCAGATTATGAATCAGCGCGCTTTCAGTGTTGCAAGAAGTTACATTACATACCGTTATACCCGTGCTCTTATCCGTAAGTCCAACACTACAGACGAGCAGATTTTAAGTCTTATTGAATGTAACAACGAAGAGGTTAAGCAGGAAAACAGTAACAAAAACCCCACCGTTAACTCGGTACAGCGTGACTATATGGCAGGTGAGGTTAGTAAGGATATTACAAAGCGTCTGCTTTTGCCCAAGGATATTGTAGAAGCTCACGAGCAGGGCATTATCCACTTCCACGATGCCGACTATTTTGCACAGCATATGCACAACTGCGACCTCGTAAACCTTGAGGATATGCTCCAGAACGGTACAGTTATCAGCGGCACTCTTATTGAGAAGCCCCACAGTTTCTCCACCGCTTGTAACATTGCAACCCAGATTATTGCGCAGGTTGCTTCCTGTCAGTACGGTGGACAGAGTATTTCTCTTACCCACCTTGCTCCCTTTGTTGAAATAAGCCGTCAGAAGATAAGAAGTATGGTAAAAGAGGAATATGCCGAAGCAGGTGTTACCCTTGACGGCAATCAGATTGATACCATTGCTGAAAAGAGACTTCTTGAGGAAATCCGCAAGGGCGTACAGATGATACAGTATCAGGTTGTTACCCTTATGACCACCAACGGTCAGGCTCCCTTTGTTACCGTATTTATGTATCTTAACGAAGCAAAGGATGAGCGCACCAAGGCTGACCTTGCTCTTATTATTGAAGAGGTTCTCCAGCAGAGAGTACAGGGCGTTAAGAATGAAAAGGGCGTATGGATTACTCCCGCGTTCCCGAAGCTTATATACGTCCTTGAGGAGCAGAATATACATAACGATTCTCCCTATTATTATCTTACCGAGCTTGCGGCTAAATGCACCGCGAAGAGAATGGTTCCCGACTATATCTCAGAAGATAATGCTTCAGAATAAGGTTGACAAGAACGGAGAGGGACATTGCTACACCTGTATGGGATGCAGAAGCTTCCTCACTCCTTACGTTGACGAAAACGGTCAGCCTAAGTATTACGGCAGATTTAATCAGGGCGTTGTT
>JAZSPU010000002.1:0-33075 GCA_045537575.1 Acutalibacteraceae bacterium
TTTTATTAATATGATTTATCATGCCATTCATCTCCATATGTATATTATACATCAAATTCTCTGTATTTCAATAAAAATAGCGAAAATAGTTCCGTTTTGTGCAAATAAAAGAATTTTCTGTATTGTATTATATTTTAAAAAGTAATAATATTTAATTACAAACTATTAAAAGGAATGATACCGTTATGATTTATGAAAATATTAGAAAAGAGCTTCACGAGTATTATTTTGAAATTTTGCCCGAAAAGGTTGAAAAACTAAGGCTTAAAGTGTTTGATATTATGGATGAATATGCCGACAAACATCCTGATGCAACCAGTTATTTTCTAAAAAAACGGTTGTATGATGTAATTGCCGAGAATATTGAGCCTGCAGTTTTTTCTGATATTCCTTTTGCTTTTGAGACGGGAGCGCTACTTGCATGGTGCGATGGAAGATTTAACCGCGGCGGAGAACACGCTAATGGTTGGCTTGTCCATAGAAATAAGCATTTGTACGAAGACATTGACCCTGAAAATTACAAAAAATATAAAAGCCTTGTTGGTATCTATTCACAATGCGGTGAATTTGCCGATTATATGCACATGGGCCTCCCTATGAAAAAAGTGTTTAGCGTGGGACTAACAGGTGTGCTTAAAGAGCTAAATGAAGCTAAGAAGGACTGTAAAACCGAAGCGGAAATCGAATTTATTGATTGTGCCGAGGCAGGAATAAAAGCGCTTTGCAAAATAGCCCTTCGTTGCGCCGATGAGGCTCGTAAAAACGGTATGAACGACCTTGCCGAAATAACTGAAAGAGTACCCTTTAATCCACCCAAAACCTTCCATGAGGGACTTTGCACTATGGGCTTTATGCGAAAAGCCCTTGGCTCTATTGAAGGATACGGCTTTAGCTCTATGGGACGCCCCGACGTACTGCTTAATAAGCTTTACGAAAACGATAAGGCGAACGGAGTTACAGATGAGGAAATGTTTGACCTTGTTTGCCGTTTTATGCTGTTTTGGGATTGCACCAATGACAGAACTCAAAAGTTTGACGGCATAGTTTCCTATGAACTTGAAAACACCGTTACTGTTGGCGGTTGTGACGAGAACGGAAATCCTGTATATAACGGCGTCACAAAGCTGTTTATTAATGCCAGAGATAACCTTAAATGTATGTACCCCAAAATTATGTGCCGTTTTAGTGAAAACTCTCCCGAAGAATATTTAAGACTTATCAGCAAATCATTGACTCAAGGTAAGAGCTATAGCCTTTATGAAAATGATGACACTATGATCCCCGCCCTTGTTAACTGCGGTACAGATTTAAAGGACGCGCGCAACTACATTGTTGGCGGCTGTTGGGATGCTTTAACCCCCGATTTTAACAATAAATACAGCGGCGAATGTTGTTTTCTTCTAAATCCGCTTTTGCAGCTTATGAAAAAGGATGGCGGGAAACTTTCTGCATGGGGCATAAATCATACGCCTTTTATTGAAGCAAAAACCTTTGACGAGCTTTATGAAAATTATATCGACGTGGTATTTAGCATTGTTCAAAACAGAATTAACTATTCAACAAAGGGTTCGTCTGTATGGGATAAGGTTAACCCTGCCTGCGCCCTTTCCGCATTAATGGAGCCGTGCATTAAAATGAAAAAGGATATGACTGCAGGTGCAATTAAGTATGGTAGGGAAGCTGTTTATTTTACCTGCTTTGCAGAGGCTTGTGATTCTCTTTATGCTATAAAAAAATTGTGTTTTGATGATAAGATTTGCACTATGCAAGAGCTTTTTGACCAGTGCTTTAATAACTGGGAAAATGAAGAACTTCGCCAAAAAGCTATGTCGCTGGCGTCATTCGGTGACTCAAGTGAAGAATCCACAGCCTTCGCCGGAAAATTCTATGATGATCTTTGTAAAATCGGGGATCGAATAGAAAATATTATAGTTGGCAAATGCCGTGTAGGTTTTAATCTTTATACCGAAATAGTACGTCTCGGTCAATGGCTAGATGCTCTTCCTAACGGTAATAAGAGAGGAGCGTTTTTTAGTCAAGGCATAACTCCCACAAGAAACGGCAATAAATCTTCCCTTTATGATATGCTTGAAAGCTTTAAAAATATTGATTTCAAAAAAACCTCGGGAAATGCATCTATGACCGTTTCCCTTCCTGCAGGAAAATTAAATGAAGAATCTATGGCTGCTTTGTTTAGAGTTTTTGCGCACAACGGTCTGCAGGCTATTCAGCCTAATTGCGTAAACAGAGAAGAACTTCTTGAGGCTAAACGCGACCCTGAAAATCATAAGGATATTATTGTTCGTGTATGCGGTTTTTCCGCGCCTTTTGTATGTCTTCCCGAAAATTATCAAGATGAAATAATCACAAGAAGCGTTTTAGAGGTATAAAGGTTTATGGAACTAAAAATAACCGACGTACAAAATTTTACCTTGCACGATGGCCCCGGAATTCGTACAACCATTTTTCTTGCGGGATGTCCTCTTTCTTGTGTGTGGTGCCATAACCCAGAGGCGCGCACACAAAAGCCCACACTTCTTTTCGATGAAAAGAAGTGTACAATGTGCGGTGCTTGTGGGGTTTGTCCGAATAAAGCCCATAAATTTGATACTACCCATAAAATAGACCGTAGCAAGTGCAATCTTTGCGAAAAATGCATTAACGCTTGTAAAAACGACGCACTTACAAAATCTGTTCGTAATCTTACTCTAGAGCAGTATTTAAAAATTGTCGAACGTCAAAGGCTGCTGATAGGCGAAAATGGGGGAATCACTTTTTCGGGCGGCGAACCCCTTGCGCAAGGGAAAACGCTTATAGATTTTCTTGATAAAACCGCTGTTCATAAAGCTATTGAAACCTGTGGCTATGCAGACGAAGAACTTTTTAAAGAGGTTATTAAAAGGGTTGACTTTGTTATGTTTGATATAAAACTGGCTGATGAGAAACTTCATAAGCAATATACAGGCGTTTCAAACGAACTTATTTTTAAAAATCTTGCTCACCTTCGCTCAAGCGGAACCGCTTTTGTTATAAGAACTCCTCTTATTCCCCATATCACCGATACAAAGGAAAATCTTGAGGCAATAAAAGATATTGTCGGCTCTGATAAATGGGAAAAACCGGAGTACAACACTCTAACGCCGTTAAAATATGAGCGTATGGGCGAACAATACTTGTTAAAATAAAGAAAAAACCGTGAACACTACGTTCACGGTTTTTGTTCTATAGGTATTATGCCGCAGGTTTCGTAAAAATATTTTCCGTCCATTAGGAGCTGTTTTACGCCTTTTTGAAGTCTTGAGCCGGCTACATATTCTTCAGGGGGACATTTCTGTCCGGGGAATACGTAGTGATACATTAGCGTAGCTCCCGAAACGATTGGGAAACGAACGAAGCGTGAAGAAAATTGGCTTAATTTTGAGTTTTCTCCCAAAATTTCATTGATATAAGGGTTCATTAGCCATGAACAACAGCGAATAGCTTTGAATTTTTTATCAGGAAACGAGCGTTTGCATTTTTCTACGCCTTCATCAAGAGCTTTTTGTACGATATCAGGAGTTAAATCCGAATCCCAAAAAATATGAAGAGTTATTACGTCATCACTTGGCGAAACAATTAAGTCCCATTCTGATTTTTTGAAAACAGTAGCTACTTTTGAAATGAATGTTTCATCACTTGCGTGACCGATATAGGCATCATCAGTCTCTTTAAACTCGGCTATAAAAGAGCCTTCGTTGGCCGTTGCCCCTGCGCTTCCTAAGGGGATACCGCTGCTATGAACTGCGAAGTTGTTGCCGTAAACAGGCAGTATTTTTCCGGCATTCTTATTTTTTAAAAAATAGGGGGAATTACTATCGGCTTTTATCATATGAAAATTGATTCCCGCCTTGCCGAAATATAGTATCTGCAGTTTTGTGAATCTGCAAAGCCAAAATGATATAAAGGAAGATAATCCGATAATTTTGGTGCGGTAGAGCTGTTCTTCTTTAAGATATATTTTAAATACGCTAAGGCACGAAAGGGCATCTTCGTGGGTAAGTCCAATTTTTATAAGCTCGTTATAGGTTTTATCTATTGAC
Source organism: Acutalibacteraceae bacterium (assembly GCA_045537575.1). Classification (GTDB taxonomy): domain Bacteria; phylum Bacillota; class Clostridia; order Oscillospirales; family Acutalibacteraceae; genus SIG607. Next base: position 4,080 of record JAZSPU010000002.1, read on the forward strand.
GGCAAATGAACAAGAAGAGGCAACATATTTGACGCGGGGGTATTAATGGGTTCGGGACATCTGATTTTTTCTGCTTTTTCATAGTCGGCATCCTTTAAAAAAAGGCTGACAGAATCCAAAAAAAGCTTTCTTAAAGCATCTTTTTCTATTTCTAAAAATGCCTTGCGCACATCGTTATAATACTCGTCAAAAAGATTGTATTTTTCTTGCAAAGCATCTATCATATCAAGTGAACATAGTTCGCTTTTTCTGTTCTTTGGAGCCGGATAATAACTGTCCGGCAGAAGGATGCAATTGCTGACGTTAAGATTTTTCAAAAGCGCTTCAAAGGTCATTTTTTAACCGCCTTTCGTGTGTTTGTGCTGATTATAACATAAGATAATATACGTTGCAATATGTTTTCTTTTTTGAACTATTCTTTTTAATTGAAATTATTGAATTACTGTGATATACTAAATTTGTATAAACAGTTTTTTGGGGGGATATTATGGAAAAAGGTATGCTAAGTGCATCTATTGTTGTTTACGGCGGGGCTCAGCAGGCTGTTTTAACCATAAATTCCGTTCTTGAGAATACCAAAAAATACCCATTATCTCTTTATGTTATAGATAATGCATCTCCTGATAAAATCTGCGAAAAACTCTCCGAAATTTCCGATATAAAGCTTATTAAGATGAAGGAAAACGTTGGCTTCGGCGCAGGTCACAATGCTGTTTTAGATAAAAATTTAGGCAAATATCACGCTGTTATTAACCCCGATATTGAGCTTGACGGTGACGTCCTTTCAAAGCTTGTTGATATTATGGAAGAAAATGATGATATTGCCATGATTACCCCTAAAATTCTGGGGGAAGACGGAAACGAACAACATCTTCCAAAGCGAAATCCTACCTTTAAATATTTGTTTTTGGGCAGACTTTCCCGTCTTGGAGGCGTGTTCAAAAAAATCCGCAAGGAATATACAAGGGAAGAGGAAAGCTTTGAAAAATTAACCGATATTGAGTTTTGTACCGGTTGCTTTTTTCTTATAAGAAGTGAAATTTTTGCCAAAGTCGGCGGTTTTGATAAAAGATACTTTATGTATATGGAGGATGCCGATTTATCGCGTGAGGTAAAGAAATACGGCAGAGTGGTTTTTGAACCGTCCCTTAGTGTGCGGCATCTGTGGAAACGCGAAAGTGCAAAAAAGCTTAAATTTTTACTTTTACATTTATCTTCTGCTTTAAAATATCTGAAAAAATGGAGGAAAAGCAAATGAAGATTTTAATAACAGGGTGTCTCGGGCAGCTTGGAAACGAGCTAACCGCAATTTTAAAAAGCGGTAAAAGTGAAATCGGTGAAATTCCTGCCTGCTTTAAGGGCGCAACGGTAATAGGAGTTGACCTTGACAGCCTTGATATTACCGATTTTGACGCTGTAAACAGGCTTATAAATAATGAAAAGCCTGATGTAATTATAAACTGCGCCGCTATGACCAACGTTGACGGCTGTGAGACTATGCAGGACGTGGCCTTCAAGGTTAACGCGGCGGGAGTTAGAAATTTGGCTGTGGCTGCTGAAAATATTGGTGCAAAATTCCTTCACGTTTCCACCGATTACGTTTTCAGAGGCGACGGAACAGTTCCTTATACCGAATGGGATAAAACCGATCCGCAAAGCATTTACGGCAAATCCAAGGCTTTAGGTGAGACCTATGCTTTAAGCTTTTCTAAAAAATCCTTTATTGTGCGTACCTCGTGGCTATACGGCTATATCGGTAAGAATTTCGTAAAAACCGTAAGACGCGTTATGGGGCAGCGGGGCGCTATGACGGTTGTAAACGACCAAAGAGGCAACCCCACCAATGCAAACGATTTAGCGCATCATATTTTAAAACTTGCCGCAACAAACGAATACGGAATTTATCATTGTACGGGCAAGGGCGAATGTACCTGGTATGAATTTGCAAAGGAAATCGTTAAACTAAGCGGCATTTCGGGAGAGGTATCTCCTTGCACAAGCGAGGAATATCCGAGCCCAGTTAAAAGACCTAAATTTTCCTCTCTTTCCCATCTTGCGCTTGACTGCGCGGTAGGAGATGAAATGAGAGACTGGAAAGTGGCTTTAAAAGAATATATTATGAAAGTTGAGGACTAATCTATGAAAACCTATCTTGTTACAGGCGGCGCCGGTTTTATCGGTTCAAACTTTGTTATTTATATGCTGAATAAATATGATGACGTTAATATTATCAACGTTGATAAGCTTACCTATGCGGGTAACCTTGAAAATCTTAAAAGCGTTGAAAATAACCCCCGTTATACCTTCTATCAGGCTGATATCTGTGATAGACAGGCTATTACGGAAATCTTCAATAATCACGAAATAGATTACGTTGTTAACTTTGCGGCTGAAAGCCACGTTGACCGTTCTATTGCAAATCCCGAAATATTTGTAGAGACTAACGTGCTTGGTACCGTTAATATGCTCCAATGCGCAAAGGTTGCTTGGCAGACGGGCGACGATATGTATAAAGAGGGAGTTAAATATCTGCAGGTTTCCACCGACGAGGTTTACGGAAGTCTTGGCGAAACAGGTTACTTTATGGAGACTACTCCTCTTGATCCTCATTCTCCCTATTCTTCAAGCAAAGCTTCTGCCGATCTTTTTGTAAAGGCTTTTGCCGATACCTATAAATTCCCCGTAAACATTACACGCTGTTCCAATAACTACGGCCCCTATCAGTTCCCCGAAAAGCTTATTCCCCTTATTATGAACAATACTTTAAAGCACAAGGACCTTCCCGTTTACGGCGACGGTATGCAGATAAGAGATTGGCTCTACGTTGAGGACCATTGCAAAGCAATAGATATGGTTATTCGCGACGGTGTTTTAGGAGAAGTATATAACGTTGGCGGTCATAATGAGCGCACAAACATATTTATAGTAAAATCCATAATTTCCTACATAAAGGAAAATGTTGACCAAACTGTCGGAGAGCATATGATTCGCTTTGTTACCGACAGAAAAGGTCATGACCGCCGTTACGGTATTGACCCGCAAAAAATTAAGGATGCGTTAGGCTGGTATCCCGAAACTCCCTTTGAAATCGGCATAAAGAAAACTCTTAAATGGTACCTTGATAACAAGGAATGGGTAGAAAACGTTACCAGCGGTGAGTATCAGAAGTATTACGATAAGATGTATAGCGGAAAGGAAGAGCTTTAATGGGCGAAAAGTACGGAAATTTTACCTTTCATAAGACCGAAATTGACGGTGTGATTATCGTTGAGCCTATCGTCTATGGTGACTCGCGCGGCTATTTTACCGAGGTTTATCAAAAGGAAAATTTTATAAAGGGCGGAATTGACGTCGATTTCGTTCAGGATAATCAGTCCAAATCCATAAAAGGTGTTCTTCGCGGACTCCATTTTCAGAAAACCTATCCCCAGTCAAAGCTTGTGCGCTGTATAAAGGGCGCCGTATATGATGTTGCTGTGGATTTAAGAGAAGGCAGCGCCACCTACGGCAAATACGTTGGTATTTTGCTTAGCGAAGAAAATAAAAAACAGTTTTTTATCCCCAAAAACTTTGCTCACGGCTTTTTGGTGCTCTCTGATGAGGCTGAATTTGCCTATAAAGTGGATGATTTTTATCATCCCAATGACGAGGGTGGACTTTTGTGGAATGATAAGGATATAAATATTGATTGGCCTATAGAAGATGGTATGGAAATAATCCTTTCCGATAAGGATAAGGTTAATTCTACCCTTAAAGAGCTTAAAAAATAACAAAAAGACAACCCGAAACTAATTCGGGTTGTTTTTGGGAGAAAAAATGATAAAAGAATCTTTCAAATACATACTGTTTGACCTTGACGGCACCTTGACCGACCCATTCGAAGGAATAACCAATTCTGTTGCCTATTCCCTTAAAAGCTATGGTATTGAGGTGGCTGACCGAAAAGAGCTTTCCTGCTTTATAGGGCCTCCCCTTTATGAATCCTTTGAAAAATATTACGGCTTTTCTAAGGAAAAGGCGGTTCAGGCGGTAGAAAAATACCGCGAATATTTCGCTGTTACGGGACTTTTTGAAAACGAAGTTTATGATGGCGTCTCGGAGCTTTTAAAGGAACTGCGTCTTAAAGGCTTAACGGTGGTTTTAGCTACCTCTAAACCCGAGGTTTATGCAAAAAGAATACTCCAGCATTTTAATTTAGAGTGCTATTTTACCGAAATTGTCGGCTCATTACTTAGCGGAGAGCGTGTCAAAAAGGGTGACGTTATAAGAGAAGCTCTTTTAAGACTTAATAACCCCGAAAAAAGCCAATGTGTTATGATAGGGGATAGAAGTCACGATATTTTGGGCGCAAAGGAAAACGGAATAAAAAGCATAGGTGTTCTTTACGGCTACGGTGATTTAAAAGAGCTAACAAAGGCAAATGCCGATTATATAGTAAAAAAAATTGAAGAATTAAAGGAAATTTTGATTTAATTATGAAAAAATTACTCTCTTATGCAATGGATATAGGCGAACAACTGCTTATATCGGGCGCTGAGGTACGTAGAGTAGAAGAAGGAATTAAACGTATGTGCTGTTCCTTCGGCGCAAAGCGTACCGACGTTTTTATAATAACCAGCAGTATGGTGGTAACAGTTTTTCTTGATGACGGAAGCTACCTTACCCAAACGCGACGTGTTGTTGCAACGGGCACCGATCAGGAAAAATTACATAGACTTAATCACCTGCTTCGTCAGATTTGCGAAGACAAGGTGAAAAAAGAAGATATCGGCGAGGAACTGAAAAAGGCGCAAAGCAGAAAAACCTATCCCTTTTGGCTTGAATGTATTGCATACAGCGTTATTGCAGGCGCTTTTACGCTGTTTTTCGGCGGAAACTTTACCGAGATGTGCATTTCTCTTTTTGCGGGACTTGTGGTAAGATTTGCAATTTTGCTTTGCGAAAAAACCGTGCCTTCAAAAATGTTTTCGAAATTTATTTCCTGCGCTGTGGCGTCACTTATTGCCTTTACAGCGGTAAAACTTAATATTATATCCGACGTTGACAAGGTTATAATAGGTAATATAATGAGTCTTATCCCCGGCATCGGTCTTACAAATGCCCTTAGAGATTTTTTCTCGGGCGACAGCATTGCGGGAATTTTAAGGGCAGTTGAGGTCGCTCTTACTGCTCTGGCAATTGCGGCAGGCTACTTTCTTATTACTGTGGTGGGAGGATTCTTGCTATGACCAAATTTGAACTTATTCAGATTATTGCGGGAACCGTCGGCACTCTGGGCTTTACCGTACTTTTTAATATAAGAGGTAAAAGACTGATATTCACCGCTCTGGGCGGCTTCCTTTCCTGGACACTCTTTGTTATTTTTTCAAAATTTATACAAAGTGAGCCGCTTAACTATTTTTTTGTGGCATTTTTAATGACTGCTTACGCGGAAATAGTAGCAATGCTTATTAAAAGTCCTACTACCATATTTATTACCACTACTTTAGTTCCCCTTATTCCCGGAAGCTCCCTTTATTATACAATGGCAAATGCCTTTACAGATAATAAAGCAGGCTTTATTGAAAAGGGAATGAATACCCTTTCTCTTGCGGCAGCCCTTGCTCTCGGTATTATTATTGCAACGGCAATCACTAAAATAATAAAGGATTTTATAAGAAGAAAAAATCAAGGAATTTAATAAAAGATTTTTTGCCTTTTAAAAATAACCGCGGAATTTCCGCGGTTAAAAAATTACTAAATTGTTAAAAAATTGCGTAAAATGTTGATTTTTAAGACTTTTTATGTTAAAATATAGCGGTTAACGATTTTTAATTTTAAAGAAGGAGAAGAAAATGAGCACACAGAGACACTCTGTAGAAGACAAAAGTATGTTTGCTATAATGAAGCCGCAGCTTGTTACCGGCTTTAAATATTCGGCGGTTTATTTTATTGCGCTTCTTTATTGGGAACTTTTGCTTCGCACCCAAACGGGCTTTAAGGATATGAGTTGGTTTTTCCTTTTCTTTATTCCTGCCGAGGCAGCATTTTTCGGCACTCTGAACGGTTGGTTCAGAAGAAAAGGCAACCGAATTGCGATGCCCATAATAATGCTTATTCCTTTTGCATTTTACGTAGCGCAGCTTGTGTATTACAGAATTTTCGGTTCTATGTTCTCCATTTCGATGATTGGAATGGGCGCAGATGCTATGGAAGACTTCGGTTGGGCGCTTAAGGATACCATTAAAGAGTCTTTCTGGTGGATAATCCTCTGCCTTATTCCTGTTTTCGCTTCAATAGTTTATGCCTTTATTTCTCCCAAAAGGAATTTTAAGAAATACTCTCCGTTAATGCACTTTGTTTCACTTTTGAAAACGGTGGTTTTGTGGGCGCTTGCGGTACTTTTCCTGCTCCCCTTCGGAACAGGCAACACCTCTCCTTATGCCGCATATTCCTCCACTAAAATTGATACCGATACAGCTTCAAGCCGTCTCGGTGTGTTGACCAACTCCTTAGTAGAGGTTTATCACTCCCTATTCGGAAGCGACGAGGGTAACGAGGATTTATCCTTGGAAATTCTTGATAATCCCGACAGCCAAATTCCGCAGATTGATTTTTCTCCTAATACTATAAGCAAAATCAACTTTAAGACACTTTCGACGTTGACCGATGACAGCGGTAAAAAGGAGCTTTGCAACTACTTTGCCAGTCAGACCGGTACCAATAAGAATGAATATACCGGAAAGCTTAAGGATTATAATCTTATTTATATCTGTGCAGAAAGCTTTAGTAAATGGGCTATAGACCCCGTTGTTACACCTACTCTTTATAAAATGAGTAAGGGCGGTGTCGTTTTAAACAATTACTATAACTCTTATAAAAATACCACCACAAACGGTGAATTTTCCTTTATGACAGGACTTTGGCCCGACGTTTCCAGAGATGCTGACAGTAACTCTTCTTCGGGTAGCTTTACTCAGTCGCAGGATAAATATCTGCCATACGTTTTAGGTAATGCTTTTGAAAGTCTTGGCGTAAAAACCTATGCTTACCATAATTTCAGAGGCTACTATTATTCAAGACAAAACACCCACCCCAATTTAGGTTATACAACCCTTAGATTTATGGGTGGTGAAAACGGAATGAGATTTACTACCTCTTGGCCCTCTTCCGACCTTGAAATGATGGAACAGAGTATAGATGATTATATTAAAAATCCCCGTTTCCACGCTTACTATATGACCTTCTCGGGACACGGCCCCTATTCTTCCGCTAACCCCATAGCTGTAAGAAACCTGAAAACAGTACAGCAAATAGTTAAGGACAGAAATCTGCCCGATAATGCGGAATATTATCTTGCTGCTAACTATGAACTTGAAAAGGCTATGACCTATTTGCTTAAGCGACTTCGCGAAGAAGGAAAAATAAATAATACACTTATCGTTCTTACGGGCGACCATTATCCCTATTATCTTAATTCTAATTCCCTTGACGCTCTTGCAGGAAAGGATGTAGGCAGTAACTTTGAAATGTACGAATCTACCTGTATTATGTATTGTGAGGGAATGGAAACGGTAGAAACCGATATTCCTTGCTGCAATATTGATATTCTTCCCACTACCTTTAACCTTCTCGGCATTGAGTATGATTCAAGAATGCTTCCCGGTGTGGATATATTCTCCAGCAACGACCATATGGCTATTCTTTATAATAAGAGCTTTGTAACCGAAAAGGTAAAATATAATGCTACCAACGGTAAAGCCGAATGGCAGGGAGCAGCCGACCTTATGACCGAGGATGCAAAACAAAGCTATATTGATTACTATAGCTCCATAGTGGATAACCGCTATGCCGTATCACTAAAACTTATGCAGGAAGACTTCTTCCGATTTGTTTACGATAATATAAATTAATTTCATTAAATAAAAAACAGGAGATTTCATTGAAATCTCCTGTTTTTTATTTTAATCTGTAACTGTAATAATCATATCATCTAAAATGTCAGCATTTTGAATAAAGAGCTTTTCGGTTTTCATAATATCATCATAAACCGTTTGCTGTTTTATGCCGTTAATGAAAATTTCGCGTTTACCGTTACCTTCGTTTTTATAGTTAAGGGTTAAATTATGCCCCTTCATTATAAACTCGGCTGTAGCCTCTTTACAGGGCATATAAGCGGCGGTCTGAATTGTAAGACCGTCAAGATTTGGCTCAATGCCGAAACCGAAACGATAGAAATTCTTATAGAGCACAGTACCTGCACCGGTGTACCAGTCATTTTGAGAATCGCCATCTACGCCTAGTTCTAGATTTCGGCAATATGAGTTAGGCATAACAAATGTGGTTTTATTGGCGTACGGGTGGGTAATAATCATTGATTTTTCTATTTGTTTCCAAGCGTTTTCGGAGTCGCCTGATAGGAAAAGCGCCGCACAAGAGAACATACTTGCGTGAACGTACGCACAGGCATTTTCGGAAAAACCGGGAATGGTGTTGGCAATTCTTCCTATACCGGGGGTACCTGCAGTAAATTTAGGCCAGTTTGTAAGTAAGCCGTAAACCGAATCAAGAGAAAGAAGATTTTTTATAATAACTTCGCGAAGCTTGGGCGTTTCACTAATCAGGTCGGAAATTGCCCAGTATGCGAAAGGTGCGAAACTAACCCTTGAAACACCGTCAACGTCACAGAATGAGCCAACCTTGTAGGAACCGTGATCGCCCCAGCCGTGAATAAGACGTATTTCACCTTTTTCGTTGGTTTCAATGGCGTGTTTTTTAAGACCCTCTGCAAGTTCTTTTCTGATTTTAAGATATTCTTCTGCTTTATCATTCATATCTTGCTTTTTAAGAATATCAGCCATTTCCGCAAGATTTCTGTAAAGTTGTAGGGAAGCCATTACCGAAACACCTGTGCCGAAATCCTTGCCCTCGTCTTCTGTTTGACCAAGACCGTCAATAGCATCGTTCCAATCGCCGTAAATAATTCTGAGACAGTTGGTGCCATCCTCATTATCAAGGTTACTGATTAAATAATCGGTAATGCGGATCAGGTGTTCAAGTACGCTGTTTTTTAGGTCAAGGGGTTTAACTACGTTGCCTTTTGTGGATATAAATTCATAGTATCCGCATTCTTCATTTAAAATGGAGTAATCGCCCGTATAGGCAAGGTACATATAAAAGGTGGTCAAAAGCCAATTTCCTTGGTCAATAAAGGGGCGAAGGTCCATTGAAGGAATATGTCCTTCATACTGAGGGATTCCGAACTGACGGGGCGGTCTGCCGCTGGGGTCAATAAAGCCCAGTGCTCGTATCATCTTTTCACGCGCTTCAGATGGACTCCATATAATAGCCTGTTCAAGCTGTTGGAATACGTCGCGAACACCCAGCATATGTTCAACGTAGTTGTCACCCATAGCACAAAAATCAACCTGCTTTTGAAGATTTTTGAGGAAATTATTAAGCACGTTTACGTGAACGGTCTCATTGTGCCAATCCTTAAAGGAAAGCCTTGTGTTATTAAAACGAGTTCTGTCGAAAATCTCGCGCGAAGCTATGATATTATCTATTTTCTTATCGTTTATCTCTATTTTTTCTTTGGTTAAATCAACGTTTTTATCGTTGGTTATAGTAAATAAATAGTCAATTCTTGAGGTTTTTTCAGCGGCGGTTTCGAGATGTAAAATTTCAGCCGCAACAGGAGTATTATTACGTGTAGAAAAAGACTGCTTTTCAAATTTGCCCAGTTTAAGAGATTCGGCATTGCCCACATTACAACTTTGACAAACAAGATATTCCGGACGTGAAGCGGTATGAAAGGTATCTCCTACTACGGCGTCCTTTATTTTGCGGTCAATAAGCATAGCGTGGAAATCCGCCGAATCACGTTTGAGAATAAACTTACCGTCGCCTAAATGGAAGGACCTGCGTGTACCCTTAACCCACATATCGTCATATTCGCCGTTTTTCAGAAATGCTTCAAAATATGTATTTAAAGTGTAATTTAAGGGTTTATTTGTTTTGTTGATAGCCCCAAAGGAGAAGGACATCTGTTTATTTTTCGTAACAGATGCACGTACTGCAAAGGTTGCAATGTCGGTATCGGCAATATAGTAAGCGGCAGAAAGGGTATATACAAGATACCTCTTTGTGTTATAGGGTTCAAATAACTGTTTGCCGCCACCTAGAATAGAAATAGGAAAGTATGTGCCATCATCATTTGGAAGACCTACAAAAAAGTTAACGGAAGAATCACAGTCGAGATGTATGGGATAGAAAACACGTAAAATTCCGTCAATGGCATGTATAATGCCGTTTGACATAGCCCACATTGTAAATCCGCCGGCCTGATAAGGAAAGCGGTGAACACCGGTAGTTCTGGGCAGACAAAGTACGTCGCCGTTATCAAGATAATACGTATCACCGGGCAATTGGTTGTGAGCACCTTTTTGTTGGGTGGTTTTCGCTATTTGCTCCATAAGTGATTTGAGTTTTTTCTCAAACATAATAAAGCTCCTTTTTATTCAAATTCTGCCGTTAAAGCTCTATCGAAAAGCTCGTCAAGGGCGAGCATAACCGGTTTATTTTCGTAAAGCACTTCATATACTCGGTTGCAAATGGGAAGATCTATTCCTAAAGAATTGCCCATATTAACAAGCGCCTTTACTGTATAGTAGCCTTCGGCTAACTGTCCGAATTCTTCGCCCTTTACAAAGGATTCGCCGAACTGTCGGTTATGGCTGTACTTTGAAAATACAGTTGCTTCATAGTCGCCAAGGTGACAAAGTCCGTATGCGCTTACTTCATTTCCGCCTTTAGCGCCTATAAGACGGGCAACCTCGCGGGTGCCTCGCGCCATAAGAGCGCCTTTAAGAGAAGAAAGTCCGACGCCGTCCAAAAAGCCTGCGGCAATTCCTATTACGTTTTTGGCGGCGGCGCCTATTTCGTTGCCTATCATATCATTTCCGTAGTAAAAACGAATTAATTTGCTTGAAAATTCGTTTACAAGATGCTTTTTGACCTCTTCGTCCTCGCTGTCTATTACCATACAGTTTGGAATACCGTGGTAAAATTCCTGTACGTGACCGGGGCCTATCCATACAGCCACCTTGTTTGATGGGTCAAGATTATCCTTGGCAATTTCCGAAAGTCGTCTGCCTGTGGAAATTTCGATACCCTTCATACAAAGCACAAAAATTTTGTTTTTGGGGCAGTACTCATTTATTTGGTTAAAAAGTCCCTGCAAAGCCTGAGAGGGAATGGAAATAACCACAACCTCGCTATCATTTATGCAGGAAAGGTCGGTAGAAAGCTTAACCGACTCAGGAAGCTTTAAAAGGGAATTGCTTCTTGTCTTTAAAAAGCCCTGCATTTCTTTAGCTTCCTTTAGTCCGTAAAGTGTTACGTCGTGATGTCTGGTATCAAGATACCAGGAAATAAGCGAACCCCAACGTCCGGGTCCTATAACGGTAATTTTCATCTCTATATCTCCTCCACTATTTTTTTCTTATTTAAATATTTTAACACATAAAGTGATAAAGGTACAGCACAAATTGCAGAAAGAAAATCTGCAACCGATTGAGTAGCTTCAAGTCCTGTTTGTCCGAATAAAAGAGGAAGGACAATAACAAGGGGAATAAAGAAGATTCCCTGTCTTGAAATTGAAAGCAGAGTAGCTCTTCCCACAAAGCCTAAATTCTGCATAATCATATTTGCCATAACTATAATGCCAAAGGTGGGGAAGGTAAGGCACTGAAAACGAAGCATTGAAACACCAAATTTGATAACTTCCTTGTCTTCTCTGAAGAGTTTTATAAGCTGTGGAGCGAATATAAAGCCTAATACCGCCATAATGCTTAAAAATATTGTTGTCACCTTTATGGAAAATACAAAGCCTTTTTTAACCCTTTCGTAGTTCTTTGCGCCAAAATTAAAGCCGCAAAAGGGCTGAAAGCCTTGACCGAAGCCTATAACGGCGGAATTTATGAACATAGCAATTCGGTTTACTATGGAAATTGCGGCAATAGCAAAATCACCGTAACCGCCTGCAACTCTGTTTAGTATAATTGTTGCAACGCTTGTTATGGACTGACGGGAAAGGGAGGGAAGTCCTCCTCTGATTATTTCAACAATATACTTTTTATTAAATGAGAATTTTTTAAGCTTTATTCTAATATTTTCGCCCCTTGTTGTGCCTATTATTAAAAGCACAAAGGAGAAAATCTGGCTGACAACGGTTGCAAGTGCTGCGCCCTTTGTACCCATTTTAAAGGTGAAAATAAATAATGGGTCAAGGATTATGTTGAGTATTCCGCCCGAAACAAGACCTACCATAGCGTAGGAAGCATTTCCTTGAAAGCGAAGCTGATTATTTATAACAAAGGAAGAGATTATAAAGGGTGAGCCTAAAAGTATATAACCTAAATACTGCTTTGAATAGGGGAGTATAGTTTCGGTAGAGCCGAGAAGCAAAGCTAGAGGTTCAATAAAGATAAGACCTAATGCGGTTATAAGAATTCCTATGAAAAAGGAATAGAAAAAGCCGGTTGAAGCCATTTTCTCGGCGTTTTCTTTATCCTGCCTTCCCATAGCTCTTGAAATGAAATTGCCCGAGCCTTGTCCAAAGAAAAAACCAACAGCCTGAATAAGAGCCATCATGGAAAAAACCACACCTACTGCTGCGGGGGCGGCAACGTCCTTTATTTTGCTTACGAAAAAGGTGTCAGCCATATTGTAAATAGCCGTAACAAGCATACTGATTATGGTGGGAATTGCCATTTTGCTTATCACTTTTTCGATTTTTCCCGTGGTAAGTTCCTTAAATTTATTGGTTGTTTCTTTCATATTAAACATCTCTTTTAAAACAATATAAATTATTATACCACACTTTATAACAAATTGCAAAACAAGTATTACTGTGTTATGCTTGTGTTACAATAGGGACAATAAAATTTATTATCAATGAACCTTTCGGGTTGTTTTTTCGACTATATATGTGAAACCGGTTTTAAAGAACTTATAGGAGGTGAGGCAATGTCTAAATTTGAAGATTTGCTTTTCTGTAATCAATTGTCTGTTGAACGATTTGTGAAGTTCAAAATTTCTAATATTTCAGATGCAGAAGATATTTTGCAAGAGGTGTTTTTAACTGCGTTTAAGAACTTTGGACAACTTAAAACAGAGGCATCTTTCAAAGCGTGGATAATAGGTATTGCACGACATAAGTGTAATGATTATTTTAGGAAAAAATCCAAAGATTTAGAAATACCTATAGAAGAATTAAACGAATTCGGGCTTTCACAAACACGATTTGGATATGTTGAGAATAATACAGTCAATGATGTATTAGAGGTACTTGGTGATAAAGACAAACAAATTCTTTATTTATCATATTGGAAAGAGTTGCCTCAAACTGAAATTGCCGCAAGGTTGGGTATTCCTATTGGAACTGTCAAAAGTCGCTTATATACTGCTAAAAAGAATTTCAAAAGGCTGTATCCATCAAACACTTATAGAAAGGTTGATAATATTATGAAAAAACTGCCGGATAGATTACCTGAGTATAAAATTACACCATTATTGAAAACACCTTTTACTGTAAAATGTGAAGAACTACAAGGTTTGAGTATTATACCAAAACTCGGAGAAAAAACAACTTGGGGATTGTATGATTTTGAAACCAAAAAATGCGATGAGTATTCTGAGGTTAGCGTAATAGGTAAAGCGGAGGTTCACGGTATTGAGGGCGTTGAAATAACGAGCATTCAGCACGACATAAAAAACAATCATATAAATGAAAGAACGTTTATTGCTCAACTAACTGATACACACTGCCGATATTTGTCAGAAACTCATAAAGAAAACGATGTGAAAAAAACAATAACATTTCTTGACGGTGATGTGTTTATGAACAACTGGGGTTTTGGTGATGATAATTGCGGAAACGAAACGGAATTAAAATCCAAAGGTATCATAAACCGCATTGGAAACGAAATCACTAAATCGGTTGATAAGGAAGTAATAGATATTGTAGGTTGTTTCAAAGTTGAAATCGGTGGTAAAATTTTTGATACTGTATGTGTAATGGATTTGGGGCATTTCAATAATGCGATAGCAATAGAACAGTATATCGATGAAAACGGAAGAACAATTCTTTGGCGTAGATTCAACCGTGATGATTGGGCAATAAAGCGGTATAGAAAGAAATGGAGTCAGCAACTTCCAAACAACGAACAAATTATTGTTAACGGAGAAATTTATGTTCATTGGTATGACTGTATAACAGATTATATACTTTGATTTTTTGTGCCATTAAAAAAGAGTTGTCTCGTGTTTTCGAGATGACTCTTTTTCTATATGTGGTTTGATATATAGCTTGAAAATATCTTTAAATATAAATTTAAGTGTACGAACAGCCAAGCCTCACTCTGACGAGGGAGGTGGCAAAACTTTAGTTTTGACGGAGGGAGAGAATATGAAAGAATATAATAAAGCCAATATTCCTCTTGCAAAAACCAAAAGAAATAATATGACACCTTGGGAACGAAAACTTTGGTATGAGTTTTTGAGATATTACCCTATAAGATTTCAAAGACAAAAAGCTATTGGAAACTATATAGCAGATTTTTACTGTGCCAAATCAAGACTTGTAGTTGAGCTTGACGGTGGCGGTCTCCCTTTGTCACTTCGTGACATTTCCCTCACACCGTGAGGGAATCTACCCTTGTCAGAGTGAGCCAAAGTGTCGGCTTGCTCTAACTTGCCACAAGCATATAATAAATGCACAAAGGCGTTTTGTTATGAATAATTAACTTTAAAGAGATTGTTAGGGCAGCAGAGCTCTTTGTTATGAACAGAAAACGGTTATAAAAACTGATTTTTTGATTAAATAAACGGAAATTTTCTATTTACATTTTGCACTTTTGTGGTATAATTTTATTAACAATTTGCAAAGAGGGTATTATAATGGTAGGAATATTGATTGTATTGGGCGCTTTGATTGCTCATCAGGTAGAAGCTATGGTCGTAAAGCATTACGGCGATAAAAAGGGCACAGGAGGAATGTTTTTCAATGCCTTTTTGTGCCTTTTTGCAGTTGTTTATTTCGTAATAAGCGACAAGGGCGGGTTTGATTTTTATAAGGGTATATGGATTTATGCAGTTGTAAACTCCCTTATGTTCGCTACGGGCTTTTATTCTATGTATATTGCGCTAAAAGAAGGCTCCTTCGGTCTTTCAAGACTTATAGTTTCCTTTACCGGTGTTGTCAGTATTTTTTACGGAGTAGTAGTTCTAAAGGAAAAACTCAGCGTTATCCAATGTGTTGCGCTGGTCTTTATCTTTGTTTCCATATTCCTTATGCGTTATCAAAAGAGCGAAAAGGGTGAAAAGAATAAGTTTTCGGCAAAATGGATAATTGCAATGATTTTGACCTTTGGTTCTAATGCCGCAATCGGTATTTTAGGCAAAATTCAGCAGGTGAAGTTCGATAACGTCTATAAAAACGAATATCTTATAATAACCTTTGTGGGTAGTGCTTTATGGCTCTTTATTTTAGGTTTTATTTATGAAAGAGAAAGCTTTAAGCCTACCGTAAAAACAGGACTTTTATACGGCTTTGTAGCGGGAATTTGTAACGGTGTCGGCAACTGGCTGGCTCTTATTGCTAATGAATTTTTAAATCTCTCTATTGCATCCCCTCTCAAAAGCGGTCTTAGTATAGTGATAACATTTGTTGCATCTCTTATTTTTTATAAAGAAAAATTCAGCGTTCGCCAGTACATAGGCGCCGGCATTGGTGTTGCCGCCGTAGTTTTAATGAGTATATAAATTAAAAGGGCTGTCTCACTTAATTAGTGAGACAGCCACTTTTTCTTTTATTTATTTCTGTCAAGCCAAACGGATGCGAGGTCAAGAGCTTCATAGAAGCCGTGCTTTTCGCTGGTTTTCTTAACGCGGTCCTTATCGCTTAGTCCCGTGTCGCTGAGCATAAGCTCAATTTTAATTGCATCTGCAATGTCGTTTTGAGATGAAAGAATAGTAAGGCGAACAATATGAGATTCGCTCATATTACCGTAATATACGGTGTTGCCTTTACGAACTAAGGGACGTCCCTTATATGTTAAAAAATCTGCCATTTAATACAACTCCAATATTATTTATTTTCCTCGGGAATTTCTCTGTAAAGATTAAAACGGAAAAGCAGAGTTTCATCTTCAGGGTTAACACAACGAATGGTAGCTTCAGATACTGTAGCATTGTTTAAAATATTTGCAATACCCATAATCTGACAAAGCTTTGACTTAAGATTTAAAACGTCGCCTTCGTCGGTTTCGAGAAATACGTCGCCCTTGCATAAATCAAGTGCTTTTATAAATTCGTTGAAATCAAGGTCGTGTAATTTTATGGTTCCGGGCATAATAGTGCTCCTCCTTATCTTTTTATCATAGAAATTATATCTTATTTACCTTAATAAGTCAAGAATGAGTTGACATTAAAGGCTTTTAATAGTAAAATAAATGTGTATATAATGAAGTATTATGCGATTTTTCGTCATTATTCGAAAAGAGGTAAAAAAATGAAAGCAAACGAAAAAACAATGGAAAAAATAGTAAGTCTTGCTAAGGGCAGAGGCTTTGTTTATCCCGGTAGTGAAATCTACGGCGGACTTGCAAACTCTTGGGATTACGGCCCCTTAGGTGTAGAACTTAAAAACAACGTTAAAAAAGCTTGGTGGAAGAAATTCGTTCAGGAATCTCCCCTTAACGTAGGTCTTGACTCCGCTATTCTTATGAATCCTGAAACATGGGTTGCTTCCGGTCACCTCGGCGGCTTCTCCGATCCTTTGATGGACTGTAAGCAGTGTAAGAGCCGTCACAGAGCAGATAAGCTTATTGAAGACTACATTGCTGAAAATAATCTTGACCTTAACCCTGCAGGCTGGTCAGACGAGGAAATGATGAACTACATTAAAGAAAATCACATTGCCTGTCCTTCCTGCGGTTCTATGGATTATACCGATATAAGAAAGTTTAATCTTATGTTCAAAACCTTTCAGGGCGTAACCGAGGACTCTACCTCTACTCTTTATCTTCGTCCCGAAACTGCACAGGGCATTTTCGTTAACTTCAAAAATATCTGCCGTACTTCAAGAAAGAAGGTTCCCTTCGGCGTTTGTCAGATAGGTAAATCCTTCCGTAACGAAATCACCCCCGGTAACTTCACCTTCAGAACCCGCGAATTTGAACAGATGGAGCTTGAATTCTTCTGCAAACCCGATACCGACCTTGAATGGTTCGCTTATTGGCGTGCTTTCTGTAAAAAATGGCTTCTTGATCTCGGTATGGAGGAAGAAAGCCTCAGACTTCGTGACCACGATCCCGAAGAGCTTTCCTTCTATTCTAAAGCAACCACCGACTTCGAGTTCTTATTCCCGTTCGGTTGGGGTGAGCTTTGGGGCATTGCTGACAGAACCGATTATGACCTTACTCAGCACGCAAACCACAGCGGTGAAAATCTTGAATATTTCGATCAGGAAGCAAACGAAAAATATATTCCTTACGTTGTTGAACCCTCTCTCGGTGCAGACCGCGTAACCCTTGCCTTCCTTTGCAATGCTTATGATGAGGAAACTAAGGAAAACGGCGAAGCAAGAACTGTGCTTCATTTCCACCCTGCACTCGCTCCCATTAAGTGCGCTGTGCTTCCTCTTTCTAAGAAATTAGCCGAGCCTGCTCAGGCAATTTTTGGTGATCTTGCAAAAACCTTTATGGCTGACTATGACGATGCCGGTTCTATCGGTAAGCGTTATGCAAGACAGGACGAAATCGGCACTCCTTTCTGCGTAGTATATGACTTTGAGAGTGAAAACGACGGCTGCGTTACCGTTCGTGACAGAGATACTATGGAATCGGTTCGTATGCCTATAAGCGAAGTTAAGGCATATATCGAAAGCAAAATTGAATTTTAATTAGCTGATTTAAGGAGATTTCGGAGATGATATTAAAATCAGTACTTGTAATGCTTGCGGGACTTGCATTCTTCCTTTTCGGTATGAATGTAATGTCTTCAAGCCTTGAAAAAATGGCGGGCGGTAAGCTTGAAACAACCCTGAAAAAAGCAACATCTAAGCCTATTTTGGGCTTTGGTCTTGGCGCAGGAATAACTATTGCTATGCAGTCTTCCTCTGCTATGACCGTAATGCTTGTTGGTCTTGTTAACTCGGGCATTATGAATTTTTCCCATACTATTGCTCCCATACTCGGTTCTAACGTAGGTACAACCTTTACCGCGTGGATACTTAACCTTATGGGCGTACAGGGCGATAAGTTCAGCCCTATTATGCTGCTTAGTCCCGATTATCTGTCTCCCATATGTGCTTTTATCGGTATTGCTGTGTTTATGCTCTCGAAAAAGAGTAAGCATAAGCATATCGGCTCTATCCTTTTAGGCTTTGCAATACTTATGTACGGTATGGAATTTATGAGCGATTCCGTAAGCGCCATAAAGAATATGGAAGGCTTTGACAGATTTATCGGTCTTATCGAAAATCCGTGGATGGCGCTCCTTGTTTCCGTTGTATTTACAGGTATTATTCAGTCCTCTGCCGCAACGGTTGGTATTGTTCAGACACTTGCACTCTCAGGTCTTATTACTTGGGAAATGGCAATTCCTCTTGTGCTTGGCGCAAATATCGGTACCTGCGTAACGGCGCTTATTTCTGCTATCGGCACAAATAAGAATGCAAAACGCGTTGTTGCCGTTCATCTTTACGTAAATACCGTAGGCAGTATCCTTACAATGATACTTTTGAGCATTACATCCATTTTTATAGGAGATGTTTTAAAGGCAAAAATAGGTACTGTAGAGGTATCTATAATCCACACGGTATTTAACTGTGCGTTAAGTATTATAATGGGACTTACCTATAAGCTGCTTCTTAAGGTTGTTATGTGGCTTGTTCCCGATAATAAAAACAAGCAGGAAAAGACGGTATTCCTTGATGAAAGACTTCTTAATACACCCTATCTTGCAATTGATGAATGTTTCCGTCTGACCTGTGAAATGGCTGAAATTTCCCGTACCGCTATTAAAAAGGCTATCGACGTTGTTGATACTTTTGATGCTAAGGTTATTGAGGAAATTGATGAGCTTGAAACCCTTACCGACAGATATGAAGATAAACTGGGCACCTTCCTTGTTAAGCTTTCTGCTAAAACACTTTCGGGAAAAGAAGGTCATATTATCGGCAGAATGTTACATACTATTGGTGACCTTGAACGTATAGGCGACCACGCAGAAAATATTTCTATGGTTGCTCAAGAGCTTCACGAAAAAGGAATTTCCTTCTCCGAAAATGCAAAGAAGGAAATCAAGGTTATTACGCAGGCAATAGAAGAAATTATTGATTTAACTACAGATTCATTCCTAACTAACGATAAACAGATAGCTGCTCTTGTAGAACCTCTTGAACAGGTTATTGACTCCCTTCGTTCTGATATTCAGGCACGTCATATTGCACGTGTTCAAAAGGGAGAATGTACCGTTGAGCTGGGCTTCATTCTTACCGACCTTCTCGGTAATTACGAACGTGTTTCCGACCATTGTTCAAACATTGCGGTTTATACCATTCAGCTTGAAACCAAACAGCTTGATGCTCATAAATATCTGCGCGGACTTCACGCAGGAAAGAATCCTGAATTTGTTGACCAGTTTAATCTGTATGAACATAAATATTCTCTACCATCAGGAGTTTAAAGTATGATAGAACTAAAAAACATCGGCTTTGACGTCTATGAAGACGGTGTAAAACAATCCATTATCAAAGATATAAGTTTAAAAATAGACGACAGATTTGTTGCCCTTACAGGTCCAAACGGCGGCGGTAAATCTACCCTTGCAAAAATTATTGCCGGTATTGTTACCCCTACAAGAGGACAGATTTTCTTTAACGGTGAGGACATTACAAATCTTTCCATAACCGAAAGAGCAAAAAAGGGAATAAGCTTTGCCTTTCAGCAGCCTGTTCGTTTTAAGGGGATAACCGTAAAAGACCTTATCAGTATGGCTAAGGGCAAGGATATTTCGGTAAGCGAAGCCTGCGGATATCTTTCCGAGGTTGGACTTTGCGCTAAGGACTATATAAACAGAGAGGTAAATGCAAGTCTTTCGGGCGGTGAGCTTAAAAGAATTGAAATTGCCACCGTTATGGCGCGTTCTACTGCGCTTTCCATATTCGATGAGCCCGAAGCAGGTATCGACCTTTGGAGCTTTAATAATCTTATTAAGGTTTTTGAAAAAATGCATGAAAAAATCGGCGGCAGTATTATGATTATTTCCCATCAGGAAAGAATACTTGATATTGCCGACAGAGTTATTGTTATTGCTGACGGAAATGTGCTTAAAAGCGGAAGCAAGGATGAAATACTTCCCGACCTTCTTGCTGCCTCTTCTGTTTGCAAAACCTTGACAGAAAAGCTGTAAGGAGGAGACTATGGACGCGATACAAAAGAATTTATTAAGCGAAATAGCCGACCTTCACGCTGTTCCCGACGGCGCCTATAATATCCGTTCTAACGGCGAAGCAGCAGGCAGACGCTCAACCGAAAATATCGAAATTGTGCCTAAAAAGGATAAACCCGGCATCGATATTATAATTAAGTCGGGCACAAAAAATGAAAGTGTGCATATTCCCGTAATTATTAGCCAAAGCGGTCTTAAAGACCTTGTTTATAACGATTTTTATATCGGTGAAGACAGCGACGTGCTTATTATTGCAGGTTGCGGTATTCATAACGGGGGAGATAAGGACTCTGCGCACAACGGTATTCATTCCTTCCACGTTGGCAAAAATGCGCGACTTCGTTACGTTGAAAAGCATTACGGCGTAGGGGACGGTAACGGTGAGAATATTATGAACCCCACCACCGTAATTGAACTTGATGAAGGCGCAGTAATGGAGATGGAAACTACTCAGATAAAGGGTATCGATTCCACTATCCGTGATACCTCTGCTGTACTTGGCGTGGGCGCAAACTTAATAGTAAAAGAAAAAATTATGACTCACGGAAGGCAGAAGGCAGAAACCAATTTTATAGTTGATTTAAACGGTGAAGACTGCTCTGCTCATCTTGTTTCAAGATCAGTTGCAAGAGATAATTCATATCAGGTATTTCGCTCAACGGTTAACGGCAATACAAAGTGTATGAGCCATACCGAGTGCGATGCCATTATTATGGATAACGCGAGTGTTAGCGCTATTCCCGAAGTAACTGCAAACCATATTGACGCTGAGCTTATTCACGAAGCGGCAATAGGAAAAATTGCAGGGGAACAGCTTATGAAGCTTATGACCTTAGGTCTTACTGAAAAGGAAGCGGAAGAGCAAATCGTTAACGGATTCCTTAAATAAAATAAAACGAAGACAAATTTTACATTTGTCTTCGTTTTTCTTTTATTCAATGATTTCTTCTATAATATATGGCGGACGGTGCTTTGCTTCAAGGTAAATTTTGCCGATGTATTTTCCTATTACGCCAAGAGCGATAAGCTGAATACCGCCTAAAAACCAAATGGAAACAAAGGTACTGGTCCAACCAACCTCTGTATTGCCCGTGTAATGCTGAACAAGAGAATATATAAGCATTATAAAGGAAATAAAGGTTATAAAAAAGCCTAGGGAAATAATGATGTTAAGAGGACGGGTGCTCAGCGAAGTAATGCCCTCGTTTGCAAAGGATATCATTTTTCTTAAGGGATATTTTGATTTTCCTGCAACACGTTCAAGCCTTTCGTAGTAAACAAGGTCGGTTTTAAAACCAAGCATGGGCACAATACCCCTTAAAAAGAGGTTAACCTCTTTAAATTCCTTTAAGGAGTTTAAAGCGCGGTTGCTCATAAGCCGAAAGTCTGCGTGGTTTTCAACTATTTCACCGCCTAAAAGCTTGGTGGTCTTATAAAAGCAACGGGCAGTAAAGCGCTTGAAAAAGGAATCCTTTTTTCTGCTGTTTCGAACTGCGTAAACTATATCGTTACCGCTGTTAAAGCTATCAAGCATTTTATCAATAGCATTAATATCATCCTGTAAATCGCAATCAAGGGAAATGGCGCAGTCGCACTTATCGGCGGCATAGTGAAGTCCTGCCAAAAGCGCATTTTGATGTCCTTTGTTTCGGGATAAAAAAATGCCCGAAAACAAACGGGAGTCTTTATGAAGTGTGCGGATTATATCGGCAGAACTATCTCTTGAGCCGTCGTCAATAAAAACAATACGGCTGTCAATGGATATTTTCCCCGATTTATAAAGTTCTTCCATTTTGCCCTTTAATGCTGTGGCGGTAATGGGAAGCGCCTTTTCCTCATTAAAGCAGGGAACAAGCAAAAATAGTTTAGTCATTGTTATCACCACATAAATAATATCATATTCACTCCAGCTTTGCAAGAGGGTGTCTTGACTTTAACACGGTAAAGTATTATACTTAAATAAATATATACATATATAGGTGAAAAGTTATGAGAGCAGTAATAAAGGTAGGTACGTCAACCCTTACCTACGGAAACGGAAATCTTAATATAAGGGGCATTGAGAATCTTTGCAAGGTACTATCTGACCTGAAAAATTCAGGGATAGAAATTATCCTTGTTTCTTCAGGCGCTATAGGAATGGGAGTAGGAAAATTAGGTCTTAAGGAAAAGCCCTCGGATATCCCCACAAAACAGGCTGCCGCCGCTGTGGGACAATGTGAGCTTATGTACGTTTATGATAAGCTTTTTTCGGAATACAACCATACAGTTGCTCAGATACTTATGACGGGGGATGACTTTTCTCATGCTGACAGATACGAAAACTTCCGTAATACCCTTGACAGACTTCTGTCTCTTGGGGTACTGCCCGTAATTAATGAAAACGATACCATTGCTACAAGTGAAATCAAGGTTGGCGATAACGATACCCTTTCGGCTATGACCGCCGTAGGCGCTTCCGCTGATATTTTAATACTTCTTTCGGATATTGACGGACTGTTTTCTGCAGATCCTAAAAGTGACAAAAACGCAACCCTTATAAGTGAGGTTAAGTGCGTTGACGACAGTATAAAGGCTCTTGCAGGGGGAAGCGGCAGTGAGCTTGGTACAGGCGGAATGGTAACAAAAATCCACGCTGCCGAGCTTTGCACCCAAAAAGGAATTGATATGGTTATAGCAAACGGTGCCGACTTAGGTATTCTTTATGATATTTTTGAAGGCAAAAAGGTAGGTACACGCTTTTTAGGAAAGGCAAAACAATGAGAGTAAGTGAAATTTTAAAGGTGGCAAAAAGTCTTAAAACCTTTGCCGCAAACCTTAGTGAAGAAGAAAAAAATAAGGCTCTTTTCTTTATGAGTGAGTCTCTTAAGGAAAACTGTGAAGAGATTCTAAGGGAAAATAAGAAGGATCTGGAAAATTACGGCGAAGGGGTTATGGCTGACAGACTCCGCCTGAATAAAGAACGGATTTACGATATGGCGCAGGGCATATGCGACGTGGCAAAATTAGATGATTCCGTCGGCAGAGTCTTAGAGGAAAGAACCCTTTATAACGGTCTTAATCTTAAAAAGGTCTCTGTTCCCGTGGGGGTAGTTGCAATAGTTTACGAAAGCCGTCCAAACGTGACAAGCGATGCCGCCGCCCTTCTTCTTAAAAGCGGTAACGTCTGCATACTGAGAGGCGGAAAGGAAGCCTTTTTGTCATCATCTGCAATAGTTAAGGCGCTTAAAAGCGGTCTTAAAAAAGCAGGTCTTCCCGAAGACCTTGTTAATATGCCCGACTCCACCGATAGAAGCGAAACAAATCTATTAATGACGGCAACGGGCTTTGTGGATTTACTAATTCCAAGAGGCGGGGCAGGTCTTATAAAAGCCTGTACCGAAAACGCAACGGTGCCCTGTATCGAAACGGGAACGGGCATCTGTCATATTTACGTTGATGAATTTGCCGATATAAAAAAGGCGCTTGATATAACCGAAAATGCCAAAATGAGCAGACCGAGTGTATGTAATGCGGCAGAGGTGTGCCTTGTTCATAGCGCTGTAGCTGAAGAATTTTTGCCAAAGCTTAAAGAGAAAATAGGTGACAGGTGTAAATTTATTTTAGATGACAGAGCTATAAAAATAATAGACGGCGAAAAAGCAGGGGAAAAAGCCTTTGACACAGAATATCTCGATTATATTCTTGCAATAAAAATTGTGGACAGCGTAAGGGAAGCAACCGAGCATATATCGGCTCATTCCACAATGCATAGCGAGGCTATTGTTACTGAAAACCGGTCTAATGCCGCCTTCTTTACCTCTCATATTGACAGCGCCGCTGTTTACGTTAATGCTTCTACCCGTTTTACCGACGGCGGTCAGTTCGGAATGGGCTGTGAAATAGGAATTTCAACTCAGCGCCTTCACGCGCGAGGTCCTATGGGGCTTGAGGCTATGAACACGTATAAGTACGTAATAACAGGAAATGGAGAAATACGATGAAAAAGTATAAATACGGCTTTATAGGAATAGGCAATATGGGTTCAATCATCCTTGATGCTGTGCTTAAAAAAGCTAGGGGAAGTGAAATTTGCGTCTGCGACAGCAATATAGATAAAATCAACAGAGCAACTCCTTTTGGGGTGACGGCAGTTGACGGGAAAACCGCCGCAAGTAATTCAAAATATCTTTTTATAGGCGTAAAACCCCAAGGACTTGAAGGCTTGTTTTCTGCAATCAGCGATGAAATAAGCGAAGAAACTGTTATTGTAAGTATGGCGGCAGGTAAGGAAATAGCTACCATTGAAGGTCTTTGCAAAAATAAAGCTAAGGTTATAAGAATAATGCCCAATACCGCTGTAGGAGTAGGGGACGGCGTAATTCTTTATTGCTATAACGAAAACGTGACAAAGGAAGAAATCGACGGCTTTAACCTTGCATTAAGCGAGGCAGGTCTTGTAGATTTCATTGAAGAAGGCAAAATAAATGCCGCCACCGCCCTTTCGGGTTGCGGCCCTGCTTTTGTGGATTTATTTATTGAAGCCTTGGCTGACGGCGCGGTGTCCTGCGGACTATCCCGCGAAAAAGCTCTTTTGTATGCGGCAAAAACCGTTTCGGGCGCGGCAAAAACCGTTATTCATACGGGCAAATCTCCTGCCGAGCTTAAGGATATGGTGTGTTCTCCCGGCGGCTCTACCATTCAGGGAGTAAGGGCTTTAGAAAAGGGCAAATTCAGAAGCGCCGCAATGGAAGCGGTAATAGCATCCTTTAAGAAAACGGAGGAACTGGGCTAATGGAAATTTTATATTTGCTGGAAAATATAAGAAATCCCATTTTGGACGCAATAGTAGCGTTTATAACTATTTTCGGTGAAGAAACTGTATTTATGGCAGTTTGTATGATAATATTTTGGTGCATTGACAAATGGCAGGGCTACTACCTTTTGCTGACAGGCTTTGCAGGAACGGTTATTAACCAGACCTTGAAAATGACCTTCAAGGTGCCTCGTCCTTGGATAAAGGATCCGAATTTTACTATAGTGGAATCGGCAAGAGAAGCGGCAACGGGTTATTCTTTCCCAAGCGGTCATACTCAGTCCTCGGTTGGTATGTTCGGCGGTATTGCCAGAGCCAATAAAAATAAAGCGGTAAGAATTATTTGTGTGCTTATGTGCATACTGGTTCCTTTTTCCCGTCTTTATCTCGGGGTTCATACTCTGCTTGACGTAGGCGTTTCGGTTGTAATTGCGCTCACTTTAGTGTTCGTAGGTTTTCCTCTTTTTAAAAAGGCTCAAAATTCTCCCAAAACTATGTATATAATTCTATCCGTTCTCACCCTTATGGTAGGCGGCGCTCTTCTTTACTTTATTTTTGGCAATCACGCGCCAATTCAAATTATTACCTCTTACGTTGATCCGGCTATAGCCGAGGCAAACGAAAATCTCATCTCCGCCATTAAAAACGGTTGCACTCTGTTTGGCTGTATAATCGGACTTTGGGTGGTTTATACTGTAGATTACTATAGAATAAACTTCTCGGTAAAGGCAGTGTGGTGGGCGCAGATACTAAAGGCTGTGTGCGGAATTGCGTTGGTTCTTTGCGTGAAAGAAGGTTTAAGAGCTCCCCTTGAACTGATTTTCGTTAATCCTCTTGTAGCAAGAACTGTTCGCTATTTTCTTATAGTAATTGCAGGCGGCGTTATCTGGCCGCTGACTTTCCCTTGGTTTTCAAAGCTGGGACGGAAAAACAAATAGGTTTTATAGGGCATTCTACTGAGGGTAGAGCAAAAAATACGTTAGTAGAGTAACAAAAAAACGGCGTAGAAACTCAAAATGCAACAATAGGTTTACTTCAAAAGCTCCTTATTATAAACTGTGCAAGGGAATTAGTCCCACACATTTATTTTAAGGAGCTTTATTATGAAAAAACAAATTCCGATATTCTTTGCTATAGACAATTCTTACGCGCCGTTTTTATCTGTGGCGCTTAATTCATTGGCAGACCATTCCTCAGAGAAAAGAGAGTACGACATAACGGTTCTTTATAAGGATTTAGAACATAAAAATATGCGCAGACTTAAGGCTTTTGAAAGGGATAATATTAAAATTACCTTTAAAAGTATGACCGTTAATCTTGATGCCTTTGATGATAGGACTGAAAACCGCTTTAGATGTGACTACATTTTAGCAATATATTTCAGGCTGTTTATTGCCAATATGTTTTCGCATTTGGATAAGGCAATTTACCTTGACAGCGATATTGTTCTTAACGACGATATAGCAAATCTTTACGATATTGATATTAAGGATAATTTGCTGGGCGGATGCTATGATACCTCAATTTCCCATAACTCAGATTTGTACGGATATACCGAAAAGGCAATAGGGGTAAAGAAAACCGAATACATAAACTCGGGAATTCTTTTGATGAACCTAAAGGAAATGCGTCAGCAAAAATTCCAAGAACATTTTTTAAACCTACTTAATAAATATCATTTTGACAGCGTGGCGCCCGATCAGGATTATATAAATGCTATATGCAACGGCAAAATTTATTATCTGGATAGAAAATGGGACGCTATGCCTGATGAAATGGATGAACCTTTAAAACAACCTTCTTTAATTCATTATAACCTCTTTTCAAAGCCGTGGCATTATAGCAATATTCAGTACGAGGAGTATTTTTGGCGCTATGCTAAAACAAGCGGCTATTTAACCGAAATACTCACTGTAAAAGAATCCTTTGACCAAGAGAAAAGGGAAAAGGATATGGCTTGTATGAAGAGACTTATTGAACGCGCTAAGGAAATTTCAAAAAGCAGCGTAACCTTTAATACAGCTTTGAAAAACGGAGAGAAAATAAGAATATGTTAATGAATAAAGAACGTGAAGCGGTCATTGAAAATATTAAAAGCTTTGCCGAAAGCGGACAGTTTCATAATAAAACCGAAATAAACGATCCCGTGCTTAGCAAATCAGAGGAACGAAAAATAACCTCACGCTTTATTGAAAATCGCGCTAAAGCTTCATATAAAATAAAAAAAGCAGTAGCATTAACCATTGCTAAAACCGCCGCCAAGATTATAAATAGAAAAACAAAAATTATAGGACTTGAAAAGGCACAGCTGGTAAAGGGCGGAGTTATAATCACAAGCAATCATTTTTCCCCTCTTGAAAATACCGTTATAAGACATCTTACCAACAATCTTAAAAGACGGGACTTAGCTATAATAAGCCAAACCTCAAATTTTGCTATGAAGGGGTTTTTAGGCTTTATAATGAACTATGCCGATACTATTCCCATTTCCATAGAGCCCAGATACCTTGCAACCTCTTTTCTGGGAGTGCTCAGGGAAAAACTGGAAGAAGGTCAGGCAATACTGCTTTATCCCGAGCAGGAGTTATGGTTTAATTACCGAAAGCCCCGTCCGTCAAAGGAGGGCGCGTATTTCTACGCCGCAAAGCTGAATAAACCCGTCATTTCTTGCTTTGTTGAAATAAGAGAGACGGGTAAACCTAAGGGGAATTTTTCAAAGCTTAGGTATATTCTTCACGTTTTGGATGTAATTTATCCCGAAAAAAATTTAGCGCCGCGTGATAATGCAGCGCTAATGGCTAAAAAAGATTATGAACTAAAAAAAGAATGTTACGAAAGGGTTTACGGCAAAAAACTAACCTATGATTTTGAAAACAGCGATATAGCAGGATGGCGACAATAAAAAAATACGGTTCTCCAAAAGAGAACCGTATTTTTATCTTTTAAAATGTATGCAATTAGCAGCAGCCCTGCCACTTCATAGCTTCTGCAACCTTTAAGAAGCCTGCAATGTTAGCGCCTGCGCAGAGGTCACCCTCAAGACCGTATTCCTTAGCAGCATCAAAGGAGCTCTTATAGATGTTGGTCATAATCTGCTTGAGCTTTGCATCAACCTCTTCAGCAGTCCAGCTGTATCTCATAGAGTTCTGGCTCATTTCCAAACCGGAAACAGCAACACCGCCGGCATTAACAGCCTTGGAAGGAGCAATTACAACACCGTTTGCCTTTAAGTATTCAAATGCTTCTTCGGTGGTGGGCATATTAGCAACTTCCATATAGTACTTAACGCCGTTTGCTACTATGTTCTTAGCATCTTCAATGCCAACTTCGTTCTGGGTAGCGCAAGGCATAACAACGTCAACCTTAACCTCCCAAGGACGTTTGCCGGCAAAGAAGGGAACGCCGAACTTATCAGCATAATCCTGAACTTTATCACGGCAGGAAGCACGCATATCGAGCATAAACTGAATCTTTTCTTCGGTATCAATACCGTTTTCATCATATACGTAACCGTCGGGACCGGAAATGGTAACAACCTTACCGCCAAGCTCGGTAATCTTCTTTACAGTACCCCAAGCAACGTTACCGAAGCCGGAGATAGCAAAAGTCTTACCCTTGATCTCTTCGCCGAGAGTCTTTAACATTTCTACGGTGTAATAAACGGCGCCATAGCCTGTAGCTTCAGGACGGATAAGAGAGCCGCCG